>JAUTCS010000075.1 GCA_030673825.1 Verrucomicrobiota bacterium JB024 | reverse complement strand
GGATTTCGCCACGCAGGGTGAACTCGACGATGAAGCAGCCGTCGGAGGGGTCCAGCTCCAAGCTGCACGTCCAGGGGGTGAAGGGGCCGTCGTCGTCGGGCGGAGTGAAGAGCAGGGTGGTGTTGGCCGGGGTGGGGACGGTGGTTTTTTCGTACTCAGCGCGGGCTTTGAGAAGGCTCTCGCGGACGGCGGGCCAGCAACGGTCCCATTTGCCGCCGAGCTGGGTGATCTGCTCAACGGCGCGGAAAAGCTCCTCGCTGGAGACGTGCGAGTCGCAACGCATGGTCGTACCGCCCTCGGCCCCCTCGAAGACCAGTTCGCGCTCCAGCTCGATCAGCTCGAAGCGCACGCGCAGCGGGCCGATGCCCTCGACTTCGCAGTCGGTGGTGAGGCACTGGTGGTCGAAGTCCAGGGTGAGGTCGTTGAACTTGCCGCCGGTGCAGGTGGCGACGCGGGCGTGGTTTGGCAGTTCCATCAGGCGGGGGGAGGGGGGACTTTTTCATCCCAACCGCCGGGCGCTTATCCGGCAAGCCGAATCAGGGGTGGGCGGGGTGCTCCCCGGCGGGGGCGGGCGTCTCGCCGGGCAGGTAGCCGGGGGCGGGGGCGTCGGGGTCGCGATGGTAGATAATCTCATGGCCCTGCGGGGTGCGCAGGGTGAGGGTGTCGCCATCGAGCGCACAGGTGGAGACGACGGTGTCGGAGCCGTTTTTGATAAAGGTAAAAGTCGTGTCGTCGAGGGTGAAGGCGGCTCGGGAGATGCGGTGCTCCGGGTGGGAGCAGCCGCTCTCGATCGGCCAGAGCAGGGCCGAGCCGTCGGCGTCCAGGCGCATGTAAAAGGGGACGGCGATGCTCTGCCCGTCGGCCTTGGCCAGTCGCCAGGTGCCGAGGACCGGGGTGGCCTGCGGAGGCGGGGAGGCGGTGGCGTCGCCGGGTGGCGTGGCGGAGGGGCAGGCGTCGCAGGTTTCGTCCCCGGCGCGGAGCGAGGCGGTGGTCAGCGTGAGCAGCAGCAGAAAGAGACGGGCGGTTTGCATGGCGCGGGTATCCCTAGACCCGCGCGGTTGGCGAAACAAGCTCCGCAGTGTGACCTTTGTGTGACGGGGGCAGGGGGCTCAGGCGGGCGTTTACTTGCCCGCTATCTGTTCGATCATCCGGATGGTGTCAGCTTTGACTAGGAAGCGTTTTTGTTCCGCGTCTTCCACGACCATCATGCCGACCAGTTGATAGGGGAGGCCGCCTTTTTCCGCCTGCTTTTCACTGATGATGCCGGCGAAGCGGACATTCATCATGGTCTGGCTGCGGTTAAAGTGAATGTTGATCCGCTGTCCTTTGTCCAGAATGCCTTTGACATGGAGCAGGTTGGCGGGCTTGCGCAGCTTGTTGTCGATTTTAGCCAGCAGCCAGAAGAAGACGGACAGAACCATGATCCCGATGCTGATGGCGAGAACAACGGCCAGAGTATCGTAAAACATCTGCATGGCGGGCGGGGTGGATGGCGTTACGCTCTAATACAACCCCACCACATGCCCCTGGGCAAGCTTGATCACGAAGACGCCGAGGTTGCTGGCGAGGTGGGCGGCCATGCAGGGGATGAGGGAGCGGGTCTTGTTCAGCCCGTAGAAGCGCACGGTGTAGAACCACAGGGAGTTGAGGAAGACCAGCGCGGTGCTGAACCAGCCCTTGACCCCGAAGTCGAAGGTCAGTGTGCCCTGCCAGATTTGCCAGCCGGCGACGCCCTCGGGCATGTCCAGGTCCCAGACGAAGGGGTGGAGCGCGGCGAACAGGAACGAGAACAGCAGGATGCTGCCGACGAGGGCGGCGGTGCCCTTTTTTGTCACCACAAGGTAACCGCGGAAAATCAACTCTTCGAAAAAGGCGGCGGCGCTGATCGAGAGCAGGGCCAGCCAAGTGATATCGCTCTGCTCCCCGGCAACGCCGAGGGCGAGTTCGCCCCCCGTTTCGACGGCCAGCAGGATGAGCGCCCCGATGACGGCCACGGCCACGCACAGGCCGGAGCAGGCGGTCGCGCCGGGGAAGGCCTTGGGGTTGGGCTGGCCGCGTTTGTTGGCCTTGAAATCGTCGAGCCACAGCTTGAACAGGTACACGCTGGCGGCGAAGAGGATCACGATCATGAGCGGGTCGCTCTGCATGGCGCTCTTGTTGTCGGCGGCGGGCAGCTCCTCGGGCGTTTGGGTCGTGGCGGTGGTTTCCACGGCCTGCGGGGTGGCGGGAGTGGCCGGGGACTGCGTCTGGGCCTGATCGGCGGGGGCGTCGGTCTCGTTCATGGGCGAAAGGGACGGGGGTTGAGAGAGTGAGCGGTTTTTTTGACAAAGCGGCGCGGATGGTCAACGCTTTGTGAAAACAGGGGTTGAGGTTTTCGGCCCAATCTGCCAAACCGCAACTGTAAAAGTATGCTGACCGCACAAAACAAAAGCCAGCCGCGCCCCCCGGCATTCGACGACATCGTGAAGCCGGTGGTACCGCACATGCAGGCCCTCGGAAGCTTCCTGGACGACCAGGTGGAGCAGTTCGAGACGGACATCCGCGACCTGGTGCGCTACAGCCTCCAGAATCAGGGCAAGCGCCTGCGCCCGCTGCTGGTGTTTTTCGGCGGGTGGCGTGACGGCGTGGTCAGCCCCGAGCTGGTGCGCGTGGCGGCGGTGGTCGAGCTCGTCCACCTGGCGACGCTGATCCACGACGACATCCTCGACGACGCCACCCTGCGCCACAACTCGGACACGGTCAGCGCCCGCTATGGCTCGACCGCTGCCGTGCTGGTGGGCGACGCGCTCTTTTCGCAGGCTCTCGCGCTGGCTTCGGACTTCCCGACGGTGGAGGTTTGCCGGGCCGTTTCGCTCTCGACCCGCCGCGTCTGCGCCGGGGAGATTCGCCAGACCTTCGAGCGGGGCAACGCCGACTTTTCGCTGGAAGAGTACTTCCGGGTCATCGACCTGAAGACGGCCGAGCTTTTCTCGGTCTCCTCGCGCCTGGGCGCGTCGCTCGCCGGGTACGAGGCGGACTTCGCCGAGGCCGCCGGGAAGTTCAGCCGCCACCTGGGCGTGGCCTACCAGATTTTCGACGACCTGGCCGACTACCTCGGGGACGAGGACAAAATCGGCAAAACCCTCGGCACCGACCTGGCCAGCGGGAAGTTTACCCTGCCGGTGCTGGTGCTGTTCCAGCGCCTGCCGCGGGGCGAGCAGAAGCTCTTCCTCCAGCGCGTGCGCCGGGGCGAGCTCAACGCCGCCCACCTGGTCGAGCTGATGAAGGACTACGCCGTCATCGCGGAGGTCAGTTCCAGCTTCGAGCAGGAACTGGCCAAGGCCGAGGCCGTGCTGGAGCCCTTCGCCGGGCTGCCGCCGGTTCCGCGCCTGCGCAACCTCAGCCAGTTCGTGCTGAGCCAGTTCCAGCGGCTCGCGGTGGGGTCGTAAGGGGAGTCGCCTCAACCGGGCAGGTTCGGCGGCTCATCCCGTTAGGGTGTGCGTGGGGGCAAAAGAACCCCAACGGGGTTCCGCAGCTTAGCCCATGGTTGGCTGAGCGTAGCGAGCGCCTACCATGGGAGATCGAACGGGATGGATTTTATCAACCCTGAAAGGGTTGCGTCATTGATGGCCAGATGGCGTTGAGCGCGTAGGGGGCGCAACCCTTTCAGGGTTGAGGGAGGTGGCAGGTTTTCGCTCACCCGGGGTAGCTCCGCAACCCCGGGCTGACCTGCGCAACCCCGTTGGGGTTGGTGGGAGTGCCGGGGGGAGCTGATGTGGGGCGTTTTATGGGCTTGTTACGGGCTCGCGATCTGTCAGTATTCCTGGCATGAAGAAGAAATCCCCGAAGAAGTCTGGCGTCTCTCTGACTATCAAGCTGGGCGAGAGCGATACCCTGAAAATCAAGCTTGCGGACGTGCTCGTCCCCCCGGGTAAAAAGATCAACCTCAAGAAGGACTTCGATCCGCGCTTCACCGCCGGTTACAAGAACGAAAAAGCCGCACGGGCCAAGGTGAAGGCCAATGTCGCGCTGCTGAGCAAACTTCAGGACAAGCTCTACGCGCAGGACCGCTATAGCCTCCTGATTATTTTCCAGGCCATGGACGCGGCGGGCAAGGACGGGGTCATCAAGCACGTCATGTCGGGGGTCAACCCGCAGGGCTGCGAGGTGACGAGCTTCAAGACGCCCTCGACCGAGGAACTCGACCACGACTACCTCTGGCGCACGGTCAAGGCCCTGCCGCGCCGGGGCGAGATCGGAATCTTTAACCGCTCGCACTACGAGGAGGTATTAATCACCCGCGTACACCCGGAGATCCTCCAGCGGCAGAAGCTGCCCCCTTCGGCGCTCGAAGGGGACATTTTTCAAAAACGCTACGAGAGTATCAACAACTTCGAGAACCACCTGGTGGAAAACGGAACCATGGTCCTGAAGTTCTTCCTTAACCTTTCGAAAAAGGAGCAGGCGCGGCGCTTTCTGGCACGGGTGGAAAACCCGGACAAGAACTGGAAGTTCTCAGATGCCGACTACGCCGAGCGCCAGCACTGGGACCACTACCAGGAGGCCTACGAGACCTGCATCAGCAACACCAGCACCCCGCACGCGCCGTGGTTCGTCATCCCGGCGGATCACAAGTGGTTCACGCGGCTGGCTGTCTCCGAGGCGATCGTGCGTTCGCTCTCGCTGCTGCCGCTGGAGTACCCGGTCGTCACCCCCGAGCACAAGAAGATGATCACCGGCATCGGGAAGAAGCTGAAAAAGGAAGTTTAGCTTTTTAGGCCACAGCGCACACAGAGAAGTTTTTGTGGTAGCCGGTCATGTGCTGTCTCTGGCCTTGCTTCAGGCACGGCCAGGAATGATCCGCAGGATCATAGGTGCAGGACGATGTCCAAATGCTGCTCCAGCCGGAGCTTGCCAAGAGGGGAATTTCTGCTAGGTTATTCACGGAAAACTATGTCCGAGAGTAACGCCATGACCGGTGCCCTGGCGACCCCGGCTGCAGCGCATGCGGCCGAGGCGGATACCGACATGGCCCTGGTCAAGCAGGTGCAGGCGGGCGAGGTTTCGGCCTACGACAAACTTGTGGTCAAGTACCGGGAGCGTTTATACTCAGTGGTTTACAACCTTACGGGGAACCGCGAGGACGCCAACGACCTGGCGCAGGAGGCGTTCATTAAAGCCTTCCGCTCGATCCACCTGTTCCGGGGGAAGTCGTCGTTTTTCACGTGGCTGTACCGGATCGCGGTGAACAACACGCTGACGCACCTCAAGCGCAACCGTATGCGCCGCTTCCTGAGCCTGGAAAAGATGGACGAGGAGGTCCACAGCTCGGACATTCTGGAGAAGCTGACCGCCCGCAGCCGTTCGGATAAACCGGCGCTCATGCACGAGTTGCAGGAAAAATTGAACGAAGCGCTCCAGAAATTGTCTCTTAAACATAGGACTGTTGTTGTGCTGTTCGAAATTGAGGGTCTGAGCCATCAGGAAATCGCCGAGGTCACGAAGACATCGGAGGGGACCGTGCGCTCGCGCCTGCACTATGCCAAACAGCAACTTCAGGCCAGTTTGAAGGAGTATTTGGAACAATAGTTGCTAAAGACCCGAACACTTTGCTTATGCAGGAAACAAACGAGCCTCAATCCTCTCACCAAGTCTCTGTCGAAGATCTGCTGCGCCTGAAACGGCACGAGAAACCCGACGCGGCCTACTGGGAGCGCTTTGATCGCGAGCTTCACCAGAAATCCTGGCAGGCTCTGGCTAAACCCCGCCCGGTTATCTCCATCTGGAGCGGACTGCGCGCCTTCGGGGGTAAATTCGTCCCGGCCCTGCCGTTGTCGGCAGCGGCCGCGTTTGTGGTGGCGCTGACCCTGAACCATTTCCCGAGCTACACGGCGACGAGCCCGGAAGCCCCCGCCTACGCGGCGGCCGCTCCCGTCTCCGCCGAAGCCGCCACCCCGGTGGCCGGCATGGCGGAGGATTTTGCCGGTGGCGCTCATCAGGCGACTTTCGTGGTCGGCCAGTTCGACGGTGGCAGCGCGGCTCCGGTCGGTGGCAACGTGACCCTGGTGGCGGCTTCACGGCCGATGCCGGTGGAGACGAACCACAACGTTCACTATGTCGGGGGTTCGTTCGACAGCGGCTTCGGCAGTGAAAACGCTTCGGTCCTGAACCGTATCTACTAGTTTTTCCTATGTTCAGCCTCGGCAGAATGCGGGCGGTGCTCGCGTTGGTTTTTTTTTGACCACAGGGCTCGCTCAGGCGGCCTCGGATAACAACACGGGCGGGCCCCTGGCCCTGCAAAAGCGCGTGATCGACATCTACCGCGCCAACGAGCGCGCGGTGGTCAAGGTGTTCGCGGCTTTCGACGGGAAGCAGCCCGGTGGCAAGACCATGCTGTTTATCGGGACGGGCTTCTACATCAGTAAGGAAGGCCACATCCTGACCAATACGAACGTGACCTACGGGGCGGACCGTATCTGGGTCGAGCGTAACGGGATCGCCTATGCCGCCGAACTGGTCGGCAGCGATCCGCTGACCAACGTCTCCATCATCAAGGTGTTCGCGCTCCCGGCGGACTTCCAGTTCCTGCGGCTGAGCGACTCGCCGGAGATGCCGCCCATCGGTTCGTTTCTGGTCGGGTTGACCTGCGAACTGGGCCAGGACCCCGGCCCCTCGCTCGGTCTAGTCTCCGGGTGGAACACCAACTATGGCGAGCGCGTGCTGCCGACCATTTACTTGCGCTCGGACATTCCCTCCGACGGTGGCGAGGGCGGCTCCCCGGTCTTCGACATGAACGGCTCGCTGGTGGGCATGCTTATCGTGGCGCTGCCCGAGATCCGCTCTTCCTTCGTGCTGCCCGCGCGGGCCATCCAGCGCATCCGAGACGACATCCTTTTCTCCGGCAAGGTGACCTACGCCTATTTCGGGTTCCAGACCCGCCAGAAGTCCAATCTCGGCAGCGGCCCGTGGGTCGAGGTCGAGGGGCTGGTCGAGGGCGGTCCCGCCGCCTTGGCGGGCGTCCAGGTGGGCGACAAGCTGGTCAAGATGGGCGACTTCCCCATCACCACGGACGCGGACCTGCGGGTGGCATCGTTTTTCCAGCGCCCGGATGAGTTTGTGCCGCTCGCGGTCAAGCGCGGCGAGCAGGAGATCGAGTTGAGCGTCAAGCCCGGCGCGCGCGAGGCCCCGCCCTCGGCCATGCCGCCGGTCGGCCCGAACACGCCCGACAGGCAGCAACCGCCTGCGCCCGCAGAGGGCGGTGACGATGCGGCGAGTGCGCCCGACGATGCCGCTCCGGCGACGGCTTCGGCGTCATCGACGGAGACCCCGAGCGAGGGGCAGGAATCCGCCGCCTCCGTGGGCACGGCGGAAAGCGCCTCGGACGCGCGGACGCCGGATGCTTCCGGTGAACCTGCCTCGGAAACGCGGGCCGATTCCGCCCCGGTGGCGGACGTTCCGGCCTCCTGAGACGTGCGAGTTGCCAATGGTTCAACCCAGCGGGTTGAAGGAGAAGAGAGCTCACACGGAGGCACGGGGGCATCGGCGAAAAGAAACATCCGAGCAATCGGTGTTATCCGTGGTTAAATAGGTCTTCTCAATATAATTGAGAAGCCAGCCAGCCAGAGGCTTAATAGCTCAGCTGCCGTAGCCGAAGTAGAGGGCGGTGGGCGTGTGGCGGTCGCTGAGTTTCTCCTCGGGGCGGTGGCGCAGACGCAAAGGGCTGCGCCGGTTGGGACGCTCGCTGTGGCTGACGCCGCGCTGGAGGTCGCTCCAGATCTGGTGACGCAGGTGCTCCCAGTACTGCTCGACGTAACGGGTGGTGGTCTCGTCGTGCTCGGTGTCGGCGGCCTGGATCTGCTCGGCCAGGGCAGGCAGCTCGTTGCGGACAAATTGCTCCAGCCGATCGATGGCATTGTCGATGTGGCGGTGGGCGGTGGCGATATCCTGCTCGCGGATGGTGTGCACGCTCTGACGGGCGTGAAGGATGGTCAGTCGCGGCAGGGTGATGTGGCGCAGGTAGGTCTGGCTGGTCTCGTCGGTGTGGCCGTCGGCCAGCTCGTTGAAGTGGCGGATGGCGCGGTCCACACGCTGACCGCTGGCGGCGGCAGCCTCGAAGCGTTCGTGGGCGTTGGCGTGGAAGCTCTTGCGCTGGGCGTCGTACTGGGCGCACATGGCGGCGCGGGCCTGGCCGAGCTCTTTCAGGAAATCGACGATGGCCTGCTGGAAGTCCACCAGGCTTTTACGCAGGTCGCGGTAGAAGACCTTGACGCGCATGCCGGTTCGGTACTCCTGGTCACACTCACTGAGGAAGCGTTCCAGGAGGCGTTCAGTCTCGGCGCGCAGAACTTTCCAGCGCTCGGCGCGGTCCTTGATGACGGCGATCTGGCCGTTGATGGCGGTGCCGAGCATATGGACCTGCTGGCGCTTCTGCTCGGTGCTCTCGGAGGAAAAACCGACGCGCTCGGGCAGGGTAAAAGAGGATTCGAGTGTCTGGAGCCCCTGCTTCATTTCGCGCACGGCCACCTTGAGCTGGGCCACTTCCTGATTGAGGCTCAGTTCTTCTTCGATGTTGCAGATGATCTGCGGCGTGCTGGGCAACAGGGTTTCTTCCATATGCTCTTTAACGGCTCAGTATGTGTATTCATCGGGGTGGGAGCAAGTTTCTTTGTGGGGTGGATTGCCTATTTTTGTCAGAAAAATTATTGAGTAGTCGAACCAGGCAGCCCCCGGGCGGATCTGGGTGGAGGCAGGGCGGTTGGGAGCCCTTTGTCGGCAATCGTTGGCGAGGGATGGCAGTTTGAGTTGTCAGCAGGGGCGGGCGGGCGTATAATAGGAAGCTTATGCGAATTGAGAAAGACTCGATGGGGGAGATGGAGGTGCCGGACGAGGCCCTCTACGGAGCGTCAACGCAGCGGGCGGTGCTGAACTTCCCGGTCAGCGGACACCGGATGCCGGAGGGCTTTATCCGCGGGCTGGGACTGGTCAAGTGGGCCTGTGCCCATGCCAACGAAAAGCTTGGACGGCTCCCGGCAGAGAAGGCGGAGCTGATCAAGCGCGCCTGTCAGGAGGTGATGGACGGCAAGCTTTCGGCGCACTTCCCGGTGGATATTTTTCAAACGGGCAGCGGCACCTCCTCGAACATGAACCTGAACGAGGTCGTCGCGAACCGCGTCTGCCAGTACGCCGGGAACCCCATCGGCTCGAAAAAGCCCGTCCACCCGAACGATGACGTGAACCTGGGCCAGTCCTCCAACGACATCGTGCCGACGGTCCTGCACGTGAGCCTGGCCGTGGCGATCAAGGACAAGCTCGTGCCCGCGCTTCAACATCTCTTTGACGAGCTGGACGCCAAGGCCGAGGAGTTTGAGCCCATCATCAAGATCGGGCGCACGCACCTGATGGACGCCACGCCCTTGTCGCTGGGGCAGGAGTTCTCGGGCTACGCCGCGCAAATGCGCAAAGCCGTCGTGCGCGCCGAGGACGCCGTGGACCGGCTCGAAGAGCTCGCCATCGGCGGGACCGCCGTGGGCACCGGCATCAACTGCCACCCGGATTTCCCGGGGCTGGTGTGTGAGGTTTTACGGGAGAAGACCGGGATCGGCTTCCGCGAGGCGGACAACCACTTCGAGGCCCAGGGCGGGCGCGACGACTGCGTGGAAGTGGCCGGACTGCTCGCCACCATCGCCGCGAGTCTGACCAAGATCGCCAACGACATCCGCCTGCTCGGTTCGGGGCCGCGCTCCGGCCTGGGCGAGCTGCACCTGCCCTCGACCCAGCCGGGCTCGTCCATCATGCCGGGCAAGGTTAACCCCGTCATGAGCGAGATGATCGTGCAGTTGAGCAACTACGTCATCGCCATGAGCAACATGGTCGCCGTGTGTGGGCGTGACGGGCACTTCGAGCTGAACGTAACCATCCCTGCCATTGCCTACGCCTTGCACGATTCCGTGGAGGTTTTATCCAACGGGGCCCGGACCTTCGCCGACCGCTGCGTGGCCGGGATCGAGGTCAACGAAGTGCGCTGCCAGGAGCTGGTCGAGCGTTCGCTCATGCTTGTGACCGCGCTCAACCCGTACATCGGCTACGACAACGCCGCCCGCGTCGCCAAGAAGGCCCATCACGAAAACAAGACCCTGAAGGAAGTCCTGCTCGAAGAAAAACTGCTCGACCCCGCGACCATCGACGAGGCCCTCGACCCGAAAGCCATGATCCACCCGAAGGCGTGAAAAGTTTGAGAGTTTGAGAGTTTGAGAGTGGGGGAGAAAAAACGGGAGGCGACTTACCGTTGGGGTGCGATACGCTGAACGCTCAAACTCTCAAACTTTTAAACTCTCAAACGCGCCCCACCGGGGCGCTATGCCCTGCCTTCGTCGGCGTCCATGAAGGCGAAGATGGTGTCGATGTCGTCGCGGTCGGCAAAGCCGCCTTCCTTCTTGAACTGCTCCAGGCGATCAGTGGCGAAGTCGCGCCAGCCGACTTTGGAAAGGAAGCCGTTCCAGACCATAATGTCCGTGGCGTTGAGTTCGCGGCCGCGCTCCTGGCACCACTGGAGAATGACCTCGTCCGAGCCACCCTGGTGGGTGCGCTCGACGACCTCGGGGTACTTCACATGCAGGAAGCAGCAGCAGAGGTTGTCGAAGCCTTCGCCCATGCGGGTGAGGAAATCTTCGCGCAGCTCTCCGGCGGCTTTTTTGCGGATCTTGTCGAGCATGCGGGCGAAATAGATCATACCGCGGGTCTCGACGGTGGGGGCGATGGGTACGCTTTTCATGGGACGTTAGGAGGCCAGCGTAGCCGACGATGAGAAAACGGCAACCTCGGTGGTGTGTTTTTTACTTTCTGCGACGGGCGCAGAGGGATGACGGTGTCAGCGGCGTCGGGGGGCGACTTCGTTGAGGCGGGCGACAAAGGATTCGGCCTCGCGGCGGCCCTTGATCAGCGTGGGGATGGTGACCTTTTGGCCGTCGGTGGTGTGGAGGTGGATGTTGTAATAGACGGTGTTGCCGGAGGACATCGCCTGCTTGATTTCGATGTCGGCGATCTGGTCGCGCGGGATGGTTTTGAGCAGGCTCGGACGCAGCCGCCGGACGTGGATCTCCAGTCGGTCGGGGAAGCTGGTGACGCGCACCCGTGACAGGAGCGAGGAGGCGATGCCGTAGGTGATGAGCAGGCCGAAGAGGGCGATGAAAACCGGGAAGATCTTCGGCATGTCGCTGTTCCACGCGAAGTACGAGCCGACCAGCATGCCGAGGCCGATGAATAGCGGGATCAGGAGGGTGAAGAAGTTACGCAGCGGGCGGAACTCCAGCACCTCACCGCCGGAGAAGTCCCGGCGTACGCTGAGGCCGGGGATGGCGGTGAGCGCGGGCAGCGGAGCGGGGCGGGCGTCGCCGGGGGCAGCCTTGTCCGGTTCGGGCGGGCGGGCGTCGGGGTCGCTCTCAGGGGTGATGAAGACCGGCACGCGGAAGGTGGCCTTGTAGTCGAGGCCGGGTGTCTTGGCGGTGGCGATCAGCTCCCAGTAGTTTTGCGAACTGGAGCTGAGTCGCTCGGTCGGCTTGCAGGAGTAGGGGATAAAAAAGAGGACGGGCAGGGCGCTTCGGGAGAGGTCTTCCGGCATGGCTTCCCGGTCGAGCACCTGCTCGGACTCCCAGAGGGTCTCGCGGTGGGTGGTGCGGTTCTTGCCCGAGCCGCTGGTCCACTGGTGGATGCTGCGCAGAGTGAGGGTAAAGCCGTCCTCGGGGCGGATGTTGACCTTGGTCAGGATGAGGCCGCCGAGGTTGCCGCCGATGACCCCGGGGACCTCCGCCAGCTCGAAGACCGAGGTGCCGTACTTGCGCCAGCGCAGGAGCTGGTAAATCGCCGCCGCGGCCATCCCGACCCCGATGAGCGGAAAGAGCAGCACGAGGTAGGTGGCCGGTTCGCGGCCCAGTTCGCCCGAGCTGAGCAGCCCGCCGGTGACGCCCCAGGAGATGAGGTTCCAGAAGACGGCAAAGCCGAGTAGAAACAGCGTGCCGCCGAGGTTGCCGTCCTTGATTCGGCCGCTGGCCCAGGTCTTGTTGTGCAGCCAGGGTTCGGTCGGATACTGGCGGGCGAGCTTTCCCTCCTGACCGGCCCGGGAGAAGGCGTAGAGGCCGCCGCCCATGATGCCCAGCCCCACGACGATAAACAGGCCCGTTCCGCCGTAGGCGATCCAGACCGGTCCGTCCTGATTACCCTGGCGCAGGACGCCCAGGAGCGACATCAATCCCATCCCGGCGAAAACCGACCCGAACAAGATCATGAAAACCGCCCCGAAACGGGAGCTCCGGGTGCTGGTGGTGGCAAAGCGCGCGGACATGGCAGAAAATTTACCGTCCGTTACCCGCCAAAGGCAAGCCACGGGTGCCGCGGAAGACGAGACGCCGCGCGGTTCAAACCTCTATCCCTGTGCCCTCTGTGTGCTCCTTGTGAAAATAAAAAATGTGGGCTCACACGGAGCGCACGGAGAGGAAACGGGCGGTCGCTATTCCTTGCCCGCGACGAATTCGAGAGAGCCGTCGGGGAGGAGGCGGCGGTAGTAGCAGCCGCTGCGGGCGGTGCCGGAGCTGTCCTTGGTGTGGCAGGCGCCCTTGCCCTTGGGGCGGACGAGGTAGAGCAGGGAGTTCTGCTCGCAGTTGACGCGGATCTCGACGATTTCGAGGTAGTCGCCGGAGGTCTTGCCCTTGATCCACAGCTCGTTGCGGGAGGTGCTCCAGAAGGTGGCCATGCCCTCGGCGCGCGCGGTCTTGAGCGCGAGCTCGTTGGCGTAGCCGAGGATAAGCACCTCGCCGGTGTCCACATCCTGCGCGACGGCGGGCATGACGTCCGCGCCGCAGTCGGCGACCTTTTTCAGCTTGGTAAAGTCCAGGCTCAGGGTGGAGCCTTCTTCGAGTTCTTTGCTCATGGATATAAGTTTGAGAGTTTGAAGGTTTGAGAGTTTGAGAGTTTGAGCAGGCGCTGCCAAGGCTGAAGGCTTAACGTGCTGAAGGCGTGGAGTTTAAGGTGCCGCTGCGAGTCTGGACCAACTTTCAAACTCTCAAACCTTCAAACTCTCAAACTGCCGTTCGTTCGCTTGCGAACTAACGGCCCAGCATGAACGAGTGGGCGGCGAAACCGGCGCCGAAGCTGGTCAGCCAGAGGTCCTTGCCGTCGAGGTCGCCGTCGTGGTCGGCCTTGAGGTACTCGTCGAGGGCGAAGAGGACGGAGGGGCTGCTCATATTGCCGTAGTTGGCCAGGACGATCTCGGCCTCGCGCAGGGGGGCCTGCTTGATCTTCTCGCCCACGGCGATGAGCACGTCGCGCCCGCCAGCGTGGGAAAGCACGCGGGCGACCTTGGAGAGGTCCTGCTTGGCAAAGAGCTTGTCCACGGCGATGGCGGCCTTTTGGGGGACGCTCAGGTGCAGCTTGTTGCGCAGCTTGCCGTCCTTGTTCTCGAAGCGCAGCAGCTCGCGGTCTTCGGGGATGTGGATGGTGTCGAAGTTTTTCGCCTTGAGGCCGGTGGGGCCGGGCTTGTCCGTCCAGATACTGGCGGAGGCACCGTCACCGAAGAGGCAGAGGGAGACGAGGACGCCGGGGTCGTCGTCGAGGTAAAAGGCGGCGGAGCAGATTTCCACGGCGATGACGCCGACCTTCATGCCGGGGTTGGCGGCGATCATGCCCTCGGCGGAGCGCAGGGTGGGGACGGCGGCGCCGCAGCCCAGGCCAACGATGTCCTGCAGGTAGGTGTCGCGGCGCATGTTCAGGCGCTCGGCCACGTAGCTGGTGATGCCGGGGCAGAGGTAGCCGGTGCAGGTGCACACGATGAGCGCGTCGAGCTCGTCGGGCTTGAGCCCGGCCTGGTCGAGGGCGTCGGTGAGGGCGTCGGCGGCGAGGCGGGGGCCTTCGCGTTCAAACTCGCGGTTGAGCTCCTCGGGGGTCTTCTTGAAGACGTTCTGGATGTCGGGGACGGACAGGTGGCGCTTTTCGATCCCGCTGGCAGCGCCGATGAGGATTTTTTCCAGGATATACTTCGAGCGGGGCAGCAGCTGCTTGAAGGGCTCGGTCGGCTGGAGCATTTCCCAGCAGTCTTTCTGAGTGTAGGCGGTCGGCGGGACGCGATTGGCGAGGGCTTGAAGATACATTAATGCGTGAGGTTGAACAAAAAGTTGAAAGGCAGCAGGCCCTGCTTGGCGGCGGTGGCCAGGAAAGGTTGCGCGGCGGGTCGGAGGATCAGCGGGTGCAGCAGGCGGGCGACGTTGCGGCGGCGTCCGAAGGCGCTGCGCAGGCCACGATGGGCGGTGTCGAGGGCCTGTGGCCACGCCAGCCTGCCATGGGCGTAATCGGCCAACGGACCGGCGGCGAGAGCCGCGCCCTGAAAGGCCATGGCCATGCCGTCGCCGGTGAACGGCGGGATCAGCCCAAGCCGGTCCCCGAGCGAAAAACGCTCCCGATCCGCCGGAGCGGGACGGTAGGAAAGCCGGGAAATACCCACTATACTTGAAAAGTCCAAGGTGCTTGCTTCCACCCTGGCGGCAAGATTGTCAAGCCGCGAAGCACGCATATAGACCAGGGGCAGTTCCGTTTTCAAGACGCCAGCATTGGGTCTTTGCCGGAAAAGTCCACAGATATTCACTTTTCCGCCCTCGATGCGGGACACGCCCATGTAGCCGCCCACGCCCAAATGAAGTTCCAGGTCGTCCTCCAGCTCGAAGTCCGAACAGTGGAATTTTAACCCGATCCAGCGCGCGCTCTTGGCGGCGCGGCGACCGGTGGCCCAGACGGTGCCGGGGGCGGAGCTTTCCTCGGGCCGCAGACGGGAGCCGGTGCGCAGCTCGCCGCCGAGGGCGGTGAAGCGTTCGACCAGACGTTGGTCGAGCCGATGGCGGGAAATGCCCAGGGCGGGAGTGGGCAGCTCGCGCTCCCAGATACGCCGCCCGGCTACGAACCAGCCAGTGGTGCGGCAGGTGAGGGCGTCGGCCAGACAGTCGTCGATCCCGAGGGTCTCGGCGGTCCCGGCCTTGAGCCCGCAGATAAACTCGCCGCAGACGCGATGGCGGGGATAGGAACCGGCCTCGTGGATGACCACGGGGATGTCCTGGCGGCGCAGGGCGATCCCGAGGGAGAGTCCGGCCAGGCCGCCGCCGGCGATGGTGATGGGCTGAGTCATAGGGGAGAGGGAAGGGGCCGTTCGATCCGGCGGGCGATCATCCAGTAGCAGCCCAGCCAGGTGGTGCCGTCCTGGATGTGCCACTGGGCGCGGTCGAGTCCGGCGACGGCGGGCAGCTCGCCCTTGCGGAAGCCGCCCCGGATGCTCAGGCGTCCGTCGTGACGGGTGACGGGGTGGAGCCCTAGCAGGCTGGCCAGCCGCAGCTGCCACATGTGCAGGCGGTTGCGCGAGGTTTCACAGAAAATCATCAGCCGGTAGTGCTCGCGAATGCGGGTGAACAGGCCGCTGAGGGCGCTGTCCTCGAACTGGTGGAGGATGAAGTTGCCCACGAGCACGTTGTGGTCGCTGTAGCGGTCGAAGGCGAGCAGGTCCGTCTGCCGCCAGTGCCAGGGTGCGGGCCAGTCGCGGGGGCGGTCGATCACGTCGAGGCCGGTGTAGTGGGTTTCCTCCCGGTGCAGCCGCCGGTAGGCGCGGCCCAGCTCACCGCAGCCGCAGCCCAGCTCCAGCACGCGGTCGCCGGGGAGGTGGTGACGCTTGAGCAGGGAGGCCGCCCGGCGGTAGGTGCCGCTGAGGCGCCCCAGCAGGATAATCTCGCGGCGGTTGCGCAACGCGGTCGGATCGTCCGGAGGGAGAGAGTCGAGGATTTCGGGTTCGATGATGCGTTGTCGCATACGGAAAATAATCCACTGCGCCACCGTCGTTGAACGGTGGCGGTCAGGATTTCGGGAATGTGGGCGTTGAATCTAGGAGACTCCTCGCCGGGTGAACATGTAAAAATCGTGGAAAAAGCATGGGGCGGCCCGGTGGCCGTTCCGGTTCGTCGGCAGCAGGATGCGTGCGCAACGGACTGACAGGCAAAACCTAGACGGCTAACGCCCCGGGCGCAATCGCCGGACGCGCTTTCCCGGGCTTTCGTGAGGAAAAAGGAACCCTTGGGTCCGGGAGGGGACCAAAAGAGCTTAACCGGCGCCGGAATTCGCCGTTGTCTTGGGCATAAGCCACTGTTAATCCCACGATTATGTTTTCTCTGAAATCTCTCGATTTTTTCCGTCCGAAGGCGGCGCTGCTCCTGCTGGGCCTGCTGCCCCTGAACTTGCTGGGCGCGTCCGCCCCCGTCGGTGTGCTGCGCGCCCCGCCGCTGCCGACTATGGCGGAGAAGGTCAACGCCTTCGGCTACGCCACGGACACGAACCAGTCGCTTCAGTTTCTGGCGTTGCTGACACTCGGGCAGGTCGGCTACCCGATGTTCCCGGGGGCCTCGCGCACGGAGAATGTCGGCGTGGTGGGCTTCGAGTCCGGGAGCTCGTACCAGTCGGAGATGGCTTATGTGATTCTGGCGAAGTTCACCGCCAACAGCGCTGTGCCCGGCAAGATCCAGGCCGCGGGACTGGCGGTCAAGCAGGTCGGCGGCTGGACCGTCATGGCGGAGGACCCCGGCGCCCTTTACTACGTCAATGAGGGCAACATCGAGGACGTCCTGCGCCTCGTGCGCAAGGAGCGGACCTTTGACTTTGAGCTGGAAATCGAACGCACACCCGCCGAGCTGGACGCGATGCACCAGCGCCTGAGCGCTTCCGCCGCCGACCCTGACGCGGCCCGCGGCATCGACATGGCTTTTTCCTTCCTCAGCAACATCCAGTCCTCGCTCTTCGGGATCAACCTCGACACCGAGCGCTTCCAGATCGGAACGCGGCAAGTGGCGCGTGAGGGATCGCCCGAGGCGGCGCTGTTTTCCGCCCCGGCGGGCGGGGATGTCCCTGTGGCGCGCTTCGTCCCGGCCGAGGGGAACGCGGGCTTCATCTACCACACCGATCCCGCCGCTGTGACCGACTTTCTCAAGGTCTTTTTCCAGCGCATGGAAGCGGCGGGCGAAGAGCCCGAAGCCGCCCAGCTCCACGACAAGCTGGAAACCACGCTCCAGACCATCGCCCACGACTGGGACGGCACCGGGGCCTACGCCCTGACCTTCCAGCCCGAGGGGGTGGACTACGCCGCTGTGGTTGGCGGGGACTGGGAGCAGGAGCCTTTTAGCCAGTTGCTGGACGAGTTCTTTAACGACACCGTGCCCGCGCTGCTGGACGAGTTGCCCATCGAGCAGTACGCCAGCGCCGTCAAGATGGCCACCAGCGCCTCCCAGGCCACCGGCCCAGTCTCCTCGGCCCTGCCGGGCGCGATGGGCGACGTCGTGGCCGGGGGCAGCCTGAACAGCCTCGACGACTACGAAGCGCCCACGCACCAGATCGTGGACGGGATGATCGTCCTGTCCAACCAGCCCGCGCGGCTGGAGTCCCTCGCCGCCGCCGTGGCCGAAGACAAGACCGCCCAGGACTCGGTCGGCGACCATCTGGAATTAGCCGACGGCCAAGCCCTCGCCGGGTACGTGGACATGAAGCAGATTTACCTCCAGAGCCTCCAGCAGATGCGCCTACCCGCCACGCCGTCCACCACGCTGGCCCTGAGCCAATTGGCTGCGACGAATCTGGCTCCGATGACGATCGACGTGCGCACGGGCGACAACACCCTCACCGGCACCCTGACCGTGCCGATCGAGACCTTTCGGGCGCTCTCGGTCACCCTCCAGCAGATCCGCCAGAGCGCCGCCGAGCAGAACATGCGCTAGGTTCGTTATTGTAACCACAGAGAACACAGAGTTTTTTGAGGAAAGACTTTGTGTCTTCTTGATGGGGTTCGCCGGTCTGGGGGCGTCGTTTTTTACCACGGATACCACGGATGGCACGGATAGGGTTTTTCATCTGTGGTATCCGTGACATCAGTGGTTAAGCTCGAATGCTCAATCGCGTTGAGCTGGAGGCGTGCTCTTTGTGCCTTTGAGTCTTTGTGGTTAATTCTTTCTCATGACCAATGGGATTGGAATGGGTGTTGGTCGGATCTGAGGTTCAAGGGCTCGTAGGTTTGCCCGCACAAAAAAAGCTCCCCGTGCGGGGAGCTTTTGGTAAAGGGAGGCTTAGTGTTGAGAGGGTAGTTACCCTCGTGCCTTAGAAGAGGTTCTTGATCGTATCGACGGTCTTGTCCACGGCATCGTCGCCGGTGTCGGTGGCGCCCTTGATGATGTTCAGGCCGGCCCCGGCGGGGTCCTTGGCGATTTCCTCGACCTGCTTGGTGACCTGCTCGATGACGGCGACGAGGACGTCCGAGAGGATGAGGTCCACGACCTGGGCCGGGTTGATGCCCGCGTCAGAGGCGTTGTCGAGGTGGATGTCAGGAATTTGCACCTTGATGGACTGGCCGAGGACGGTGGCGTTGGCGGTGGCGCCTTCGACGGTGACCTTGTGGATGACGAACTTCTTACCCTGGGCGGCTTCGGGCGGGGCGGCGGGCGTGTCGCTGGAGGGAGCCGGGGTAGTCGTGGCCGGGGCGCTCTGGGCCTGGCCGGAGAAGTCCTTCACGTTATCGAGGATGGCCTGGAGGTTGCTGGAGGTGAAGGTCTTGGTGATGTAGTTGAACTCGGCTTCCTTGATGGTGATCTCGTTGATCACGATGGTGTCGCTCAGGAGCGAGGAGGGCTCGATATCGACACTGATTTCGCCGAGGGTGAAGGCGTCGGCGGGGGGCTGGAAGCTGTCGGGGTTGCCGACCTTGAGGTCGTCGATCTTGGCGTTGCCGGAGAAGACGGAGATGCCGACGGACTCGACGCTGACGGCGGTCTGCGTGGCCTGCGGGCCGTAGGTGTTAATGGCGTACTTGACGGTCTTGCTGACGATGCTGTCCAGCGAGAAATACACCACGACACAGGCGATGATAAAGAGGGCGAGAAGGACCAGGAGAATTTTTTTGATCATAGTGGATAGATTATGGTTAACGATAAAGATGGGCAGGACGGGGGCTGTTGGCAAGGTCCGAAAATGGAGTAAGGCATTGACCCGGCCCGTTAGGAAAGGGGGGCTTTGGGGTGAAATGCCGGGGTCTTAGGGGGACTCCGGTGGCGGGGGCGGCTCTCCGGGGGAGGCTGGTCGTGCGGGGGGCTCGGACCGGGCCAGCAGCCGAGCGGCCACGCCCAGGAGAATCCCCGCGGTGAAGCCCGCGCAGTGGGCGATGATGTCGGTGCTCTCGCCCTCGGTGCCGGTCATGACGAGCACGGTCAGCCCGGCGGCCAGCGGGACCAGCCGCGAACGCAGCCGCCGCCAGCCTTCGGGGGAGAAGCCCACGGCCAGCGCGTGCCCCACGAGCAGCCCGAGCGCCCCGAATATCGCGGTCGAGGCCCCGAGCGAGCGGTACGCCTCGGGTGCGTAGAGCCAGGCGCAAAAGGCATTGCCGATGACGCCGGAAAGGATGACCAGCAGCCAGCCCAGGCGGTTGCCGAAGACCTGCACGACGAGCCAGATCAGGCACAGGCCGGAGACGAGGTTACCCGCCAGGTGGCCGATGTCGGCGTGCAGCAGCAGGGCGGTGAAGCAGCGCCAGACCTGCCCGTGCTGCATGACGGCCTGGGCGTTGTTCATGCCAAAGTCCTCCAACGCGGGCCACAGGCGCTGGGCGGCGAAAACGGTGACCAGCACGACGGAGTAGATCCACAGCCCGAGGGCCGCTGGGCGGCTGGGAGGCGCGGCGGGTGCGCGTGGGGGCCAGTGGGCGTTCTCGCGCTCGAAGCGCTCCAACTGCTCTCGCACCGGTGCGGCCACGGCGTCGTCCACGCACAGCAGGTAGCGGCCCTCGGCGTGCAACATGCGGTAGGACATGCGCATCGAGAGCACGACCAGGGCCCGCTCGTTCGCGGCGTCGAAGCTCGCGTAGGAGCCGACCACGGTCAGGCCGTCGGGGACATCGGAGGCGGGCGCGTGCACGTGTTTAGGGTTGCGGGGCGCGGGCGCTTGCACAAGCTTTTCTCCATGCAATCCGCGCAATCCCCGAGCCAGCTCGACCAGCTCAAGTCCCTGGTCGGCGGCTGGACGCAACGGCCGTCCTGGGACGAGTATTTTGCCGCCATGAGCATCCTCATGGGCTCGCGCTCCCCCTGTGAGCGCCTGCACGTAGGCTGCGTGCTGGTCTCGGCCGGCGAGCACAAGAACCGCCTCATCGCCGCCGGGTACAACGGCTTTCTGCCGGGTTCGCCGCACCTCTCGCGGGTGCGCGACGACCACGAGCAGGGCACCGTCCACGCCGAGCAGAACGCCATCGCCGACGCCGCCCGGCGCGGGGTCAGCCTCGACGGGGCGACGGCCTACATCACCCACTTTCCGTGTATCAACTGCGCGAAGATCCTCTGCGCCGCGGGTGTCAAAGTCGTCAAGTACCTCGACGACTACCGCAACGACCCCATCGCCCTCGACTTGCTGGAAGAGGCCGGTGTGCGCGTGATGAAGCTCCTTTAGTCTCCGATTTCCCATGCCCAAGCCCAACGAAGCTCCGCCCTTTTCCGGCTCGCTGCTGGTGGCGCACCCGGGGCTGCACGATCCGAATTTCCGCAAGGCTATCGTGCTGCTCTCCGCCCACGACGAGGAGGACGGCTCGCTGGGCGTGATCATCAACCGGCCCACCGGGCAGACCCTGGGCGAGCTCAACGGCGAGTACGCCTTCAGTCCGCTGGCGCACGTGCCCGTGTACGAGGGCGGGCCGGTCCAGAAGGACCAGGTCCTGCTGGCCGCCTGGCACTGGATGCCCGAGAGCTCGGCGTTCCGGGTGTACTTCGGTATCTCCGAGGAGAAGCTGACCGAGATCATGACCGAGGAGCCCACCGCGGAGGTGCGCGCCTTTCTGGGCTACTCCGGCTGGTCCGAGGGACAGCTCGAAATGGAGCGTCAGCAAAACGCCTGGCTTGTCATTCCCGTCAGCGGCCACCTGATGGAAGGGCTCGACGGCCCCGCCATGTGGCGCGAAATCTTAGCCAGCACCTGGCCCGAACTCGCCTTCCTCGCGGACGCTCCAGACGACCCGACGCTGAACTGATGCCGTTTACAGGCGGGATCGGGAAATACATTTTGCCCGCGAAGGCACGCGAAGAGGCGCGAAGTTGAGACGAATACCGTTTTCAAACGGAAAGGGGGTGCCAGGGGATGGCGTTGAAGGGATCAGTGCTGCGAGAGGAAAGCCAGACCGGGGGAAGCGTCGCTACGCGACGAAGAAAAAACCGGCTGGGCAACCCGCTCGTGAATGTTTCCTTGATGAACAGACTGGCTAAAGCGATTCAAATAAAGCCGTAGCCGTAGGTGGCTTTATTTTTATCCACAGATTACACAGATGGACACAGATTATTTCAGACCTATCTGTTTCCATCTGTGTAATCTGTGGACACAACTTTTTTAATTGTCCTAACGCGCAACTGCGATCGGGAAACTCTTTTCGATCTTCCCGGCCTTCCTGTTAAGCTCAACCCATTTTTCCCAAACGGGTTGAAAGGGGTATCAACCGCTTCCCTTCGCGCTTCTTCGCGTGCCTTCGCGGGCAATCTCTTGCAAAAAGCCTCAGCGGCGGATGCCGAGGGTGCGGTCGAGTTCCATGACGGACTCGTCGCGGGGGAGGGGCTTGGACTCGATGGTGGCGTCGATGGTGGAGGTGGCCATCATGCGCTTGGGGGTGAAGCGGTTCTGCTCGACCGGGTCGCCGATAAGGACGAGCTTGAGCGAGGTCTGCTGGCGCACCGGGTAGGCCGGGCCGGTCTGGGGCATCCACGTCTCGGAGCGGAAGGTGAGGTCGCCTTTGATCAGGCGCAGGCCTTTCTCCTCGGGCAGCTTGACCTTGGTCAGCTGCATCTCAGTCAGCAGGTGAACACTGGGGACGTCCTTGAGGGTGTCGGTGTCTACGAGGGTGACGGTGCCCTGGAGGTTCTTGGCGTTCGTCAGCAGGGTCAGGTCGAAGTTGAAGTCCTCGGCGGCGAGGTTGGCGTTGACGGGCCAGGAGTCGCCGACGGAGACCGGATGGCCGGGGCCGAAGATGTCGTCGTCGGTGATGGCGTTGTCGCGCAGGGCGATGATCTGGTCGAGATAGACGGTGATAGACTCGGGCAGGGGCTGGCCGTCGGCGTCGGTGAAGACCTTTTTGCCCAGCTTGAGCTTACCGGTGAAGCGGGTGCCGGGAGGGAGGATTTCCTGAGCCGGGCCGCCGTCCTTGCTCACGGTAAAGGTCACGACGTCGAAGCGCTCCTGCGTGGCCTTGCCCTGGGCGTTGTTGGAGATGACCGTGGCGTTGGCTTCGAAGACGCTTTCGAACACGGCCTTCTCCGAGTTGACGATGGCTCCGGACTGGGTCACGAGGGTGGAGTTGCCGACGGTGCGCTGGTCCCGGAACCAGTAGCAGTCGCCGGTGCGCTTGGGCGTGAACAGGCGAGGCGTGACCGTTTCAGCCGCGTGGGCAGGCATAACCGACAGCAGCCCCAGCAGGAGGGCGAGGGCGGAACCGAGGAACGTAAGGCGTATCATGGCGAAAGGTTAGGAGATCGCCCCCACCTTTGGGAATATCCGCCCCGGGGTCAAGGTCGGGGTGATGCCCTGAAACCGCGCGGCTGCGCCTTCGCGCCACACGGGAGCGGGATCACTTCGGTACTTCGAAGTAGTAGTCGAAGACCCCGGCGTTGGGGTCGATGGTTTCCCACTGCAGATCCTGCCTTCGCCCGTTGGGCAGGAGGGTGGTGGTGGCGTAGGGCAGGAGCACGCCGTTGACGGTGCGGAAGTCGTGGTAAACGGTGACGGTCTCCTCGTCGGCCCCGGTGTCGGTGGGGGGCGCCTTTATTACGCGCTGGAGAAGCTTCAACTCGTCCTTGGAAAGGTAGTAGGTCTCAGTGCCCTGGACGCCGGGGCGAGTAACCCCGATCACATACGCGTCCGTGCCGCCGAGGCTTTCCTCGCCGATAAGCGTGTAGGTGTACGAGGAATCGCGGTAGCCGGCGAGCGCGTCGATCAGGTCAGCCTCGCGGATGAGGTTGGCCGCCACTGTCGGCTCGAGTGTTTCTGTCTTGGTCGTCTTGCCGTTGTAACTCTGGGTTGTCCAGCAGGTTTTGCCGTTGTAACCCATGGTGAGTTTGCGCGGGCCCTGTTGCAGCATCAGGCGTATCTTACCGGGACGTTTACGCACGATGATCACCTCGGCCACCACTGTACCGTCCTCGCTCAGGTCACCCTCCCAGCGCAGGCTTTTGAGATCCTGGATGGTGTATCGGCCCCCGCACTGCTCAACGTATCCGTCCAGAATCTCCCGCAACTGGGGGTCAGTCACGGCGGCAGAAGCCGCGCCAGTGACAGTTAGCCAGGAGGCGAGGCAGACGGCAACGAACATGGGGCGCATCCTTCAGGTATCGGTAGAATCGTTTGTCTGTTAAGTTTTGAGCCTGAACCTGGCCCCGTGAGGGACTCAGGCCAGAATTTTTTCGAGCCAGCCAAGGCACAGGCCGCTCCAGTCATATCCGGCATCGAGCCCGAGACCGTGACGACCGGTTTTATAGATGTGCAGCTCGTAATCCACGCCCGCCCGCTCCAGCGCCTGGGCGAAGACCAGGCTGTTCATGCTAAGGACGACGGGGTCCTCGCGCGTGTGCCACAGGAAGCAGGGCGGCGTCTGCGGGGTGACCAGCAACTCCGGAGAGGTGGCTGCCGCCTGTTCGGGGTTTGGGGCACCCCCGTGGAGATTCTGGGCGGAGCCGCTGTGGTGGTGCTCGCCCAGCATGCTGATGACCGGGTAGCAGAGGATGCCGAAGTCCGGACGCAGCGAAACCTCCGCCTCGTACTGGTCCCAGGCGGTCACCGCGTGCGCCGCGAGGTGTCCGCCGGCAGAGGAGCCGATGACGCCGATGCGGTTCGGCCTGATACCGAACTCGGCCGCGCGGCTGCGCACGGTGTAAAGGGCGGCCAGCGCATCCTCCAGCATAGCCGGGTGGCGGTGCCCGCCCTCGGCGACCCGGTAGGCGGTGACGAAGCAGCAGTACCCGGCGGCGGCGAAAAACTCCGCGTAGCCCTTGCCCTCGTGCTCGGCGTGACGCCAATACCCTCCGCCGGGGAAGATGACGATGGCCGCGCCATTACGGTCGGCTTCGTCGGGGAGCCAGGCTTCGATGGCGGGAGCTGGTTGGGTCGTGCCAGAGGGGAGCGAGCCGTGCAGGCTGAGCGTCTTCATAAGCAGGTATGATGGGACGATGGCAGCGGTCTTGCCAAATCAAAAGACCGCGTCGGCGGAGGAATGGCGCAGCGGTTTTCGGAGAATGACTCACGGCTCCGCCGCGGTGGGTGAGATTTCCGTAGAACCGGCGGGCAGGGCCGGGTAGGTCCGCGGGAAATCGCGGCTGGGCTCGGGTGCGCAGGCGCTCAGGACGAGGCTAAGCATCCAGAGAACGGCAAGTGGCGGCTTGGGCATCGGTCAGGCGGGTCAGTCCGCAGCCGGGCTGCGGGTCGAGTTCGTAAACGCGCATGCGCTCATCCAGCAGCGAACACACGGAATGCCCGCTGCGTGAGTCGGCGGGGGTTTTCAAAAAGTGGATCTCGGCCAGGGCGGGCTTGTTCGGAGCCTGGCCGATGACGTTGCGCAACAGCACGTAGGCGATGAACAAGCGGCTCCAGAAGTCGCAGTCGCCCTTGTCCTTCACCCAACCAAAGACGCCATGGGGTTCGAGGATCGTTCGCATCCACGCCAGAAATTCCATATGCAGGCTGAGCGCGTCTGCGCGCGGCACAGGCCGGTAAATGCCGTCGCGGAAAGTGGTGCGCTCCGCCGGAAGCCGGGGGTAGCGCCGGGCCAGTGCGGCGGCCCAGGTGGTCGCTGAGAGGGGAGAGGGCGTGTCCATGGAAAAAAGAAGCCCGCCCCGGCAGTTCCTTCCGGGGCGGGCGGTAGAGGCGGGGCTGACTTATTGGTCGTCCAGACAGGTCTGGGTGAGGGTGAGCTGCTCGTAGAGCGCCCCGCCGTAATTGGGCTGTTGGTCGCCGCCCGCGGCCACGGTCTGCGTCTCGGCTTCGCTCTGGGCGGCGAGCGCGGCCAGCAACTCGTCGATGAGGGCGGACTTGGTCGCGTCGGGCAGGTCCGAGCCCGCGATGTCGGCAGCGACCGCCGAAGCCGCCTGCGAGGCATCGGCTCCGGTCTCGAAGGCGTCGTCAACTGCGCCCAGCAGGGTTAGCAGCTGTTCGCGGTAGGGATCGGTTTCGTTGACGCCGTCCAGAAAGGCTGTGAAGCCGATGTTAAGCGCGAGCTTGGCGGCGGCCTTCCCGAGTGTGATGGCCGTGGCCTTGACGGGCTCGGGTGTTTGAGCCCAGACGGACCGAAGAGTGTCGCAGCCGCTAAGAGTCAGGAGTGGCGGGATCGTGACCGCCCCGAGGGCGGCGGCGAGTGTAATGGTTTTTAAATGTTTCATGGCGTATCGATGTTTTGAATACAAAGGTTAGTGGCGAGGGCCGTGATCGGCGGGGGGAGTGGCTCGGGTGGCCTTGACGGCCCGCTTGAGCTCGCGGGTGGCCTCGGCGTCGTCGGCCCCGGATTCGCGGTCGGTGCGGTTGTTGTCGCGGGCAAACAGGAAGCCGACGCCGGAGAGCACAAGGGCGATATCCTCGGTGCCGGGTAACGCGCCCTCGGCCAGGACCGCGTACAGGACGCGAAACGCACCGGCGGCGATGGCCAGGATGGCGATGGTTGTGGTCTGGGGGGATTTCATGGGTGTATCCAGTTTTGAATACAGATAGACAGCCTGCTAGGCGCTCAGGCCGAGCTCAGCCTGGTAGGCGGCGCGGACGTTGGCCACGGTGAGGTCTGCGGCAGTGGCGATGAGCTCGGTCCTGGCAGTGATGCCCGCCGCGATGACGGTCTCGCCGTCGGCGGACAGCAGGTCGCCCAGCAGGTAGTCCCCGAGGATGCCGCCACGCCAGCCGAGCTTGACCGGTGTATCGTTGTAGGAGGCTTCGAGGTCGATGATGGCTAAATAAGGATTCATGGGTTAAATGGCTGATTGCTAATTGTTGGTTTCTGGATGTTGGCGGTCAGAACTTCTCCAGGATGAAGGTGAGGGTGATCTTTGCCCCGCCCCAGGAGCCGCCTGGGGCGTCGTTGAGGTGGACGGGCTTGGTGACGCTCTTGGCTGCAAAGGGGGCGGCCACAGCGAGCGATTTTGTTTCATTTGACAGTAGTGAAAAACTGGATACGAGGTCGGTACCGTTGGCCGTGGTGCCGAGGGCGAGGTTGTTCACACCCACGCCCGCTGTTTCCGTGGCGATGATCTCAGCGATGCGATAGCCCGCTGGAATGAGTGCCCGTTCGGAGCCGCCCAACCAGGCATCGGCGGTGAAGCCCGAGAGCGTGAGCTGTCCGCGCGTGCCCGCCTCCAGCCAGGTGCAGCCGGTGGGACTGTGCAGGCCGTGCAGGCCGTTGCCACCTAGGTCGCGGAGTTGATAGCCGACACGGGAATCCTGCGCGGCATCGTAGTATGCCCGCGCTCCAAGCTTGGTGTATTTCAGCCCCTGGAGGTAAATGATATCTCCTGTCGTTGCGTCAAAGCCGATGTTGGGCACGCTCTGCCCCACGTTGGCCATGTTGATGCGCGGCATATCCGAGACGCTTGCCGTATAAGTGAAGTCGATCCGGGTCCATTGCCCGGAGATGTCGATGATGCCGGAAGGGTAGTTACTGATAAGGTTCCCGGCCTGCCCGTCCTTGAACGCGATGGCATCTATCGTGGAGTTGGACGATGGGGCATAGGCCCATCCCGTCACACGGTAGGTTTCACCGGCTTTAGGGGCAAAGGAGTCGGCGATAAACGAGATATAGCATTGGGACTGATTAACCGAACAGGTCAAGGAAAGGCAGTCGTCGAACGTTGTCGCTCCGTCGGAAACTCCGTTGTTGTCAAGCGTTGTCAAAATGCCGGACGTGTATGTATTGATGGTACTGAAGTCGGGTGCAAAGACCACGCCTGCCGCGTGTTTCTGTGCGGACACGACCGGCCAGGTCGGTTGCAGACCGTAGCGCTCGGCGACCTCGGTGGCGGACAGGGCATGATTATAGATAGCGCACGCGACGAAGTAGGCGGCCAAACGCGTGCCAGGGGTGCCGCTCGAGAGCAGAGCGCCGAGCGCGGGCGCGCCCCAGATGCCAGCCGCAAAATCCATCGTGGAGATGTCCAGCGAGGCGACCTGGCTGCCATCCAGATAAAGCGTGGCCACCCCTGCCACCGTGTCGATGGTGGCGACAACCGTGACTTCGCGGCTCGGCCCGTCGGCAAAGAGGACAGCAGACTGGGTGCTGGCCTCCGAGGTGCCGTCGCGCAGGAGGAGCTTGAGTGAGCCGTTGGTGTTGAGCAGGAGCTGGAACGACGTGTCGGGAATGGCCCCGGTCGAGTAGCCCAGCAGGCAACCGACTGCGGCGGGCCGCCCGTCCGCGAGGCGTAGGCGGATGGCAATCGTGGAAGAACTCGCGAAGGCTGCACCGACTGCGGCGGGCAGCGTCACGGCACCAGTCACACCATCGAGGTACAGCGCCGGGCCAAAGGTCTTGGCGGCGAGGGTGTCGACGTCCTTGCGGCTGTAGATCGAAAGATGATCACGAAAGGCATCGGGATCTGCAATGTCTGCACCACTTTCGGAGAGCTTAAGGTAGCGGGCATCCGCGCTCTGGCGGTTGAGGCCATCTGTGTCGCCAATGGCGTCTCCAACTTCGATCAACCTGTTGTCATTAAAATCCACTACACCTCCGCTGCTGATCGTCAGACCGCCAAAGCTCGGACTATCCGCCTCTCCTAGCCCGAGGTGACCGCGGGCAGCGGCGGAGTCGGCCAGGTCTGAGAGATTGTTGGCCAGTTTGAGGTAGCGCGCGTCTGCCTCCGCCGTATTATAAAAGGTCTCAGGTGTGTCTCCCTCGGGCGAAGCCGCCTGACTGAGCCCGCCCCCGAGCACGCGGATAGGTCCGGCGCAGACCGTGCGGATGCGACCAGGGCTGTCGCCGGTGACAATGCCGATGCTCAGCCACCGGTCGCCGGCGGCGATGTTGCTCTCGGCCGAACTGAGGGCAATCAGCGCGTGGCACTGCTCGGAGGCGTTGCTGTCCCAGCCGCTCTTCGTCAGCGTGGCGTTGAGCTCGGAGGCCGAGAGGGTCTTGCTGCGAATGGGGGTCAGGTTCAGGTCCGGCCCGCGCAGGTCGTAGTTGTCGGCGTCGTCGTCCTCGTCGAAGCGCTCAGTCAATTCGGAGTCCAGCGGCTTGATCTCAAGGGTGACGGCTGCGATGCCGGAGAGGTCGAGAAGCTCGCCGTTGTTAAACAGGCCGATCTCAAACTGAATGTCGTCCCCGGCGCGGAACTTCGGACGGTAGTCATCCTCGGCGGCGCGGAGGACGTCACCGAAGGCGGTGTAGCTGAAGAGGTCCGCGGCGATGCGGATACGGGTCTTTGGAAAGGTGCTCATCGTGATGTCGGGTGAGGCGGTGAAGGGTGGGTGGCGGTATTGGGCTGATCAGAGGCCGTTCAACTGATCGCCACTGAGGCGGATCGAGCGTTTGCGGGCGACTTCCAGTCCGAATTCGGTGCGGACTTCGGGGGTCGGTTGCGGATCGGCGGGGACGCGCACAGGCAGGTCGCCGTCGCGGATGCGGTCGAGGACATCCTCGGCCTCGTCTGCGGCGTCCTCCTGAGCTTCGGTCAGGGTAAAACCGCGGATCTTCCCCGGCAGGTCGGCGATGGCGAGCAGGCTGGCCGTGCGCTTGAGCTCAGGCGGAATGGCACTCTGGTCTTCGGATAGGACGTTCGTCTCGCGACTGCGGATATCGGCCCGGATGCGGCTGACGGTCTGCTCCAGAATGGGCGCGAGCGGGTCGGCGGCGTTTCCCCGGTTGGGGCGCGTGAGCAGCGTTTCGATCTGGGAGGCGTTGAGGTAGGCGCGCAGGTCGGACTCGGTTAGGTGTATCCAGTTTGTCATGACAATGAAATGTTGGGGAAGGGCGGGGGATTTGCCCCCGCCCTTCGGATGGCGGGAGACGGGTTAGGAGGCGCTGACGGCGAGCTTGCGCACGCCCAGGGCGCTGCTGGCGATGACGGTGCTGTAGTGCTCGACCGTGAGGTCGGTGAACTTGGCGGATTCCTCCACGTACACGCGGAAGTGGCCGCCGCCGTCCACCGGGGTGACGAAGCGCTTCAGGTTGGAGGGCTCGTCTTTGGTCACGGCGTTCTGCTCGAAGAAGGCGTACACGGCGTTGCCAAGCAGGCCGGACTTTTCACTGCCGGAGCTCTGGTAGCGCACGCCGGCGATGCGGACGCCGTCCACGAAGAGCTTGCGAGCGAGGCTCTGCGGGTCGAGCGCGAGCGAGCGGAAGGCCCCGGCATTGTCCTGCGACTCGTAGGCGGCGGCGCGCATGTCCCACGCGCTTTCGCCGAAGAGGAGGCGGTTCGGGCGTACGCCGCTTTCGTCGGCGGCGTCGATAAGGGCCGCACGGATGTCCGCGTCCGGAGTGCCGGACTCGTCCCAGGTGTGGCTGGTGGAGGTGGCGGCGGTGTCGAGCGCGGAGATGGCGCGGCGCAGTTCGTTACGCAGGAGGCGCTGGAGCAGGATCTGCACATAGCGCTCCTGCCAGTCGTCGCCGTACACCTCGTCGTGGTCGATGCGCATGGTCAGGCCCTTGTTCAGGGTTTTGGCGTTGACGGTGTCGCCGGTGTACTCAACGCGCTTGAAGGCGCTGCCGACGGCACGCACGTCGTCGGCCTCGGAGAAGAAGGCCTCGGCGTTGGTCGCGCGCTTGAACTCGAAACGGCGGCCCACCTGCACGCGCGGGGCGACAAAGTCGAGCAGCTCGTCGAGGCTCTCGGGGTCCTTCCAGCCGACGGTGAAGGCCGTCAGCGGCTCGGAGTAGTGGGCGGCGTTGAAGCGGCTCTCGTTGGCCGCCGTGATCTCGCCGGTGCGGGGAGTTTCAATTTTCTCGGTGTTCATGATGGAATGAGGATGAAGGGTTGGTGTATTGACCGGGCATTACATGTCCGGGAGCATGACGATCTTGTCCGGGCCCTGCTGGAGAATGCCCGCCAGCGTGATCACGTCGGTGTTACCGACGCCGGTGAAGGCCTCGGCCACGATCAGCTTACGCGGGGCGCAGGGCTCGACCTCGATGATGGAGCCGTCGCCGGTGGCCGCCGTGAGGGCGCGGCCGACTTGGTAGTAGGTCCCCGTGACGACGGGCTGGTCTTGCACCTTGCCACCAGTGGCGGTGTACACGTCCTCACCGACCGAGATGGCCTCGGCGGCGATCATGAGCGCGGTCGTGCGGGTGGAGGACAGGAGGTTGACGTTGACGGGGTCGCCCGCCGCGCCGGTGTCGGTGATGACGCCCAGCGGGCTGTCGGCGGCCCCACAGACGGCGACCTGGCTGGCAGTGCTGCCGGTCTTGCCGATCAGATGGCGCGTAGTAACCGTGCTTTCGAGGGTGCGGGTGACGAGGCCGGGGTGAACACCCTCGGCGACGTTTGCGAAGACCGGACGGGTCTTGAACAGGTTTTTAAGGAAACGAATCATGTCGAATGGTTGTTGGTGGTTGATGTCGGTTTTCTCCGAAGGGATTCAGGTTGGGCCTTTTAGTAGTGAAAATTGGATACGTGTGACTAAATAAGCTTGAGCTGGTCGTAGAGGTCAGGGCGGTCGCGCTTGAGGGCGGACCAGGCGGTGCTGAAATCTTCCCCGGTGCTGTCGATGCGCTCGTTGACGAGTGCGAGGAAATCGCGGCGCTTCTGCACGAGTGGGGCGCGCCGCCCGAGTTCGCGTGTGCGGGGCTGGGTGTGCAGGGCGCACTCGGCGTTGCAGAGCTCACGCAGACCGGTGTCAAAGTCCGCCTCCAGCCCTCGCTCCCAGGTCTCACGCTCGTGGGGCAGGATGCGTCCGCGCAACAGCGCGTGATCGAGCAACAGTGCGATGCGTGCACGCCGCTCGTTGGCGAAGGCTTCCTGCGAGTGCGTGCGTGTTCTCTCGCTCTCGTTGGCGATGCGGTAAAAGCGTTCGTTTTCGGCGGAGAGCTCGGTGTTGGTGTCGGCCAGCTCGGCACCTTCTTTTTGCCAGCGGCGGGCGTTGGCGGCGAGCTCGCGGCAGGCCCCGCGCCAGTCGCCCTCGGGGTCCACGCCGAGCAGCTCCAGCACGTCGAGGGCTTCGACCGGACGGGACTCGGGGGCGGAGCCGTCCAGGTTCGTCGTGCCGTCCGTGTGTTTCTCGACATCCGTGTTGGTAGATTCAGCAGGTCTGTCCGGGCGAAGCTCGTTGGCGATGGTTTCGCCGGGGATATTGGGCTGGTTGGTCAGGCCGATGGAGATGAGGCGGACGGGCTCGTAGATGTCGGCCTCCAGGTGGCGCATGGCCCAGCGGGGAGAGAGGAATTTATAAAAGGCGTTGGCGAGAAGTTCTCGTCCGGCCTGAGACCAGCGCGGGAGCACATAGAGGCCGTCATCGCGGTCCTGCATGTCGGCGATCCAGGCGTAGGCGCGGGTGTCGTCGTGGCCGCTGTTTCCGGCGAAGCCGGGATCGTCCGGGTGGCCGATGTACACGGGCAGCCCGCCGAAGCGCCGGGCCAGGCGCCCGCGCAGGGACTTGAAATACTCACACATGTGCCCGGCGGCCTCGCGGCTGAGGCGCTGGATGCCACGGGCGTGCGGCCAGTCGCCGTAGTCGGCGAGCTTGAGCCACCCGGAGGTGGCATTGGACCATTCCTGGGTGACGAGAGTGGTGATCGTGTCTTCGTTCATGGATGTCTGGAAATAAAGTTGGTGGTGTTGCTTTTGATGAGCGTGTCAGTCTGTCATGGATTTTAACTACGCGCTCAGCGGGGCATTGCTCTTGCCCATCAGGCGGCGGACGAACTGGTGAATAACCTTGGGGATCGCTGTGCTGAGCAGGTCGCGGGCGGTGTCGAGCTCCTCGGACGAGAGACCGCTTTCCTTGTGGCGGATGACGACGCGGGCGCGTGGCTGGTCCGTATTGAAAAGGAAGCGCAGGGCGGGGCGGTCCACCTGAGTGTGGAGGGTGCCGGCGATGTGCTCGGCGTCCTCGCGCTCGATCAGCGCGGTCTCCTTGCCCTGGAGCGAGATACCCGCTCCGGAGTCGGCCACGGTGCCCATGCTGCTGCCGCGCCAGAGCGTGGCGATGGCCTTGTCCATGCGGTCCACGAGCGCGGGGTAGGGCAGCTCGCCGCCGCCGCGCAGGTCGATGGCCTCGATCTCCGTTCCCCGCGACATGAGCGCATGGAACTCCGCCCCGAAGTCGCGCACGGCGTCGCGGGCGGCCTCCCACTCGGGGGTGCCGGGGGCGGCGTCGGTCACGCCGCGCACGCCGGGCATGCCGTTGCGCTCGCAGTATACGAGCCAGTCGCGCAGGGGCAGGTGCTTGAACAGATAGGCAATGGCGGTGGCCTCCATCAGCCCGTCGCCCGTGGTGACGAGCCAACCGTCCTGCTCCAGCTCACGGCCCTGCGTTGCGGTGTCGCTCTCCAGGAAACGCAGCCGTCCGGTGCGGTTTTCCATGAACCATAGCGGCACGAATCGGAACTGTGCGGTCAACAGCGTGGCGGGCAGTTCGGGCTCGTCCGTCTCCTGATTGGTGGCTCGGCGCACGGGCTGCCAGACAATCTCGTGGACGGCGTAGCGTTTGCCGACGGCGTCCATCATCTGGCGTACGAGCAGGGAAAAGCCGCCGATCTCGTTGAGATCGCAGGCGTGGGCGGCGGTGAGCTGGCGGTAGAGGAATTTCAGCGCGGCGGCGTGGCGGCGGGCTTCCTCGGAATCGTCAAAGGACTCGATCTCCCAGCCGAAGCGCCCGACGGCTTTTTTGCGCTTGGTGGCGACGGCCTTGACGAGGTCGTCGCGCTGCTCGATCGCTTCCCAGGCCAGCGCGGCCTGGCGCAGCTCCCCGGCGTGAAAGGAGTCGAGCATGCGCGTGAGCGTCCCCGGCGTGAGGTGGCGGATCGGGTTAAACGTCGCACGTCGGGAACTGCGGGCGCGATCGGTCGGGATGAGGGAGGCGGTTTTCATGGAGGTGGCGTTTGTGTAGTTAAAATTGGATACGTTCGGGATGGATCACTCAGCGACCGCGGGCCGGGAGATTAAGGGATTCGTAGTGGGTGGCGCGGGCGGCGGGCTGGCGTCCGGCATGGAGGGCGAGGGCGAGCGCCCAGAAACGGTCGGCGTGGCCGTTGGCCCCGCGCTCGGCGCAGAAGCGGACATTGCCCGAGGCGGTGGCTTCTTTTTTGACGGCGCGCAGGTCGGCACGGATGCGCTTGTCCGGAGGGATACGCAGGGTGCGGTTCTCGAAGGCGCTGCGCACGGGGTAGGCGAGCGCTTCCTTGAGCCCGGCGGTGAAGGTCACCCCCTCGACGCGGTAGCCGCCGTAGCGGGCGGCGGCGCGCTCGGCGAACTGCCGCCCGAGGCCGCTCTGGTCGATGCAGGCGCGGCGCAGGGTGGGCAGCGAGAGGAAGGCGTCGAGCACCTCCTCCTGCTGCGCGAAGGGCGTGCGCTCGAGCGTGGTGACGTTGCGGGTGAGAGAGAGGTCGTTGATGCGCTCGACCAGCCAGAAGACGGACAGGTCGTGCTCGCGTCCGATGTCCACGCCCAGGTACAGGTCATGGGCCAGGCGCAGGTCGCGCCCCTGCTTCTCCGCGTCCCCGGCGGCACAGGCCGCAAGCGGGATCTCCCACTCGTCGCGGGCGGCGTACTCGCACTCGCTGATCAGCTCCCAGGACAGAAACGCCGTGGTGTCGTCGGCGGGGCGGCAGAGGTACTCCTGTTGAAAGCTCTCCTCGTCGGCGCAGGAGGCGCGGATGAAGTCGTAGTACGCGGCCTCATCCATGTGGGCGCGGGGGTCCTCGGGCGGGAGCTTTTCCTTGAGCTTGGTGAGGAAGCCCTGGTCGAGCGCGTCCTGGAGGGTGACGCGGTGGTGGGAGAAGCCCTTCGGGTTGCCCTGCTCGGTGACTTCGCGGATGAGCTGGTTGAAGAAATTGTTCGAGCCGCGGTGAGTGGAGACGATCTCGAGCTGACCGCCCCAGGTGATGCCGGGATAGGCGATGGCGTAGAGGTGGCGCGGGTCGGGGTGGAGCGCGAACTCGTCGAGCAGGCGCGTGCCGCGCTTGCCCGCCTGCGCGTCGGCGTTGCTGGAGAGGCAGTGCAGGCGTCGGCCGTTGGCGAACTCCAGCGCGAAGGCCGAGCCGCCACCCTCGCTCACCACAGTCGCGCCGAGGTCCCCGGCGGCGCGGTGCAGGATGGAGGCGAAGGACTTGGCGTCCTCCAGAAAGAGGCGGGCCTGCATCTCGTCACGGGAGGAAACCCAGGCGTCGAGCCGGGCGTCGGAGCGGGACTGCTCCCGCACGAGGCTGTAGGCGCTGGTCCAGGACAGGCCGATCTGGCGCGACTTTTCCATGATTTTCAGTCGCGAGGTGTCCTCGATCCACTTGCGCTGATAGGGCAGGAAAAACGGCAGCGGCTGTGCCGTAGTCTGGGCGAGCTGAGCGGCGGAAGTCGTGACGGGGGAGGCGTTCATGGCGGTGGGGGCGTGGGCGGTCATAGCAGCTTGAGCGTCTGCTCGAGCTCGCGGATGGTTTCGAGGGTGAGGCCGCCGCGGGTGCGGGCGTCCTTGAGGTCCTGAAGCATTTTAGTCTTCTGCTTTTCGCGTTCGAAGCGCTCCTGCTCGTCGACGCAGAGCTTTGTCTCAAGATTGTTGATCTGGATGTAGGATGAACTGAGCCGTTGGATAATCGATGAAAGCGTGTTGTAAGTTGCCAACTCGGCCTGATCGAAGGACTTGGCCCCTTTGCTGACATTTCGGACGAGCTCGAAGAGGAGTTGCCAAGTGTGGTCGATGGTTCCTCGAACTTTTCTGTGCTTGGGGTTGTTGGTTCTTAGAATCAGGTTGGTGATTTTTTTTGCCCAACGAAGGGAAGTCAGATGTGCAAGAAAGGCTTCCCTGTCCGCGCCCGCCGGTGAGGGGGCGGAGCCCTCAGGGGCTCCGCCCGTCTCGTGGTTGGGGTGCCGGCTTTGCGTCGTCTGCCCGGTGACGGGGGCCGACTCGACGGGACCGACCGGCGGCGGTGTCTCACTACTGCTCTGGCTTTTCTCTGATCCCGGTTTCCCGGAGAAAGCTATTTGTGGCGTATCCATTTTTTCGATACGTAAAAAGAAAAGGGCGGTCAGGACTGGCTCAGCCCGTTGGCATCGAGGAAGTCCTGTCCGGCGGCGCCGAGGCGGTAGCGCCGGTCGGCAGGGTCGAGGTCGGGCAGCGCGCTGTCGATGAGCGATTTGTCATCGAGGTAGGTCAGCTCGCGGCGCAGGAGCTTGTCGTTGATCTCGTAGCCGGCGGCGCGGATGCCGGTCAGCAGCGTCTCGACGGGGAGAAAGGCCGGGGCGGCTGCCTCCAGTTGGAGAAGGATGGTCTGGCGAAGTATCTGGCGTTTGATCATGGATGGCGGAAAGTTGGGTCGTGGGAGGCGGTTGGCCGTCGGCGGCGACCGCGTGATGGCACGGATATTATCACGGATTTTTGATCACACAATCGTTCGGTTGGCTGGGTTGGATCGGTTGGAACATCGGGTTCGGCGGGGTTGAAAAACATGGACCGGTTGTATTTTTGCGGTGGATAAATTCCACACGGGCAGGTGCTTGTGGAAGATGTCCGGTCGCGGGTGGATTTTGAACTGTTCTCCGGGGGTGAACTCCTCATGCTTGCGGGGTTTGTTTATGTGGCACGCGCGTACAGTCCGGTGGGCGGTGGCGGCCCTGCTCGGGGCCGTACTCGTGGCACTGTGGCCGACGGGCCGCTCCGGTGTCGGCGGGGCGCGAACGGTTTCCGCCGTGGATGACGTCCCGTCGGTGCAGCCCACCGCCCCGGGAGAACGCTTGGCGGGTGAGGAGTTGACTCGGCCTGCATCGGTACCGAAGCCGTCCGCGACCCCTTCCGCCGTTCCGGCCTCCGGCCAGGTTGCGCTTCCCGTAGCCGCCGGCGTGCCTGACCGTTTGGCGGCGGGGCTCGTGCTGGATGAGCGCTGGGAACAACTGGCGGATGGACGTTGGCGGCAACTGCGCCTGATGCGGCATGCGGGCCAGGCACACCTGTTGCGGGTGGAAGATGTTTACGAGACGCTGCCCTCCGGCGCGCGCGTGCGTGTCTCGCAAACGGCCATGCTGGCGGACCGCTTGCTGATCTCGCTAGATACGCCGCAGGACGCGCTTCAGGCGCAGGAACAGTTGGCGGCGGCGGGCTATGCTATCGAGCGGAGCCGCTCACCCTACCTGTTGTTAATCGCTTTGCCCGGGGCGACACTGGAGGCTGTTCCTGCGGCGAGAGCTACCGTGAGTGGGTTGGGCTTTGATCGCGCCGAGCCGGATTACCTGCGCTTTCCCGCGCTGGAGCCGGACGATCCGGATTTTTCGCAGCAGTACGCGCATGGCCTGATCGGCAGCGCGGCGGCATGGGATGTCTCGACGGGCTCTGCGGAGGTTGTGCTGGCGGTGATTGACACGGGAATGGACCTGGACCATCCGGACTTGGCGGCCAACCTCTGGACGAATCCCGGCGAGATCGCGGGCAACGGACTCGACGACGACGACAACGGCTATGCGGACGACGTGCACGGCTGGGACATGGCCGACGACGACAACGCGCCGGATGACGCCGTCGGGCACGGTACGCATGTGGCGGGGATCGCCGGAGCTGTCGGCGGAAATGCGACCGGCGTGACCGGGGTAAACTGGTCCGTCTCAGTGCTTCCGCTGCGCATCGGCAGCACGAGCTTTACCGTCTCGGCGGTGGTGGAGGCGCTGGACTACCTTTACGCGCTGCGTACGGAGCACGGGGTCAACGTCGTTGTATCCAATAACTCCTACAGCGGCGAAGGTATCAGCGATGCCGAGCAGGCGGCGATCGACCGGCAGGGCGAGGCGGGGATCATCTTCGTGGCGGCGGCAGGCAACACCGCAACGGATGTGGACGCCGTGCCGGTTTACCCCGGCGCTCATCCCGGTACTCACGTGGTCAATGTCGCCAACTCGGACGACGCGGACAACCTCTCGACCACCTCGAACTTTGGCGCGTCTACGGTGGATCTGGCGGCGCCGGGGGTGGATATTTTTTCGACCTGGACGGGTGATAGCTACACCACGCGCAGCGGTACCTCGATGGCCGCGCCTCAGGTGGCCGGGGCCGTGGCGCTGGCCTTTGCCGCCGCCCCGGAGGCGGACGCACAAGCGGTGCGGGATGCCCTGCTGGCGAGTGTGGACCTGGTGCCCGCGCTCAGCGGATCGACGGCGACGGGCGGTCGGCTGAACGTCGGGCGTCTGCTCGATGCCTTGACCGGGGTGGAGGAGGTCGAACTCGTCTCGCCCGCCGGAGACGTTTTTCTCGGTGACACGTCGGCAGCCCTGCGGCTGGAGGCTGCGGTAACGGTAGCGGGCGAGGCCGTCGCGCCGGAGTATGGCGTGAGCTGGTCGGTCGTGCCCAGTGCGGGGGTGACGATAACTGTCGAAAGTCCGACAACGGCGTGGGCGAGCTTTACCGAAACGGGCGTATACACCTTGAGCGCGACCGTGATGACGGACGGCGTAGCCCGTAGCGACACCTGCTCGGTAACGGTCGGAACCCGGCCGGTGGAGGGTGGACTGGTGGCCGAGTGGCTGTTTGACGGGGAGGGCGACACGGTGGCGGATACCTCGGGCCAAGGGCACACAGGCGCGCTGGCCAATGGAGCCGGGCGCGGCACCGGTGTGGACGGCGGCGCGTACGCGGGCCATGGCGGCGAGTTCGAGGGTGTGCAGGTCGGCTCACTGCCGAGTTTGCCGACGGTCTCGCTCAGCGCGTGGGTCCGGGCGGACTCGTCGGTCGTGGCGTTGCCCCGTGTCATCGACGGGCAGGAGTGGGCGTTGATTTTTTCGCAAGTCGGAGCGAGCAGGGGGCCGAGCCTGAAGTTCGCCCGTCACTATGCCACTAATGCGGACATCTGGTCCACGCCGGTAGGATCGGTCGGTACAGACCGCTGGTACCATGTGGCGGCCACCTGGAGGGATGGCGACGAGGCACCGTCTCTGTACATCGACGGCGTGGAGCAACGTAGCTTGCACAAGTCGGGCTCCGGGAGTTTTGAGATGATCACCGGAGCTGGGCTCGCCTGGCTGGGCAACCAGCCAACCGGCGACCGCGGGCTGGACGGGCGGCTGGACGAGGTACGCGTCTATGATCGCGTGTTGGAGCCCGAGGAGGTCACACGGTTGGCGGCGAATCACGCCCCCCTCATCGGCGATCCGCAGACCCTCACTGTGGAAGCCGGCACAGCTTGGACGCCGACGTTGACCGTGACCGACGAAGACGGGCCGCAAGCGCCCGCGCTTGCCTGGTCCGTGCTGGCCGAGGCGGGTACTTACACGGTGGAGGGTGCTGGCACGGCGAGTCCGGTCTTTACTTTCGAAACACCCGGACTCCACACGGTAGCGCTGGTGGCGGACGATGGTTACGCTACGGTGCGGCGGACCTGGAAGGTCTCGGTGGACGGCGTGTATCAGGTTTTCATGACAAGCACCGATGGCGAGCTACTCCAGCGCGCAGCCAACGGATTTCCGGTCACGGTGGGGATCGACCCGGCCCCGGCTCAGGCGTTGACGCTTAGTTACACGCTTGGAGGCGATGCCGTTGCGGGGGAGGATTTTTCGCCGTTACCGAGCAGCCTGACTGTCGAGGCAGGCGAGACCGAGGCCAGCTTTGCCATTGAGGCGCTTACGCGCACGGACGGTGTGGCGCGGGTGCTGACGCTTACTCTGGAGCCGGGGGAGGGCTATGTCTTGTCTGGGGATACCGAGGTGAATGTGACCCTGTTGTCCTATACTTATGCGAACTGGGCGGCGCACTACGCCGGGGCGATGGAGGGCTCGGGCAGCGTCTGGAGCCCTGCCTTTGACGCCAACGGGAACGGCACCGTCAACCTGCTTGAGTTCGCGCTGGGGATCGACCCCCTGCACGATGCCGACGCGTTGACACGGGTGCGGCTGCCGCGGGTGACGCGTTCATCTGATGGGACATTGTCTCTCTCCTATGTGCGCCCGGCGGGGGCCGATGCCTCGCTTTACGCGGTGGGGGGCAGCCCCTCGCCGGGAGGTGAGCCTTTCTCTGAACTGGTGGCATCTGAAGCCATCGAGTCCAACGGCGACGGCACCGAAACCGTTACGGTCACAGATGCCGCTGCGCTCGCCGCGGGGGAGACGCGCTTTCTCTTTTTGAAAGTCTCGGCGGATGCGGAATAGGTCCGGGACAGCCGCCACCGAGGCAGGGGCGTTGCCGGATTGGCACATTTTTTCTTTTTGAAACCTGCGGAATAATCTCTTTGCTCAAGGGGTGATGAAAGTCGTCTCCCGCAAAAAAGTCTTTGATCACGGACACGGGCTACCACCGGGGCAACTGGTGCGGGTGGACGCCGAACGTGCCGCCAGCCAGCCGACGATCCGCATCCTCGCCTACAACGAGACGGATTTTCTGGAGATCGAGGCGGCCACGGTGGAGCAGGTGAGCGAGCAGCTGGGCAAGTGGCCCGTGTGCTGGATCCACGTCTGCGGTGTGAGCGACGACAAGCTGATCCGCCAGCTCTCCGACATGCTCAGCATCCATCCGCTGGCGCAGGAGGACATTCTCAGTACCAACACGCGCCCGAAGTTCGAAGAGTACGGGCGAGACCTTTTCGTCGTGACCAAGACCGCCATTGTCAACCGGGATGCGCGCGAAATCATGATCGAGCAGGTTGCCTTTTACGCGACCGATCGCGCGCTCTTGAGTGTGCAGGAGAGCGAGAGCACGTTTTTCCAGCCGGTGATGAACCGGGTGCGCGAGGCCTCGGCCCGCCTGCGCGCGCGCGGGACCGGCTACCTGCTGTTCGCGCTGATGGATGTGAAGGCGGACAATATCCTGAGCATTCTCGACATGATCGAGACGGACATCGTCGAGGTGGAGGAGGACCTGCTGACCGGCGACGAGGACTTCACCATCGACACCATTTACCAGCACAAGCGCACTGTGCTGGCGATCATGCGCTTCGTCATGCCGATGCGGGACAACGCGCACCGGCTCGAAATCATCGATCACCCGCTGGTGCAGGACCAGGACCGGTACTTTTTCCGCGACCTGGCGGACAACGCCCGCCGCGCCGCCGACCGGCTCGAACACGCCCGGCTCATCCTCCAGAACATGCAGGAGTACTACCACCTGATCGAGGAGCACCGGAACAACCACGTGATGAAGGTGCTGACCATCATCGCCACGCTGTTCCTGCCGCTGACCTTCATCGCCGGGGTGTACGGGATGAACTTTGACCACGAGGTGAGCCCCTGGAACATGCCGGAGCTGTATATGCGCTACGGCTATCCGGCCTGCCTGCTGTTCATGGCCACCTTCTTCTTCGCCATGCTCGCGTGGTTCCGCAAGATGAAGTGGCTGTAGACGTTGGTCATTGGTCAATTGTTATTGGTCATTTGTGGCTGGCAGGGACAGCTGCACGCCAGCCTACATGCCGTCCGTGCCGTGGGGGCGACAAGGTGTGCGGACACCGAGCATTCAGTCTCGAAAGCGTTCAGCATCTTGAATGACCACTGACCAATGACGAGTAACGAATGACTACTGACCAATAACCGGCCCCAGGCACAGGCGGAAGCCGATGGAGGAGGAACGGGTGTCGGGGGTCATGTTTTCGCGGGAGGCGACGCGGGCGCGGATGGCGTAGGCTTCCCAACCGCCGCCGCGGACGACATGGCGGGTGCCGCCTTCGGAGAGAAGCCAGTCGGTCTGCTTGCCGCCGGGGAGGCGTCCGTTGAAATCGTCCAGGCACCATTCGGCGACGTTGCCGTGGATGTCGTAGAGGCCGAAGCCGTTGGGCGAGTAACTGCCGACCGGAGCGGTGCCGTAAAAGTCCGGGTCTTCCAGCTGCGAAGAGGTGAAGTCGCGGGGATACTTGCCGCGGAAGTTGCCGCGGGAGATGTCGGCGGTGTCGCCCCAGGTAAAGGGGGTGGTCGTGCCCGCGCGGGCGGCGTACTCCCACTCGGCCTCCGTCGGCAGGCGGTACTCGTAGCCCTCGGGAACGCGTCCGGCGGCTTGCTCGCGGGCATTGAGCGCCTCACAAAAGGCGACCGCCTCGCGCCAGGTGACTTTTTCCACCGGATTTTTCGGGCCCTTGAACTCGGAGGGGTTCTTGCCCATGAGAGACTGATATTGTTGCTGGGTGACCTCTGTTTCGGACAGCCAGAAACCGTGGGTGAGGGTGACCTCCGTCTGGGGGCCCTCGATGGGGAGCCGCGCGTGCTCGGCCAGAGGGCTGCCCATCAGGTAGGTACCGGCGGGGATCCATGCCAGGCCGATGTCGAGGTAGGGGATGTCGTAGGTCAGTCCGGTGACCGGGCCGGGGATGGGCGTGAGCGCGGTGCTCCAGCGGTAGGTCTCGTTGGGCTTGAGCCGGAGGCTGAGCTGCTGGGAAATGTAGTTGGGGGCCTCCAGGGTCAACTCGTACTCCTCGTCGGGGGCGAGCGTAAAGCGGCGGGCGCTGTCGAGCTGGAAGGTCTTGCCGTTGGCACTGACGGTCAGCGCCAGGTCGGGCGGGGTGACGACCAGCTCGACGGTGGCGGGCTTGGGCTTGAGGTCGAGGGGCAGGCGGATGAGGGTGTTGTCCGCCATGCGGAAAGTCTGGGCGACATCCAGGTAATCCGGGTGGCTGGCCACGAGTGTGACCTCGCCCTCGGGGATGCCGGAGAGGACATTGTCAGTGCCGGGATAAGTCCGCTTCCCGACCCGGTAAGTGAGAGCTTCGAGCAGCTTGGCGGTGGGGGCGACCCCGTCGAAAGTGACAAGCGGGAGCACCTCGCCGGAACGGGCCACCAGGTCGCCGAAATCCAGCACGGTGCGGGTATTGGGCTCCAGGGTGACGGCCAGTTTCTCGGTACGGTAACCGGGCATCTCCAGGGTGACGACGAACTCCTCGCGTACGGGCAGGCCCTCAATCGTAGCGTTGGTGGTGCCGATCTCGCGGCCCTCGACATAGACGGTGGCCCCTTTAGGCTCTGAGCGCACGCGGAGCGTGCCGGGCACGGGCGCGAGGGGGAACTCCAGGCGGGAGGTGGTCTCTTCGCTCAGGTGAAAGCCCTCTTTGACCATGGGCAGATAATCTTCCTTCTCCAGCCGCAGGGTGTAGGTGCCTGCGTAGAGCAACTGCGGGGCTTGGAGGATGCCGTCTGCGTTAGCCGTGCCCAGGTCATACATGCGGTGATCCTCGCCGATAGCGACGGCGTGCGCCCCGGGCGTGGTCAGGATGTTGATTTTGGCCCAGGCGGGTTCGAGTTTGATATCAAGGGTCTGGGAACCGCTGCCGATATCCAGCACCTTCAGTTGCGGGTTGTAGTGGGGGGCGCTGAACTTGACGCGGTACTGGCCGGGGAGGATGTTCAGGTCCAGCCTGCCGTCGCGGACGATGAAATTCAAATCCCCAGCGGTGAACTCGACCAGGGCGTTGGCGGGCTCGATGCTCAGGCTCATTCGCGGTTTCTTACCCTCGGGGGTGCGGATGGCGATAGGGGTGTCTGAACTGAGGCCCTCGCTGAAGGCCAGCCCGTAAAAGAGGGAGGCCAGCCAGACGGCGACAACGCCGACCAGGCCGATGACGCCCAGACGGAACACGCGGGTGGTTTTTACACCACGACGCTTGATATGCTTCGGAACGGGGATGAAGTCCATGTGCCGGAAGACGGACTTCGTTTGCGCGGTGCCCGGCTCCAGCGGTGTCCGGCGTTCCTTGAGCTCGTGCAGGTTGCGCAGGTCTTCGAGCACGGCGCGGGCCGAGGCGTAGCGCTTGTCCGGATCGCGTTCCAGGCAGTTGGCCAGCAGGGTGTCCCAGCCTTTGTCGAGCTCCGGGTTGTGTTCGCTGGGCGGGATGTACTGGTAGCTGGGCTTGTGCCCGGTGAGCAGCCAGTAGGCGGTGATGCCAAAAGCGTAAATATCCGAGCGCTCGTCCCCGGCCTTACCCAGACGGGCCTCGGGCGAGAGGATGTCCACCGAGTTGATGCGGATGCGGCGCGGCCCCAGCGAGATGGGCGGGATGCCTGCCGAGACCAGCGTCTCGAACAGCTCCTTGCCGGCCATGGACATGATGCCCAGCCCGGCCAGCTTGACCTTGCCGTCGGCGCTGCGGAGGATGTTGGTGGGGTTGAGATTGAGGTGGAGGACCTTGTTGGAGTGGGCGTAGCTGAGCCCTTCGAGCACCTGGGTGAGGATATCCGCGGCCTCCTGCTCAGGCAGGCCGGTGGGCATATCGGCGATCAAGTCCTCGGAGGCAGCCGCCGCGCGCTTGCTCTTGTTTTTCTCGATGGCGTACTGCTCAAGGTAGTCGGCCAGATTCTGCCCCTCGAAGGGATCGTGGAAGATGCAGAAGCGGTCCTTGACGATGTCGGCATCCTGCGCCTTGAGCAGATGAGGGTGGGAGAGCTGGATGAGCCGCGCGCTGTGCTGGAAGAAACGCTCACGGAAATGGCTGTCGTTTTTGACCAACGGGGGCAGGATGAAGAGGCTGCGGCCTTCTTTGACACGGGCTCGGCGGACGCTGTAGAGGCTGCCCATCAAGTCATAGGAGAGGCAGCGCAGCACCTGATCGTCACCGAATTTCTCACCCGGGGTCAGGACCTCATAAGCCCGACCTGGCGGAGGCTTGGGGCTGGAGCTGGAATCGGCGGAAAGAGCGGCCATGGATCGGTCGGACGGAGCAAGAGACAAAGTGCTCAAGCCTCGGCCAAAGGTCAAGGCTTGAGGGTATCGGGGGCCTCACGGTTTTTGCCCGCCACTTTGTGGTAGGTGCCGGTCAACTTGTCGCGCTCGTACTTGGTAAAGCCCGCCTTTTCGACGTTATCGTTGCTCAGCTTGTTCTTCGTGGCGCCCGGGGTGTACTTCGAGGCGAGGTTGGGCGGCAGGTAAACGCGGCGCACGGGCTCGCCGGTACGTGGGTGGCGTGTCAGCGCAGGGTCGCTCATCGGCTGCTCGATTTCAAAGCGTTCCCCCCCGTTTTCATCGCTGGTGATAACCTCATAAACATAGACAGGCATAGTGCATAGCATAGACATTTCGCGGTGGATGGAAACCCCACTTTTAAATATATAGGTTAAATTCCTTATGTTTTCGAATACAACAGCATACGTACTTTTAACTAAAAATAACCTCATTCACGCATTGTGGGGTTGTTGCGAACACTGTAACCTTGTCAGGCCTAAATAGCTGCTATTAATAACGGTACTAAATGGGTCAGACGAATTACGCCGCCAAGCCGGCGACTACTCCCACGAATGCACCGTGGCATGTTGCGGGAGGGCCGGCATTGAATGTGACGGTCCTTGTCTGGAAACTGGTGGCCGTGGCGGCGTTTTACCTAGTGCTGGCGGAAATCGGCAGTCTGATGGCCCTGCGCGCCCTGGACGGTTATGTGAATCTGATATGGCCGGCTTCGGGCTTGGCGGTAGCAACTCTCATGCGAGGCGGCTACAAGTACGGGCTGAGTGTATTCGCCGGTTACGTCCTGTGGGCTTTTTGGCTTTCCGAGATGTCGCTTCCGTTCTCCCTGGCACTGGGGGCGGTGTACACGCTTAGTGCGTCGCTGGGCGCTTGGCTGCTGGGCCGTGCGTTGCATAGCGACACGACACTGGAGAACATCCGTGGGGTGACGGTCTTTCTGCTGGCGGGGCCGTTGGCCGCAGGTCTGGTCAACGCCTTGCTCGGAGTCGCAGTCATCTGCGCCATCGAACCGACGGTGCCCTGGGGAGAGTATGGCCGCTTGTGGAAGCCGTGGTTTCTGGGAGATGCTTTGGGGATTCTGGTCGTGACGCCCTTCCTGCTGGTGTGGAGCTCGAGAACCAAGATCAACTGGAGCAATCGCCAGGTGGTTGAGGTTGCCATCTGGATTGCAGCGCTGTCGTTTTTCGGACTGGTGATCTTTGGCAACTGGGCACCGACGGACACCCTGCGCTATCCGCTGGAGCTGACGCTCTTTCCCCTGATGGCCTGGGGGGCGATCCGCTTTGGCCAGCGGGGGGCGACGACCGGCATCGTGCTGATCTCGATCATGGCCGTGTGGGAGCTGATTCAGGTCTTCGGCCCGGAGAACAAGTACATCAGCCAGAGTCCGGAGTTTTTGTGGGTCTTCGTCGGGGTCATCAGTTGCACCAGCTATTTCCTGGCCGCGATCCTGACCGAGCTGCGCCGCCGGGAGGAAAACAGTCGGCTGAACGAGCTTCGCCTGCGGGGGTTTATCGATGCGCTGCCCGACATCGCCTTCGTCATATCCGAGCGCGGCCACTACCTGGAAATCTTTTCCCAGGAAAACAGTCCGCTGGGGATACGGGCCGAACGCCTCAGCGGCAGTACGCTGCGGGAGGCTTGGTCACCGGAGCAGGCGCGGATTTTTCAGGAGGCGGTGGACCGCTGCCTGCAGGTGGGACACCAGATTTCGCTGGAATACACACTTGAGGTCAACGGCGAGACCTACTGGTTCGAGGGGCGTCTGGCCCCCATCAGCGGGGATCATGGCAAGGCGGACCGGGTCATCTGGGTCGCCTACGACATCACCGAGCGCAAGCGCACCGAGGCGCTGCTGGAGCAGCGTGACCAGCTCCTGCAAGGCGTGTCGCGGGCCAGTTCCCTACTGCTGGGCGTGCGCGACATGCAGGAAGCCGTCGAGCGCGCGCTCGAAGCCATCGGTGAACACGCTCAGGTGGACCGCGTTAACATCGTGGAGAACAGCATCGATCTGGAAGGCAACCGCCTGCGCCCGAAGCTGAGCTACGGCTGGGCCCGTCCGGGCTTTGAGCTGGGTATCGATGAGATTCCAGAGAACTGCTGGGAGGGCGACATGCGCCTCCTCTACGACAAGCTTGCCGCGCATAGCGTGGTGCAGGCGGCAACCAGCGAGGCTTCCCCCGACATGAAGCACTGCATGGAGGAGCAGGGCGTGAAGGCGGTCCTTATGGCCCCTGTCCACATCGAGAGCTATTTCTGGGGGGTGCTAGTCTTGTCCGACTGTGGTCGCGAACGCCACTGGGAAGAAGGGGAGATGACCTCGATCCAGCTGGCGGCGGCCAGCGTGGGAGCGTTTTTTATCAACCGCCAGGTCGAGGATCAGCTCCGCCATGCCAAGGAGAACGCGGACCGGGCGAACATGGCCAAGGGCGAATTCCTCGCCATGATGAGCCACGAGATCCGTACCCCGATGAACGCGATTCTGGGCTTCGCCGACCTGCTGGCGCAGACAAAGCTGGACCAGTCGCAGATTGACTCGCTTTCCGTCATCGACCGCAGCGGCAAGGCTCTGCTTGAGCTCATCAACAACATCCTCGACTACTCCAAGATCGAGTCCCGTGGGATCGAGCTGGAGTACCTGCCCTTTAATCTGGAGACGACCATCATGGAGTCGCTGGAACTCGTTCTGATCAAGGCGCGGGAGAAGGGGATCGAGGTGACGTACTCGATCACCGGCGCCAAGAGTTACGAGTATCTGGGGGACCCGCACAGGCTCAAACAGATCCTGCTTAATCTGGTCAACAATGCGGTCAAGTTCACGCACGAGGGGCAGGTCGAGGTGCGCGTACGGGTCGAGCCGACCCCCGCCAGCGACCGCGAGCAGGTCTTTTTCGAGGTCGTGGATACCGGCATCGGTATCGCCGCCGAAAAGATCGACCGTCTCTTCCAGCCCTTCTCGCAGGTGGACTCCTCCACCACGCGCAAGTACGGCGGTACCGGTCTGGGTCTAGTCATCTGCAAGCGCTTGATCGAGAAAATGGGTGGCGACATTCGCGTGACCAGCTCCGAGGGCGAGGGCTCTACGTTCGCCTTCGACTTCCCGCTCACCCGCTCGGGCGACCCGGTCCCTGTGCGTTCGTCTATGGGCTCGGCGATCTTGACGGAGGACTTTGGCCGGACCCATCCGCTCTCGATTCTCGTGGTCGAGGACGATGCGGTGAACCGTCAGCTTATCCAGGAGATCATGGCCAAGCTCGGCTACAGTCCCGATCAGGCCGAGGACGAGCCGCAGGCCTCGCGCCTGCTGCGTAAGCAGGACTACGACATCATCCTGATGGACATTCAGCTGCCCGGACGCAGTGGGCTGGAGATCACCCGCCGCTTGCGAGCGGGCGAATACGGTGACCGCCACCGCGACGTGTACGTGCTGGCGGTGACAGCCTTTGCCCTGGCCGAAGACCGCCGCAAGTGCCTCGATGCCGGTTGCAACGACTACATGTCCAAGCCGATCTCAACCATGCAGCTTAAGGACACGCTCCAGCACGTTTACAAGCTGCTGTGCTCGCGCAAGATTCATCCAGACCTGTAGTGGCCACGCCACTACAGGTGGCGGAACGTTTGAGCGTTTGAAAATTACGCGGATGCGCTCCGGCGAGCTTGTCGCTGTTACGCCTTGCCCTTGAGGAAGTCGCGGGTGGCGCGGCGCAGACGGCGGATTTTCGACTCCAGCGGGCGCAGGACCTTCGGGTGCATGCGGTCGATGAAGAGCACGCCCTGCAGGTGATCGTACTCGTGCTGGATGACGCGGGCGAAGAGCCCGTCGCAGACGATCTCGTGCGGGTTGCCTTCGGTGTCCTGAAAGCGCATGCGCAGGCGGGTGGGGCGGTCAACGTTGCCACGGATGCCGGGGAAGGACAGGCAGCCCTCCTCGTATCCGGCTTCCTCACCGGCAAGCTCCAGCACGGGGTTGACCACGGCCAGCGGCATGATCAGTTCCAGCGGCGGGTGCTTGCCGTCGTACTGGTACTCCGGGTCGGGCTCATCCTCATAGACGGGCAGCTCCATGACAAACAGCTGGATGGCCACGCCGACCTGCTGCGCGGCCAGGCCGATGCCCTCGGCCGCGTGCATGGTCTCGACCATGTCGTCGGCGAGCTTGCGCAGCTCGTCGTTGAACTCCGTCACCGGGGCCCCTTTTTCCTTCAGGACCGGCTCACCGTACTGGGTAACACGTAACACCATTGAACCCCCAGTAAAACCATCCTCCCCCCCGATGGAAACCCCAAAAGCAGGCAGGACGTAGTCCTGCACCTGTGATGCTCCGCATCACTCATGGGGCTCTGCCCCATCGCGGCCAGACAGGCCGCTGCCCCGGGTGTGTGGCCGCACTGGACAATAAGGGGGTCCGGCTGGACCAGCAATCTGCCCCTACGCCGCCAGACAGGCGGCTACCCCGACGGCGGGCATTCGTAAAAAAGGTGGCGACCCAGTTTTGATGCCTTCGCTCAGCGATTACTGAACATGAGCTGAGCTCATGTTCAGTAATCGCTGACACGATGCTGCAAGCATCGAAAGTGCAGGCTGTGCCTGCTGCGGGTCCGGGCTGCATAAGCCCGGCGCGGGGCGTGGGGGCGCGCAGCCCCCACTTCAACCACCACAAACGTCCCCAACCGCTAGACCGTAGCGCCTTGGCGGAGGCGTTCGGCGATGGCGGGGATGGGCGTGGTGGCGATCTCGTCGAGGGGCAGGCGCACCTCGGGGGTGGTGGGCAGGGCGGTGAGTTTTTCGCTGATGCACAGATCGCGGTTGGCGGCGACCTCGTCGATGCGTCCGGTGGGGGTGGTCAGCGGGGCGAGCTTGAGGAGCTCGGGCTGTTCGCGGATGAGTTCGAGGATGGCCAGCGCGGCGTCGGCCAGGCGGTCGAGCTCGGCGCGGGTGTAGCTCTCGGTGGGCTCGAACATGACCCCGAGCATTTCCGGCCAGGCGACGGTGGGCGCGTGGAAGCCGAAGTCGAGGAAGAGCTTGCCCAGGCTGGGCATGATGGAGGTCTTGGCGACACCGGCAGCCTCGACGCGGGCGAAGTCCTCCGCCGTGAGTGTGAGGATAAACTCGTGCATGCGCGGGAGCTCAGCGGTTCCGGCGGGCAGGGTGGCGTACTGGCCGCGGGTGCGCTCGAAGAGGTAGCGTGCCGCCAGGACGGCGGTGGCCGACATGCGGCGGATGCCCTCGCCGCCGAGCCGCAGCAGGTAGGTGTAGCAGCGAATCTTGTGGCCGAAGTTGCCCCAGTGCCGGTGGAAAGAGCCGATGGAGCGCGGAGCCTTGACGGGGACAAAGGTCTCGCCGTCCTGCTCGATCTGGAAGCCGGGCAGGTAGGGGACGAGCCGCTCGCTTACGGCGACGATGGCGTCGCCGGGGCCGCCGCCGCCGTGCGGGATGGTCCAGGTCTTGTGCAGGTTGTTGTGCACGGCGTCCACGCCCATCGCGCCGAGGTTCACCCAGCCGGCGATGGCGTTCATGTTCGCCCCGTCCATATAGACAAGCCCGCCGACGGCGTGGATCTTGTCCGCGATGGTCTTGAAGTGCGTCTCGAAGATGCCGCTCGTGTTCGGGTTGGTGATCATGACCCCGGCGATGCGCTCGCCGTAGGTGGCGATGACTTCGTCGAGCTGGGCAAGGTCGATCTGGCCGTCGTCCCCGGCCTCCAGCAGGACGATCCCGCCCTTGGGGTTGACGCCTGGGCGGGTCGTGTAGCCCGCCATGGCCGCGGTGGCGAAGTTCGTGCCGTGGGCCGAGCGCGGCAGCAGGATGACGTCGCGGCGGGTTTCGGAGTGATCCCGGTGGTAGGCCTGGAAAAGTTTTAACCCGACCAGCTCGCCCTGGGCCCCGGCCAGCGGCTGGGTGGTGAGCCCGGCCAGTCCGGTGATGGCCTTGAACCATTCCTGAATCTCAAAGAGCAGTTTTAACGAGCCCTGCACGTCTTCGGCGGGGGCCTGCGGATGCACCTGGGTAAAGCCCGGGAGCGCGGCGGCCTCGTCGTTGACGAGCGGGTTGTACTTCATGGTGCACGAGCCGAGCGGGTAAGGGTTGTCGTCGGGGCTGACGTTGAGCGAACCGAGCTTTTTGTAGTAGGCGAGCACCTCGTCGTAGCCGAAGCTCGGGAGCCCGGCGGAGCCTTCGCGCAGGGCGGCGGCGGGAAGCTCGGGCAGGGTGGCGGACTTTTTCGCCGGGCCGAACTGCCGCTCGAAGCAGCCGATCAGGTTCGTGATTTCCGCGTGCAGGTCGGAGAAGGAAAGTTTCAGGAGGTTCGAGCCGCCCGCGACACGGGCGCTCACGTCCACGCCGAGGTGGAGCCCGGCTTCGCGCCCGGCGCGGAGCACGTCGGCCACGGGACGGGACAGCTTGAGGGTAAACTCGTTAAAGAACGGGCTCTCCGGGTAGAGCAGCTCCACGCCGTCAAGGGCGCAGAGGGCGGCGGCGGCCTCGGCGGCGCGTTCGCGGGCGGCGCTCACGGCCATGGCCATGCCCTCCTCGCCGCGCTCAAGCAGGGCGGCTCCGGCCAGCGTGGCGATGAAGGCCTGGTTCGAGCAAATGTTGGAGGTGGCTTTTTCCTTGCGGATGTGCTGCTCGCGGGTGGACATGACGGCCACGCGGCATTCGCGTCCTTCGCCGTCGAGGGCCTTGCCCACGTAGCGGCCCGGTGTGGCGCGCACATGGGTGGAAATCTCGCTCGTATGGCGCACGGCAAAAAGTCCCAGCCCCGGTCCGCCGAAGTTCGGGGCGAGCGCGACGTGCTGGGCCTCGCCCACTACGATGTCGGCCCCGGTCGCGCCGAAGTCCGTCGGGGGCTTGAGCCCGCCGGTGCCCAGCAGCATCGGGTCGATCAGGGCGATGGCGAGCACCCCGGCCTCGTGGGCCAGGTCGGTCAGCGCATCCACGTCCTCGATCAGCCCGAGGTCGTTGACCTGCGGGAAGGCGATCCCGGCCAGCTTTTCGCCGGTTTCAGCAATGAGGGCCTTGAGCGCGTCCAGGTCGAGCGTGCCGGTGGCGGCGTCGCGCGGGGCCCAGAGCAACTCGACCTCGGTGTCGGCGGCAAGGGTTTCGAGCACCTCGCGGTCGCCGGGGTAAATGGCCTCGGAGACGATGACGGCGCTGCTCTTGCGCTTGAGGCGGATGGCCGCGCAGGCGGCTTCAAAGAGGGCGGTCGAGCGGTCGTAGAGCGAGGCGTTGACGGCCTCGAACCCGGTCAGCGTGCGCATCAGGCACTGGTAAATCCAGTGGCACAGCAGGGTGCCCTGGCTGCGCTCGGGCTGGTAGGGGGTGTAGGCGGTGGTCAGGTTGCGGATAGCGGAGACCTCGGCCACGATGGGCATCTGTTTAAAAGCGGGCAGCCCATCGCCGATGTACGACTCGCGCACGACGTTCATGTCGGCGATCTCGCCCAGGCGGTCGAGGAGCTTTTCGTGGGCCTCGGCGGCGGGCAGCGGCAGCGGCGCGTCGAACTTCACCTCGGCGGCGATGTGCCGATAGAGGTCGGCAAGGTCTTTCGCCCCAACGGTTTCGAGCATTTGTTGAAAATCCTCGTCGCTGGCGGGGATGTAGTCGCGGGCGTGTTCGCGGTCGATATGGGCCATGGGAAATGTGTGCGGTGGTGGATTAGGATTGTCTGACAATCAGACAATCTTCAAGGTCGGTTAACGCAACCCAATTTTGCGCGCAGGCGGCGGCCTTTGCGTAAGCCTGCGGGCGGCAACGATTTATTTTTTCCGCTGGCGGCGGGCTGCCTGCGACTGGGGCCGTTACGGTGCGGTGGCAGAGCTCCGGCAGCGGAAAAACGAAATCGGATTTTGCCTTTACGGGGGTGTTGCGCCATAAATAACTTACCTTCCCACTGTTATGTCCGACCTCAAACACACTCCCCTCATCGATTTTCACAAGGCGCTGCAAGCACGCTGCGTGCCGTTTGCCGGCTGGGAAATGCCCGTTAGCTACGCCGGGATCATCGAGGAACACCTCGCCGTGCGCCAGGCTTGCGGCTTTTTCGACGTGTGCCACATGGGCGAATTTGTCGTGACCGGGCCGGAGGCGGAGCTCTTTCTGGACCGCGCCCTGACCAACCGCATCGCGGGGACCCCCGCGGGCAAGGCCGTGTACTCGCCCCTGTGCGAGGAGGACGGCGGCACCATCGACGACCTTATTGTGTACCGCCGGGGGGCGGAGGATTTTCTGATCGTGGTCAACGCCTCGAACATCAAAAAGGACTTCGCGCACTTCGAGAAACTGGCGAAGCACCATGACGTGGAACTGGCCAATATTTCCGACGAGACCGGGCTGATAGCGGTGCAGGGGCCCAAAGCCGTGGAGCTCGTCGCCTCGCTCGCGCCGGGAGCGACTCTGCCCAAGCGCTTCTGGCACGCCGAGGCCACCGTGGCCGGAATCGCCTGCCGCCTGAGCCGCACCGGCTACACCGGCGAGGACGGGTTCGAGATTTTCTGCGCCGCGACCGACGCCGTCGCGCTGGCCGAGGCGCTCACCGCCGCCGCCCCGGCCTTCGGGGCGCAGTGGTGCGGTCTAGGGGCGCGCGACAGCCTGCGCCTGGAGGCCGGTTACCCGCTCTACGGGCACGAGCTGAGCGAGCAGATTTCGCCGCTCATGGCCGGACTCGGCTGGGCCGTGAAGCTGGACAAGGAAGCCTTTGTCGGGCGCGAAGCCCTGCTTAAGCAGTCCAAGGACGAGGAGCTGCCGCAGGTGAAGTTCTACACGCTGGAGGGCCGCCGTATCGCCCGCGGGCACACGCCCGTGCTCGATGCGGAAACCCGCGAGGTTGGCCGCATCCTCTCCGGCACGATGTCCCCCGTGCTCAACCAGCCCATCGGCTCCGCCCTGGTCAACCCCCTGGGCACCCCGCCGCTGCACGTCGAGTTGCGCGGCCACCCCACCGAACTGAATTTCAAAAAGCCCCCGCTGCACAAGTAGGGGGCGGGCTTGGTGCGCTTGGGGTGAGTCCTCCAAGCGGCCGGTTGAGATCAATCGCCGCCAGCGCCGGAAATCGGATGCAAAATGGGACCACCGCCGTCCGGCGGAGGCGTAGAACCACCTCCCGATGGATCGTCGGGGGATTCGCCCGAGGAGCCATTACCGGCATCCTCATCATCCGTGTCGCCCTCGAATATCCGGGCGAGTCCGCTGGCGGCGGCGTTATCTTCGGTTACGAGCACGCGGTAGGTTTCGGGCTGACCGTTGTCGAGGCAGGCGACGGTAGTCTCGAAGGTCAGCATCCGCCCGTTCTGGTTCGTCAGCGTCCACTCGACCGGGAGCGTTTCCCAGTTGGTGAAGTTCGTGGTACGCTGAACCTGGAAACCCATCTCTGGGTAAATAACGTCACGCACGAGCGTACAGTGAATGCGGGCTTGACCTTCGTCGTCGGTGAAGCGCTCGAAGGCCGGAGAAAAGTTCTTTTTCGGGAGCTTGGCGGTGCCGGCGAGGGCGCGCTCCAACAGCGGCCCTGCCGGACGTAGTCCGGGGTCGCGGCCCTCCTCGTCGTCGCGGCTGAGGTACACGTACAGGCTGGGCTCGGACATCTCATAAGTGAGGGATGTGCTAGATCCATCTCTGGACATCGCGCCCGCCAAGGTCGAAACCTCGGGGAGGATTTTGCCCTCCATGGAGATGAGGGCGGTGCCGATATTAGCGGGGATGTCGCTTCCGTGGTAGGGGCCCCAGCGTAAGGTGCGTCCCGCCGCGTCGAGCGTGCCGGTTTCAAGCGCATCCACGCTGAACATATCGATGCCTCCTTTGTCCACCGGCAGGCTGTGCCAGCCCTGCGGCAGTGTCAGCTCCACCGCATAGGCGGTGAAGATCGGCAGTTGCCTTAACTCGCAGACCACGCGCGCGGCGGACCACTCGACCATGGTTCCGCCGACGGGTGTAAAGTTAACATTCTCCCAGTTGGAGTCTGTCAACTGCCAGTCGGACCCATAATAGGAGCCGGGGTCGGAGGGGTCGGACCCTTCCTCGTAGGTGTATGCGCCGTCGAACTTCCAGAAAATCTTGGCCGTGCGGGTAAGGAAGTCGATCGGGATGGGGCCGCCGTGCTCGGGCCAGTTGACGCCGGAGCGCCACGCCTGGCAGTAGGTGTCGAACTCCTCCGCGCTGATGACGCCATCGGGCGGGTTGTTGTCGGCGGGCAGGTAGGTGGTCGTGGCGGGGGCGGCGGGTTCGCTGCTGGGGGCGTAGGCGAGGCGTTCGCTTGGGATCAGGGTGATCGTCGTGTATTCAGTGGGCTCCAGGTAAACCCATCCGTCTGTGCCGGAGAGGTTGATCATCTCTTCGAGCCAGGTGCCGTCCCCAAGCGTTCCGATAAAGACGGTCGTGTCGCCATCGTAGCTCGTTAGCGTGTCCATCATTGCGAACCAGTCCTCCAGTGCGATGCTGTTTTCCAGACTGAGGATGCCGTCACTGCCTATGGGGTCGCCGCTGAACATGACGCTGCCGCCGTCGGTTGTCAGGCTGCCCCCGGCATAGCCAATCAGGATCGCCGTCGTCAGGTCGGCGGAGGTCTGGGCGTCCTGCGCCCGGCTGGTGAGGGCAAGTGTGCAGACAAGGAAAAACGAGAAGAGCTGGCGAAGCATCCCTGCCACTATCACGGCAAACTAGAATAAGGGAAAGTCAAAACTATGTTACGTTTGGATGGAGAGTGCTCTCTCCCCTGCGCGGAACACTGCCCCTACGCCCGGCCCGGCTCGAAGGCGGCGATGATCTTTTTCATGTCCACGTTATCCATCACGAGGTTGTTGATGATGGGGATCTTGTCGTGGTCCTGGGGCTGGGTCTTGACAGTCATGGAGTTGATGCGGGAGGCCACGGCGTAGCTCTCCTCGCTGCAAATGACGGTCGGGATGTTCGTGCGGGCGAGCATCTCCATCAGCTTGGGGTGGGGGAGGATGTTGCGCGTGAGCACGATGCCGGAGACGACTTTTTTGCCCGAAAGCCCGGCGCTGGCGATGGCGGAGAAAATGATGTCGTCGCGGTCCCCGGGGGTGATGATGAGCACGCCCGGCTGGAGGTAGTCGATCACGCCCTTGGCGGTCATGGCGCCGATGACCACGCGCAGGATGCGCTCGTTGGCGGCCTGCTCGCGGCCGTTGAGCCAGCGGCCTCCGATCTCGTCCACGATCTGGGAAAGGTTCGGGGCGGCGAGCTGCTTCTGGAGCGGCAGGACCCCCAGCAGCGGTACGCCCAGGCGGGCCAGCCCGGCCCCGGCGTACTCGCGGATGACGTCGATCTTGTCGGGCATCACCTTGTTCAGGATGGCTCCGAGGACCTCGACGCCGTACTTGTCAAAGAGAGCCTTGTTGATGGCGACTTCGTCCACCGGGCGGCCAATCCCGCCCTGGGCCACGATGATGGCCTTCGCGCCCATGAGCTTGGCCACCTGGGCGTTGGACATGTCGAAGACCGCCCCGACCCCGGCGTGGCCGCTGCCCTCGATGATGACGAAGTCCTTCTCGTAGGCGGTGCGGTCAAAGGCGCGGCTCATCTTGTCCACGATGACCTTGAGCGAGTCGTCGGGGTCCTTGAGGTAACGGCGGGTGAAGGTGCCGTCGATGGCGACCGGGCTCATGGCCATGAGCGGCAGGCCGACGTGGAAAATACTCTCCAGCAGGACCGAGTCCTCGTCCACCTTCTGCCCCTCGACCTCGATGAAGCGCTGGCCCACCGGCTTGATGAAACCGACCCGGTCCGAGAACTGCCGCAGCGCGGCGAACAGGCCCAGGCACGTTGTGGTCTTGCCGTCGTTCTGCCGCGTGGCCGCGACGAAGATACGCTTCGTCGAGGTGTTGCGGGGCCGCTCCAGCAGTTCGGTTTCGTCGGGTTCGACGAAGGGCGAGTGCGTCATTCTGTTCTTAGCTTTGGCCATGGGGGAGAAAGTTTGTGGTTCTTGGTTCTTTGTTTTGGGCGGGGCGGTTATCGCCGTCCATTCGTACCTGAGGCCAGGCACGAAGCACCAAGAACAAAGCACGAAGAACTTCGCTAGTCGTTCGGGTAGAGGTACTTCTTGTCAACCGCCTGGGCGGCGACGATGACTGTGGCCCCGAAGATGTCGTGCGCGCTGGCACCGCGGCTGATCTCGGCGGCGGGCTTGGAGAGGCCGGTGATGATCTGCCCGTAGGAGCGCGCGCCGGAGACGATCTGGGCGAGCTTGGAGGCGATGTTGCCACTGTTCAGGTCGGGGAAGACGAGCACGTTGGCTTGCCCGGCGACGGAGCCGCCGATCTCCTTCTGCTCGGCCACGAATGGGTCGAGCGCGGCGTCGGCCTGGAGCTCGCCGTCGATCTCGACGGGCATGTCGTGGTCGCGGGCCTTGTCCTTGGCCAGGGAGGTGGCGGCCTTCATCCGGGCGATGGAGGGGTGCTTGTCCTTGTTGGCCTTACTGGAAAAGGCGAGCATGGCCACGCGCGGGCGCTCGTTGGTCAGGTGCCAGGCGAGCCCGGCGGTCGTGCAGGCGATGTCCGCGAGCTGCTCGGAGGTCGGCTCGGGGATGACGCCGCAGTCCGCCATGAAGAGCGCCCCTTCGATGCCCAGGCGCGAGTCTTCCTTTTCCAGGATGAGCATGGAGGAAGCGGTCTGCACGCCCTCCTGCGTCGGGATGATCTGGAAGAGCGGGCGCAGGGCGCTGGAGGCCGTAATGGTGGCCCCCGAGACGATGGCATCGGCGGCGCCGGTGGCCAGCATCAGGGTGGCGAAATAATTGTTGTTCATGACGTAGTCGCGGGCGGACTGCTTGTCCAGGGAGCGGAAGCGCCGCAGGCCCTGGAATTTCGTCATGAAGTCCTCCAGCTCGTCGGAACGGCCCGGCTCGATAATTTTGACACCATCGAGCTTGATGTCGAGGCGGGCGGCGTTGATTTTAATACGCGTTCGGTCGCCCAAGAGGATCGGTACACCCAGTCCGCGGGTGGCGTACTGCCGGGCGGCCTGAATGATGCGTGGGTCGGTGCCTTCGGGGTAGACAACGCGCTTGGGGTGGTTCTGCAAGCGAACGGATAAGCGATTAATCAGTGACATGGTAAAGAAATTCTGGTTGGGAAAGGGTTTATCACTAGTGTGGGAGGCTGCGAGGATCAATGGCGAAAAACCTGCAAAACATTCTTATAGTATCAGTTTCGACGCTGGGTTCTCGCCTGTTGGGTTTATTACGTGACATCCTGATGATGGGCTTCTTAGGCCTTTCGTCCACCTCCTCAGCATTTATTTTTGCATTTACCGTGCCAAACCTTTTCCGCCGGTTGCTGGGGGAGGGGGCCCTCAGTTCGGCGCTGATTCCGGTCTTTTCCGAGGCGCTCAAGCAGGACGGGAAGGGCCCGGCCTTCCGCTTTGCCAACCGGGTGCTGACGCGGGCGCTGGTCGTGCTGCTCATCCTGACGGCGGTGGGCATGGCGGGCTTTGGGCTGGGTTGGGCGCTGGTGCGCCACGCCGGGCTGGCCGAGGCGCTCAACGTGGACCGTATCCAGTGGGAAAAGGGCTGCGAAATGGGCGTGCTGCTGCTGCCGTACATGGTGCTGGTGTGCCTGGCGGCACTGATGGGCGGCCTGCTCAATGTGCTCCAGCGCTTCGCCGTGCACGCGCTCACGGCGGTCTGGCTGAACCTTGCGCTCATCGCCGCGCTGCTCATCGGGGGCTGGGCGATGGGCCTGAAGGGCTACCCGCTGGCCCTGGCGCTGTGCCTGGGCGTGCTCGTCGGCGGGGCGGTCCAGCTGCTGGTGCCGATGGTGGCGCTGTGGCGCGAGAGCTGGCAGGGGCGGATGGACTTTACCCACGAGCCCCGGCTGCACGAGCTGAACCGGATTTTCCTCCCCGCCGTGGCGGGGGCCGCCGTCATGCAGGTCAACGTCCTCGTCTCTCGCCTGCTGGCTTTCGGGCTGAACGACACCGGCGTGAGCGCCCTCTACCTGGCCAACCGGCTGGTGGAGCTGCCGCTGGGGGTGTTCGCCATCGCGGTGGCGACGGTGATTTTTCCCAATCTGGCGCTGCTGGCCGCCGCCGGGGACAAGGCCGGGATCGTCCGGCTCTATGGCGAGGGCCTGCGTCTGATTCTTGCCATCACCGTCCCGGCGGCGGTGGGGCTGGCCGTGCTCGCCTCGCCCGTGCTCGGGTTGCTTTTCGAATGGGGGCGCTTCAACGCCCTCGACGTGGACAAGACTGTGCCGGTGCTGGCGGTGTTCGCCTGCGCGCTGCCCTTCTACGGGCTGGCGACGATGGCCACGCGGGGCTTTCACTCGATGAAGGACACGCGCACGCCGGTGCGGATTGCGGTGGTGTCCTTTATCGTCAATCTCGTGCTGAGCGTGGCGCTGATGCTCCCGTACGGCACGGTCGGGCTCGCTGTGGCCAACCTTGTTTCCGCCGCCGTGCAGGCGGTCGGGCTAGGCATGGTCCTCCCGCGCAAGCTGGCGGTCTTTTCCGGGGCGCGGCTGGTCAGCGGGCTCATCCGTATCTGCTTGGCGGCGGCAGGCATGGGGCTCGTTACCTGGCTGCTCTCGCGCGGTCTGTCCCAGTGGGTGCCACCGGGCAAGTGGGCCGACACGCTGGCGGTGGTCGGCATCATCCCGGTCTCGTCCGCAGTGTATTTCGGACTACTGTGGGTGAGCGGTTTCGAGGACCGCCACGCGCTCTTGTCGCTCATCCTGCGCCGGGGGCGGTCGCACAAGTAGCAGCCGGGGAGAGGAGAAGCATTGAACCGCAGAGGCGCAAAGGCGCAGAGTGGTCCTGCCAATCGTGACGCCAATTGCGTTCTCTCACGGCAAAAAGGTTTCAAGATTTTTTAGGCACAGCGCACACCGAGAAGCACGGCGCACACCGAGTATTTTGAGTCAAAGCTCTCCTCGCCACTTCTCCACTCATCGGGACGCTCCCCATCGCGGGACGCTTGCCCACTGTCCGTTGCTCTCTGCGTCTTTGCGCCTCTGCGGTTACATATTTTAATCGGAATAACGCCGACGGGGTGTGAGTGCCCGATGTTACGCAATTTGCCCGCCACGCTTGCGCCTGAAAGGAAACGGCCTTGATTGCGACACAGACAGGCATGTTCCCCGCGAGATTCTTCACCCTCTCACTCCTCGGGCTGGCCGCTGTGTTCAGCGCGGCCTGCGCACAGGAGCCATCCTCCACCCGTCAACCTGACACCGCCATGACCGACCTCCCCGCCAACGCCCAACAGGCCATCTTCGCCGGTGGCTGCTTCTGGTGCACCGAAGCCGTCTTTGAACGCATCAAGGGCGTGCTCCGGGTCGAATCCGGTTACATCGGCGGTACCGTCCCCAACCCGACCTACCAGCAGGTTTGCACGGGCACGACCGGCCACGCCGAGGCCATCCGCGTGACTTTCGACCCGGATCAAGTCAGCTATGAGCAGCTCGTGGGGCTGTTTTTCGCCGCGCACGACCCGACCACGCTCAACCGCCAGGGCGCGGACACCGGCACGCAGTACCGTTCTGCCATTTTCACCCTCGATGCGGCCCAGCAGGAGACCGCCGAAAAGGTCAAGGCCGAGCTCGACGCCTTGGGCGAGTTTTCCAAGCCCATCGTGACCGAGATCACCCCGGCGACGACCTTTTACCCGGCGGAGGGCTACCATCAGGACTACTACGACCGCAACTCCTCCGCCCCGTACTGCCAGGTCGTCATCGCCCCCAAGCTCAAGAAGCTTGGTCTGGAGTGAGCAAAGGGAAAATGTCATGGAGTTTCGGTGTAGGTCCGCCTGCGTGGATGCGTCGCGTAGCGACGATTAATCGATAGCCGTGGGTTTCAACCCACGGTTTAGACCAAAGAAAAGCATGACGTCGCGTTGCGACGTTTCTCCGGAAGGTCTTCAAACGTCGCTGACGCGACGTAAATTCTGCGTCGTCGCAAAAGACCGTGGGTTGAAAACCACGGCTAAGCACACCGCATCGCTACCCGATGCTTTCCGCTGTTACGCACTGAAGTAAAGATTCTCGTGCGCGTGCTCGCCAAGTCAGGCTTAGCCTTCGATGTGGTCGCGGGAGAAGATTTGGACGATCTTCTGGGAGGCGCGTTCCTCGTCCTCGCCATTGGCCTCCAGTACGAGCGGCGTGCCCATGGTCGCGCAGAGGGTGACGAGGCTGACGATACTGCGCAGGCTGGCGCGTTTGCTGCCGTGGCGCAGGGTCATGGACGAGGTGCTCTCGCGGGCGGCATTCACGAGGTCCGCCGCCGGTCTCAAGTGCAGTCCCCCCTTCCAGGGGACAATGACTTCTGTGGTCTTCATCTGAGCTATTAGATCGAAATTAAACCCAACATGTTCGCAAAAAAGTTCTGCTTATGCAAAATAATTCTGCGCACACGAAAGATTAGCATGGGTGATGCCAAGGACGCGCTTTTTTTCAATCTATCCGCATGGGCACGAGCGACTTCGCCACTCAGGCCAGCAAGCGCCAGCGTCCGTGCCGGTCACGCTCCAGGGCCAGCGAAGCGCCAAAGGCAGCGCTGAGCGTTTCAGATGAGAGCACCTCCTCCGCCGGTCCGGCGGCCAGGACGCGGCCTTTTTTGAGCACGAGCACGTGCGTGATTTCGGGAAAAATCTCCTCCACATGGTGGGTGACGAGGATCAGCCCCGGCCCGCGCTGGCGGGCGGCGAGCTTGCGCAGGCGGGCGAGGAAGTTCTCCCGGGCGACCGGGTCGAGCCCCGCGCAGGGTTCGTCGAGGATGAGCAGGCGCGGGTCGGCCATGAGGGCGCGGGCGATGAAGACCTTTTGCCGCTCGCCCTGGCTGAGCACCTCCCAGCGGCGTTCGGCCAGGTGGCGCACGCCGAGCTGGCCGAGGCAGCGCATCGCTTTCTCGACCGGGACGGTCTTCTCCCGCGTCCAGAAGCCGAGTTGCGCGGTCGCCCCGGAGAGCACGGTGGTGAGGGCGTTCTCGGCGGGCGGGACGCGGCGGGTGAGGGCGTTGCTGACGATCCCGATGCGCAGGCGCACGTCGTTCCAGTCGGTCTCGCCGTAGGCGTCGCCCTCGAAGACGATTTCGCCGGACGAGGGCGTCAGGTACGCGGTGATGGCGGAGAGCAGGGAAGTCTTGCCGCAGCCGTTGGCCCCGAGGATGGCCCAGTGCTGCCCGTGCTCGACGCGCCAGTCAATGCGGCGCAGGATGTGGGTGTCGCCGCGCATGACGGCCAGCCCCTCGACGGATAAAAGCGGTGTCGGTTCAGTGGACATGGGAAAAGTGTTTTTTAGTTAACCGCAAAGACACAAAGGCGCAAAGAAAGATGCCCTTACCGTACGATAACTGTCACTGCGGTTATCCGGTTATTATGTCGGCGCGCATACCGATTGCCAAAGCTCTCCATTAACGCGCAAAGCGTACCTCAAAGGTAGCAGAGTTCTCTGTAACCTTTAATAATTTGAGTCCTGAGCGGCCTGTCAGCGCCGTGGCGAAATCGACAAACATAGCTTCGTTAACCCAGCCACAATAAGTCTGTTTTTTGGTCTCATCATACAGCAGTAGCAGGGCCTTTTTGTGCTCAACATCTACATCCAGCAACAAGAAGCCAGCCTTGGACTCATCCACCCCCTTTTTGTACTGCCGAAGGTCGAGTTTGACGTTCATCGCATACGAGGAACACGAGATCCATTCCTCGGTCGCAGCCAACCCGCTTGGAAGTAAACTCATTCCCAAGAGCACAGACATCAGTATGCCCGAAAAACTTAGCCTGCCGCTCATAGATTTCTCCTGCTTAAATATTAGGCTCTTACCTTTGTGTCTTTGCGCCTTTGTGGTAAAATTCATCTTCCCTACAGCAGCGGCCCGGTGAGGCGCAGTGCATTCTCCAGTAACCGCTGGTGGAAGCGGCGTTTCTTCCAGGTGGCGAGGTGGAGGATGTCGGAGTTGTCGATGTAGCTTTGCTGGACCTTGCGCAGGCGTTGGGTGAACGCGCTGTCGTACACGAAGAGGGTGACCTCCTGGTTGAGCCAGAGGCTGCGCTGGTCGAGGTTGACCGAGCCGATGAGGCCGATTTCGCCGTCCACCGTGACGGTCTTGGAGTGCAGGAGCCCGGCCTTGAAAAGCGCGATGCGCACGCCGCCCTCCAGCAGTTCCTCGAAGTACGCGCGGCTGGCGTGGTGGACGAGCTTTGAGTCCACCTTTTCCGGCATGATGAGGGTGACCTGGACCCCGCGCATGACGGCGGAGACCAGCGCGATTTGCACGGCCTCGTCCGGCACGAAGTACGGGGTGGTCAAGACGAGTTCCTTTTTCGCCAGGTAAATGGCGGTCAGGATGCTCTGGTAGCTGGACTGGTTGAAAAAGCCCGGCCCGGAGGGCACCACCTGCACGAAGGAGTCCCCGGCCTCGTCGAGCTCCTTGAGCCCGCCCTCTTCCTTGATCCGGTCGAAGCTCATCCCGGTCTCGATGCTCCAGTCCGCCAGGAAGACGACCGCGAGCGCCTCGACCACCGGCCCGCGCACGCGCACCATGCTGTCCACCCACTGGCCGACCCCGGCCTTGGTCTTGAAGTGGCGCGAGTCCACCAGGTTGAGGCTGCCGGTGTAGGCGACTTCGCCGTCGATGACCACGATCTTGCGGTGCAGGCGCAGGTCCTGGCGGCGGTAAAAGTTGCGCAGCCAGCGCACGGGCAGGGCCTCGGCGATCTCGACCCCGGCCTGGCGGGCCTTGTGGCACAGCTCGCTCTTGAGGAACTCGTGGCTGCCGATGGAGTCGAGCAGGATGCGGCAATGCGCCCCGCGCTGGCGGGCCTCGATCACGGCGGCCATGACCTCGTCGGCGATCCCGCCCAGGTGCCAGATGTAGAACTCCATGTGCACGCGTTGGGTGGCCTGCTGGATGTCCTGAATCATGCGCCGGAGGATGTCCTGGCAATTGTCGAGCAGCTCCAGGTCGTTACCGGGGAGGACGGGCAGATTGACGGCGTTGTAGGCGTGCCGGGAGAGCAGGAGGGCGGCCTCGGACTGCTTCGACCAGTCGATGTCGAAGCGCTGCCGCCGGTCGTTGATCAGCTGCTTGAAGGGCTGGATGAGCCGCAGGGCGCGCTTGGTGCGGGCACGTCCGACGCTGATCTCACCGAAAATGATGTACAGGATCGACCCGGCCATCGGCAGGAAAAAGACCAGGGTGAGCCAGGCGAGGGCCACTCCGACCGAATTGCGGCGCATGATCACCCGCAGCGTGACGGCGATGGCCAGCGTCCAGTGCAGGAGAAAGAAGATGTCCACGACGTAATCGTGCTGGGATTCCACGCCTCATTTTTATGGGGACGCCCTGGGACAAATCAACCCTTATACCGCTGCATAAACGGTTTGGTCTAACTGGAGCGTCCCCGGAAAAGTCAGGGCAGCACGCCAAGTCCGCGCGGTAGCTTATGTCAGGGTCGCACTCGTTGTCATCCTGAGCGAGCGCAGCGAGTCGAAGGATCTCCTGGTGTGGGCTTTTTCGAGTCGCTCCAGCAGATCGGACGAGGAGATCCTTCGATGCGTCCGCAAAGCGGACTTACTCAGGATGACAACAGGGGGATGTCTCCCGTTGGTCGGTGCAGAGTGGGGCGGTGCGGGGCGGGTGGCTCCGGCGTTTTTTCGGAAGACGACATCCGGTGTATTTCCCATAAAAACCCGCCGAAACGGCCCCGCTGTGCTGCCTTTTGCCCGTTTTTAGCCCGTTTCGGGGCGATTGTGCCGCTTTTTATGAGAGCTGGAGATGTGTGCCGGGGCGGCGGGGGGAAAGTTTACGGGCAGATTTTTGCTTGCGTTGACCGGCAGGGCGGGCACTGTCGCCTGTTTACCCTTTTCCCGAATGAATCTGACTTTTGAGAACAAGGTGGCCGTGGTCACCGGAGCGGGCCGTGGGATCGGTCGCGCCATCGCCGAGAGCCTCGCTGCCGAGGGCGTATTCGTCGTCTGTGTGAGCCGTAACGAATCCTCCTGCGGCGCCGTCGCCGAGGCCATCAAGGCCGCCGGAGGCCGCGCCTCCGCCCTGGCCGTGGACGTCTCCGACGGGGCCATGGTGGCCGACGCCTGCGAAGCTCTCCTCAAGGAGCACGAAAACGTGGACATCCTCGTCAACAATGCGGGTATCACCCGCGACACGCTCATGCTGCGCATGACCGACGAGGACTGGAGCGATGTCGTCTCGACCAACCTCTCCAGCTGCTTCTACTGGTCCAAGGGCCTGCTGCGCCCCATGACCCGCAAGCGCTGGGGCCGCGTCATTAATATTTCCTCGGTCGTTGGGATCATGGGCAATCCCGGCCAGGTCAACTATGCCGCCGCCAAGGCGGGCATTTTCGGCCTGACCAAGTCCATGGCCCGCGAAGTCGCCTCCCGGGGCATCACAGTCAACGCGGTTGCGCCGGGCTTTATCGCCACGGACATGACCGCCGCGCTGAACGAGGAAGTCACCGAAGCCGCGAAAAAGCTCGTGCCTCTCAAACGCTTTGGACAACCCGAAGAAATCGCCAGCATGGTCACCTACCTCGCCTCCGAGGAAGCGGGCTATATCACCGGTCAAACTTTTACGGTTGACGGCGGCATGGCGATGTAAACAACTGACTACTTACTCCATCAAGAATATGGCCGATAAAACTATCGAAGAACGCGTTAAGGAAATTATCGTCAACCAGCTCAACAAGAATGAAGAGCAGGTGACTCCCGATGCTTCCTTTATGGAAGATCTCGGCGCCGACTCGCTCGACCAGGTTGAGCTCGTCATGGCTTTCGAGGAAGAATTCAAGGACGAAATTCAGGGCGAAATCCCCGAATCCGACGCGGAAAAGCTCCGTACCGTCGGTGACGTCGTTGCTTACATCAAGGAGAAGCAAGCCTCCTGAGGTTGCGGCGCTCATCAGGACCCTTTTAAGGATCCAGTTGTCATTGCCCTGAATGGAATCGGATAAACCAGTCTCCAAAGTTGTGGTGACCGGGTTGGGGGTTATATCCTCGCTCGGCCATGACATCGACACGCTGTGGGCGAACCTGCTTGCCGGTAAAAGCGGCATCAGTCGTCTGGAGCAGTTCGATGTCTCCACGTTCCCGTCCCAAGTTGCCTCTGAGGTTCGCGATTTTAATGTCGAGGACTACATGGACGGCAAGGAAGCCAAGCGCAACGACCGCTACACCCATCTGGCGATGGCGGCCAGCCGCTTGGCGGTCAAGGACAGCGGGCTCGACCCGGAGTCTTGGGACCCCGACCGCGCCGGTGTTATCATCGGCTCCGGTATCGGAGGTATGATGACCATTCAGGAGCAGAGCCGGCGTCTCTTTGAGATGGGCCCGCGCAAGCTCTCGCCCTTCATGATTCCCTCGCTCATCGCCAACATGGCCTCCGGCATTGTGGCGATCGAGTTCAAGGCGCGCGGCCCGAACATGTCCGTGGTCAGCGCCTGCTCGACCGGGGCTCACGCCATCGGCGAGGCCCTCCGCGTGATCCAGCGTGGCGAGGCGGACATCATGATCGCGGGCGGCAGCGAGTCGGCCATCACCGAGCTCGGCTTCGGCGGCTTCTGCTCCATGCGCGCCATGAGCACGAAGTACAATGACTGCCCCGAGCAGGCTTCCCGCCCGTTTGACAAGGACCGCGACGGTTTTGTCATGGGTGACGGCGCCGGGGTGCTGATCCTGGAAACCGAAGAGAGCGCCAAGGCTCGCGGTGCCCGCATCTACGCGGAAATCGCCGGTTACGCCTCCACTTGCGACGCCCACCACATCACCATGCCCGACCCGGAAGGCAAGGGCCTGGCCCGCTGCATCGGCAACGCGCTCCGCAGTGCCGGGGTCGCGCCGGAAGAGGTGGACTACGTCAACGCGCACGGCACCTCCACGCCGTACAACGACAAGTTTGAAACCATCGCCCTGAAAAAGGCTTTCGGTGACCACGCCAACAAGCTGATGATCAGCTCGACCAAATCCATGACCGGTCACCTTCTGGGTGCCGCCGGTGGTCTGGAGGCCGCCGTGGCCTGTAAGACCCTTCAGGACAAGGTCATCGCGCCGACCATCAACTACACCACGCCGGACCCCGATTGCGACCTGGACTATGTGCCGAACGTCAAGCGCGAGGCCCCCGTCAAGATCGCCATCAGCAACAACTCCGGCTTCGGCGGCCACAACGTCACCCTCGTCTTCCGCGAGGTGTAAAGGGCTCCCGCCGGTTTCGAGCGAATCGTTACCCACTTTTTTCAAAACCTCCGTCCTGATCCGGGCGGAGGTTTTTTTTACTACGGAATTAACGGGTGGCACGGATCTTCATGATAATAAGAAACATCTGCGCTATCCGTGCCCATCCGTGGTTCAATTCCCCCTCCCGGCGTTTCTGCGGTCAATCCCTCAGCAAATTCGCCGGTTTGAGTTGCGCTGATAGGGTTTTTCAGGTTTGCTACTAAATTGTTAAGGCACGACCGCCACTTTGGGCGGCCGAACGTGTTATTTTCACTCTGATTTCACACTCTCACCCCTGACGATATGACGGGCTTCAAGCATATTCCCTTCGAGCGGGTCGCGTGGACCACGACCTCTTTTCTGAGCATCACGCTGTTTCTGACGCTGACGGCTGTTCCGGCGTACCTGATTTTCTTTGGTATGGGCTGGTTCATGGCCGGGCTGCTGGCGTTTTACCTCGTGGCCACGGGCCTGAGCATCACGCTGGGCTACCACCGGCTGTTCGCGCACCTGTCCTTCGGGGCGAAGTGGCCAGTGCGGATGTTCGTGTTGCTCTTCGGCGCGGCGGCGTGGGAAAACTCGGTCCTGGACTGGGTGTCGGATCACCGCCGCCACCACAAGCACGTGGACCACGACGACGACCCGTACAACATCAACAACGGTTTCTTTTTCGCCCACGTGGGCTGGCTGCTCTTCAAGCTCAGCCCCGAGCCCCCGATGGACAACGTGAACGACCTGCGCAAGGACAAGTGGGTCCTCTGGCAGCACCGCAACGTGCACTGGATCGCGCTGGTGGTGGGCTTCATCGTCCCGGCGGTGCTGTGCGGGCTCGTTTACGGCTCGTGGATGGCGGCGCTGGGCGGCTTCCTCATCGTGGGCGTTCTGCGCACGGTCATCGTGCAGCACGCGACCTTTTGCATCAACTCGGCCTGCCACTACTTCGGCAAGCAGCCGTACTCCAGCAAGCACAGCGCCCGCGACAGCTGGTGGATCGCCTTCATCACCTACGGGGAGGGCTACCACAACTACCACCACGAGTTTCAGCACGACTACCGCAACGGCGTAAAGCCTTGGCAGTTCGACCCGACGAAGTGGACCATCTGGCTCCTGTCCAAGTTTGGCCTGACCTACAACCTGCGCCGTGTCTCCGACGCGAAGATCCTCCTGGCCGAGCTGACCGAAGCCCGCCGCCGCATGGAGAGCGGGCTGGCCACCTTTAAAAACACCGACCTGACCGAGGCCGCCCGCGCCAGGCTCCACGCCTCGCTCGAATACCTCCACCTCAAGCAGGAGGAGCTGGCGAGCTGCTACTACCAGGTGCAAAAGGGCGTGACCGAGCGCGTCGAGTTTTCCAAGGCCAAGGTCGCCCAGTGGCGCCGCGAGATCAACCACGCTCTGCGCCATCTGGACGAGCTGCTCGAAGTCCACACCCCCGCCGCCGCCACGGCGTAGGGGAGGGCAGGGGGACGCCCCGGATTGCGCCGTCGGGGATCATTCCCTTCCCGGCAGAATATTTTTTTGCTCACACGGAGGCACAGAGGCACGGAGGCGTTTTGGGCGGAGTCTCGCTGGTGGTCTTTTTCTCGCCCTGTATTGGTTGGGGGTCGTGAGTCGTGCAAATAAAGTCTGTTTCCCAAAACTTCGCGCTGCTTCGCGTGCCTTCGCGGGAAAATCATTCTTCGCTTCCACGGGTGTAGCCGCTCGACGGGTTTGCCGTCTCACAAACGTAACAATATCGCCCTTGCGGGCGGGGCCATTCACGGTCAGGAGTTTGTGACAATTCCCAGACATGCGCGCGGTACTCACATCCCACGGCTCGACCGGTGACATCTATCCCATGATCGCGCTCGGGCGCGCCTTGCTGGAGGCCGGGCACGAGGTGGTCTTCGCCTCCGCGCCGCTCTACCGCGACGCCATCGAGCGGGCCGGGCTGGAGTACCGGCACCTGCCCCCGGACTGGGAAAAGGAGATTTTTATCGAGTTCATGCGCGAGCTCAACCGGGCCCCGCTGCCGCTGCTCCAGCTGCGCTGGATTTACAAGGGCGCGCTGCCCTTCATGAGCGAGCTGATCGACGCCATGGACGCGGCGCTCAAGGGCGCGGACCTGCTGGTGAGTTCGTACTTTTTCCCGCAGTACCGCAAGCTGGCCGACCGCCACGGCATCCCGTTCGCCACCTTCGCCTTTTGCCACAACCTCGTGCCCACGCCGGACTACCCGCCCGAGGGCACCCCGGCGCTTTACAACTTCCCCCGTCGCCTCCAGCGGCGCTGGAACCGCTTCCTCTGGCGTGTGGCCAACAACCTCGTGGACTTCACCGTCAACCACACCGTGGGCGAGCTCTACCAGCAAAAGGGGCTTGGGCGCTCCGAGGGCTTCCTGCTCACGCCCGCCGACCTGTGCCTGGTCGCCGTCTCGCGCGAGCTCATGGGCGGGATCGAGCACGACCCGCGTTTCCAGTTCTCCGGCTACCTGCGCTGGCAGTCCGAGGAGGACCCCGCCGCGCAGGCCGAGCTGGAGAGTTTCTGCGCCGGGGAAAAGGTGCCCATCATGACCTTCGGCAGCGTGGCCTTCGACGACACGCACACGATCATGAGCCGCTTTTTAAAGAACTGGCCCCGCGGCAAGAAGATCATCCTCCAAAGCGGCTGGGCCGGGCTCTCCGTAGAGCTGGAGCGCCCCGAGATCAAGGTCGTCCACCAGATGTCCCACGACCAGCTTTTCCGCTTCGCCTCCATGGTCATCCACCACGGCGGGGCGGGGACGACGGCCTCGGTCCTGCACGCCGGGGTGCCGAACATCATCATCCCGCACATCGCGGACCAGCAGTGGTGGGCGAGCGAGGTTGTCCGCCTCAAGGCCGGGGTCTGCCTGGGCAAGCGCAAGTGGCCCGAACGCCTTCCCCACCACGTGCGCAAGATCGAAAAACACGCCCACTACGCCGAACGCGCCCGCGAGCTGGCCGCCCTCCTCGCCCGCGAAAACGGCCCCGCCATGTCCGTCCACGCGCTGGAGGCGTTCGTCCGTTCCCGCGCCGAACGGGCCCTGCACGGCGGACGGCACTGAGGGCGAAATCCTCTGCGTGGATTCGTCGCGTAGCGGCGATTGATCAATAGCCGTGGGTTTCAACCCACGGTTTAGGAGAAAGATAAACATGACGTCGCGTAGCGACGTTTCTCCGGGCCGTGGCATGAAACGTCGCTGACGCGACGTAGAGCTCGTGGGGCCACGAAGGACCGTGGGTTAAAACCCACGGCTAACCATCAGGCATCGCTACGCGATGCTTCCTACCGTCTGTATTTTCTTTGGGGTGCGAAGGCGGTCCCTCACACCCCCGCGCACGCCAGGCCGGCGGCGTGGCCGCTGGTCCAGTGCCACTGGCGGTGCCAGCCTCCGGCGAAGCCGTCCACGTCCACAATATCCCCGGCCAGGTGCAGGCCCGGCACCTTCAGGCTGGCCATCGTCTCGAACTCGATCTCGTCGCGGACGACACCGCCGCACAGGGCGCGTTCGCACAGGGCGAGCTTTTTACGGGTGAGGTGTAGCTCGGTGTTTTCGAGCTGGTCCTGCAGGCCGCGCAGCTCGCCTTTTTTGAGCTGACCCCAGTGGCGGTCGGGGTCGAGCCCGGCGGCCCCCAGCAGGTAGGCCCAGAGCGGTTCCGGCAGCTCGGTCAGCGGTTCGGAGATCAGGCGCTGGCGCGGGTGCAGACGGACGCGTTCCTCCAACAGCCGGGAAACTTTTTGCGGGCCGCACCAGTTGACACGCAGGGCCTGCCCCTGCGGCTGAGCCAAGTCCTTCGCCGCCCGGCTGGAGAGCTCCAGCACGGCGTCCCCGGCCAAGCCCCACGGGTGCAGCTCCAGCGCTCCGGCAGACTCCGCCCCGAGTCCGGGCAGGCTGAGGCGGGCTTCGCGCACGCGCTCGGCGCGCATGTTCTTAAACAGCGGGGAGTCGATGAGGAAATAAAACAGGCTGGGCACGGGGCGCTCGACCGTGTGGCCGAGGCTCTCGGCGGCCTTGACGGCCTGTGGGATGTTCTCGGGGTCCCCGGCGAGGATGAGCCGTTGGCACTGGACGGTGCGCTCGGCCGTCACCGTGATCCAGAAGCCGCCCTGAGGCTTGGCCTCGACGGCGACGAGCTTTTCGCCGGTGCGGATGTCCACCCCGGCGCGGGCGGCGAGGGCAGGAAGGGCGTCGGCCAGGCCGGGGGCCTCCTCGGGCAGGCGAAGAGAGCCGTCGGGCTGGGGGAGGGCGTCCAGGTGGTGGCGGCGGCACCACTCACGGGTTTGCTCGGGGCCGAAGGCGTAAAACTCCGGCAGGGCGTCGCTGCCGCCACGCGGAAAGCGCGGGAGGTACTCCGAGGGGTCGCCACAGAGCCGGGTGATCAGCCGCTGGTCGCTGCCGGTGCGGCGCAGTTCGGCCAGCGGGGCATCCTCGGCGACGAGCCAGGTGACGGACCCTTGCGGGGCGTGGGCGGCGGCGGTGAGGGCGGCGATGGCTCCGGCCAGTCCGCCTCCGGCGATGACGATGTCGTTTTGAACCAAAACGGTTTCATCTTGTCCATGGGCGGGGCGGTGGACAGCTTTTTTGCCGTTCGTGCGCATCTTTCTTCCTGTCATTTCCGGGTTGCCCCGGGCGGCAAAACCCTATGTTCATTAAACCTTCCCCCTGATGTCCAAGAAAGCCGATTTCTTCTCTCTGCCCCGCACCACCCAATTCGCCTTCTGGCTGGGACTGGTCTTCGTCGGTCTGGTGATTTACGACCAGGTTTTCTACTGGTCGAACATGGAGGATTACAGCTTCGGCTACCTCGTGCCGATCTTCGTCGGTTACGTGGTCTATGACCGCTGGCCGAAGATCCGGGCCCTCCTGCTGGGGGAGGGGGACGACAAGCTCCCTTCCGCCCCGCCGAATGCGCTCATGCGGGTGACGACGGTGGTGTTTTACTCCGGGCTGGTGCTGGCGCTGCTGATGTTCCTGCTCGGGGGAATGATCCTGGCCTCGCAGGGCCCTTCCAATCAGGGCAGTATGCTGATGGCTGCCGGGCTGGGCGGGATTGTGCTGGGGCTGGCCTACCTGGTCGCACGTGACGATGTAAAGGGCCGCATCCTCTCCTGGAAAGAGCGCCTCGGGTTTACCTTCCTGTTTCTGTTTCCGGCGCTGGCCTGGCTGATCTCGGCCCCGATGGTCATGTACATGGACTCCACGGTAAAGCTCGTCCTGCTGGAGTGGGTGACGCGGATCGTGTACACCGTCTTTAATTTCCTCGGCTTCACCGTCATCCGCGAGGGCAACGTCCTCGAGCTGCCCAAGGGCGAAGTCGGTGTGGCCGACGCCTGCTCGGGTGTACGCTCGCTCACGGGCTGTATCTTCGTGGGCTCGTTCATGGCGGCGGTCTTCCTGGACCGTTTCTGGAAAAAAGTGCTCATGGTCATCCTGTCCATGATCCTCGCCTTTGTGACGAATATCATCCGCAGCCTCTTCCTGACCGGCTGGGCCTACGCCTACGGTTCCGGGGCCATCGACGGCGATATTTTCCGCAACCCCCATACCCTGCCCGATGGCACGACCAACCCCGATTTCGTCTTCGCCTCTGTGCACGACATCGCGGGCTACTCGGTCATGGGCCTGACGTTCGTTATTCTGCTGATGCTCTTGCCGATCTTTAATTTTAAGATCGCCCCTCCCGAGGACGATGAAGAGTATGATCACGCCGGTAAACACCCCGGCCGCGAGCCTGAACCGAACGCCTAAATGCCGCAAGCTCCTCTGAAAATCCTGCAAGTGGCGCCCGAGGTGGCGCCTTTCTCCAAAGTCGGGGGCCTCGCCGATGTCTCCGGCGCTCTGACCAAGGAAATGTCCCGCCTGGGGCATGACGTGCGTGTGATCACGCCGCTGTACGGCTTTCTCAAGCCTGACGAGGGCTGGACGCCCGAGCCCGGCGCGTTTTCCGTCCATCTGGGCAATTACCGCGAGGAGTTTGCCCGCCTGTGGAAGACGAACTACCCCGGCACCGACGCGCAGGTTTTCTTCATCGAGTACGCCAAGTACTACGACCGGCACGAGATCTACACCGGCCCCTGGGGCGGCCACAGCGACAACCACGAGCGCTTCGCCTTCCTCAGCCGCGCTGCCATCGACTACTGCCACTCGCGCCAGTGGTACCCGGACATTATCCATTGCCACGACTGGACCACGGGCTTCGTCCCGGTGTACCTCAACACCACCGAGTACGGTACCCCGCTGGCCCGCGCCGCCACGGTCTTTACGATTCACAACCTCATGCACCAGGGCATCTTCGGGCGCGAGGTGCTCGGCTTCGCCGGGCTGCCGCCGGAGGTCTTCCGTCCCGACAACCTCGAGTCGATGGGCCTGGTCAACATGATGAAGGGCGGCATCTACAACAGCACCAAGATCACCACCGTCAGCCCCAACTACGCCGCCGAGATTCAGGGCCCCGAGTACGGCTGCGGCCTCAACCACGTGCTCAAGTACCGCGCGGGGGACCTGATCGGGATCATCAACGGCATCGACACCGACGAGTGGAACCCCGCCACCGACCCGCACCTGCCCGCCAATTTCACCGCTGCCGACCTCTCCGGCAAGGCCGTCTGCAAGCAGAAGCTCCAGGAGCGCATGGGCCTGACCGTGGACCCGAAGGTCCCGCTCTTTTGCGCCATCGCGCGCCTCTTTGACCAGAAGGGCCTCGACCTGCTGGCCGAGATCGTTCCCTGGATCATGAGCGAGATGAAGGTCCAGATCGCCCTCCTCGGCGCGGGCGACGGCGGCCTGGAAAAGCGCTTCCTCGACCTCCAGGCCCAATATCCGGGGCAAGTGGGCGTTTACATCGGCTACAACAACCCGCTCGCACACCAGATGGAGGCCGGGTCGGACTTTTTCCTCATGCCCAGCCGCTTCGAGCCCTGCGGCCTGAACCAGATGTACTCGATGGCCTACGGCACGCTGCCCATCGTCCGCTCCACCGGCGGGCTGGTGGACTCCGTCCAGCAGTATGTCGAGGGCCGCAAGCGCGGCACGGGCTTCCGCTTCGAGGAAGCCAGCACCAAGGCACTTTACTACTCCATCGGCTGGGCCTGCTCGACCTGGTACGACCGCCCGGACGACTACCGGATGCTCCAGCAAAACGCCATGAATCAGGACCTGAGCTGGGGTAATTCCGCCCGCAAGTACCTCGACGTGTACGGCTGGGCCAAGGACGCCCGCCTGCGCGGCCTCGGCGTCATGGAACGCGCCCACCACGCTTAAAAAGGGTGGGGCAGTTGCCGGTCGTCGTAGGACACGCAACCGAGTCATCGATCAGGAACCCCAACGGGGTTCCGCAGTCCAGCCCGGGGTTGCCGAGCATAGTGAGGGCTACCCCGGGATGAATGAAACGAGAGATTCGTCAACCCCAACGGGGTTGCGCTTCTGGCTTCGTTTGTCCCCGTTGGGCAAAAACCGCCGTCCCGGTGACAACGTGACCGGTTTCGCTTGCCTCGGCATTGCGCGTGCTATAGGTTTTTCGGTTCCTTATACCCGTAATGTGACTCATGGACTGCCGCTCTGCCAAACGCCTGTACTCCTCCGACGCCCTTGAGGCGTGGTTTGGCAAGCTTTGTCAGGACTGGGAACGCTCCTTCAGCGAGGGGCAGTTGCGCGAGGGCCGCGCCTGCTACCGCGACGGCGGCATCCGCGAGATCGAGCTTAGCGCCGAGGACGCCATCATCCACGGCAACTGGCGCGACCAGGAGAGCTACGCCGTTGTCGAGTGGAACAAGAACAAGCTCCAGGTCCGCAGCTCGACCGACGATACCGCCCGGGGCAAGTGCCTGGCCGCCGCCGGCCTTTATGAGATCGAGGAGCTGATCGCCGAGGAGATTTCCCCCCTGCCCAGCGACCGCCAGAAACGCGCCAAGGACGAGGCCGACGAAGACGCCGATCCTGCCGATTCCGCCTCTGCTTCCGCCAACGGCACCGCCCCCGCCGAGCCCGAGGCTCCCGCGCCCGTGCTCAGCGATGCCCGCGAGCTTCAGCTCGATTTCAGCGCCTCGGAGCAGGGGCTGGACTTCGCCGTGTACTGGTTGGACAACGGCGTAAAAGTCGCCGCCCTGGGCGAGGGCGCCCTCAGCGGGGACGTGCTCTCCGCCGCCGACCGCGAAAAACTCATCCGCCTCGCCAATTTCGCCCGCAAGGCGGGCTTCCGCTTTACCAGCGCCTCCAACCGCTACCTGCTTTCGCGGCTGGACGAGGTGCCCGGCTTCCTGGGCAGCCCCCTGGCCCACTGGCGCAAGTTCTTCGCCTGCCTGCTCACGCCCGACGCTCTCGCGTTGAAAAACGGCATCCGCGAACTCGACATTGCCGCCGAGGCCCGCGAGTTGACCGACGGCGCCTTCGAGCTGAACTGGCGCTTCGAGCTGGAGGGCGAGCTCATCGCCGAGCGCGAGGCGCAGCACCGCTTTTTCCGGGGCGAGAACCTGATCTTTCTCAAAGGACGCGGCCTCGTCCGCCTCAGCAACCGCCAGACCGAGGCCCTGGCCGACTGGCGTTCCTCCCTCAACCAGCAGGGCAACGGCTCGCTCCCGCGCTACCTGCTGTGCTCGCTCTTCGGACGCGACGAGGTCAAACTCGACCTGACCGAGGGCCTCGACACCTGGCGCAAACGCCTGGTCTCACCCGCCGCCGAGAGCGACGAACTCCTGCCGATCCTGCGCCCCTACCAGCGCTACGGCTGCCACTGGCTCGCGCACCTCTGCGCCAACGGCTGCCACGGGCTGCTCGCCGATGAGATGGGCCTGGGAAAAACCCTTCAGATCCTTTCGCTGCTGGTGGCGCATCCAGTCGAGGGCAAGCGCTCGATCATCGTCTGCCCCGCCAGCGTGGTGCCTGTCTGGCAGAGCGAGTTGCGAAAATTCTTTCCGCACAAGCACTGCCGCATCCTGCGCAAAGACGAGAACTTTACCTCTTCCGAGGAGCCGTGCCTGTGGATTGCCAGCTACACCCA
>JAUTCS010000074.1 GCA_030673825.1 Verrucomicrobiota bacterium JB024 | reverse complement strand
TGAGAACCTCATCGCAAAGCTCAAACACTCAAGAAGACTCGCCACCCGATACGACAAAAGGGCACGACACTACATCGCTTTCGCACAGCTGGCCGCTATCAAACTATGGATATGCTCATAGGTTTGCGTACAGAACCTAGCACAGGTAGCAACCGGCACAAAAAAAGCGGGTCGGGATCCCCGACCCGCGTGGCAGATTTATACGGCAAACACACACACTGCAATCTGCCTGAGTTGGCAAAAAGACGGGCTTCCTTACCGCATGTTTATTAAGCCATAACGACACCCGGCTCCGTCCGTGCGCACCCGATCAGATGGGCAACGCGCGTAAGCGCAATCCAGTCTGTCCTCACGCACCGTGCATGCCGTAACGGAAGGCGGGTGTGACCTGCATCGCAGCCACCGGCACCGGGACGTACACGACGTTCGGACCTTGCTGCACCGGACGCGGCAGCATACCGCCAGCACCCGAATATCTGGGCTGGCTGGCAGCAGGCAGCGCTCCCGGAGACACGGCTCGCCGCGGATTATGAGCCGGGGACTCCTTGAACGGCACCGGGGCTGGCCTTGCCTTGCTCGGCTCCTGACGTTGCAGAAAATGCACCGTGCTGCGCCCAGCCGCGGGAACCGGCGTCTTCGGCACCCCCATCGAGACTTCGAAGAAACTGCCTGTCTCGAGTGCATCTTCCTGGCTGTCTCCAAACACATCCGTATCCGCCGCAGCTGCATAAACAGCCTCACTGTCACCAGTCAAACGCTGGCGGCGCATGCTGCGCAACAGTAGTCCCAGACTCACGGCAACGAGCGCGGTCAACCCCGCCAACGCCGACCACAACAGCCATGAAACCGAAGTGGCCGTCATGCTCCGGGCCGGAACCATTTGCGCAGAGGCAGCAACCGGCTCCACCGTTTCCGCTACCGGCACTTCCCGGGCAGATGCGACGGACTCGGGAGATGCCTGTGCGGCGACAGATTCCGCCCGCTCACGGGACGCCTCGCGCTGCTTGAGCAGATCATTGTAGATCAGTGTCGCCCGCGAGGGTTGCGGAGCTTGCTTAAGCTCCTGCTCAACCTGGCGGGAGAGACGCTGCGCGAGAGAAGGCTCCCAGCCCACTCCGGCCAGATAAGCCGCTGAAGCCATCGCCGTCTCTTCGGCGCTGGCGGAGGAAGCGGTCAGCGCATCCGAGACCATACCGGTCTCTGTGCCTGACTGCGCAGGATTTTCCATGGAGGTTCCCGTACCGGCATCTGCCAGTGAGACAGTTGCCGTCATCGCGCATACGGTCATAGAGATTATACCATATACGATGACACGTACGCCCCCGTACATACCATTAGTAGTATTCATTAGCCACACCTTGTTAATTTGGATCATGCTCCCGAAGGAACATTAACCTTTTTCATGCCCCACATGCATTAAGCTAATGCCATGCCGGTTCTATCGAATGTCCAGATATTTACCACCGGCTCTACACCCCCCAGGGACACCCCCCAGAAATGGACAAGTTCCACAACATGCCCCTACTCGAAACCGCGATAGAGAGCTAGAGCACTGCTGCCTGGCCAGGCTCCTGCACCTCGTCGCCGCTCAGCTCTGGCGTGAGGCGGTATCTGACGAAGGAAGCGGCTCTTCCGGTTCCCCATTTCGCCCGGGATCGGGCATACCGGGCACCGGCATCATCGGTCCATAGTACATCGGCGGAGGCGGTCCATAGAGCATGCCAGGCCGCAGCATCATACCCGGCGGGGGGGGAGGAGGCATCCCCGGCATGTAGGGGAACGGCGGTCCCGAATTGAGTCGCCTCGGCTGCATCCGGTCAGGCTTGATCGGGCCTTCTTTCTTCAGAAATTCAACTTTCTCTCCTGTCGCGGAGCCTTTACGGCGGTGTGTTTTTCTCTTCCAGCGGTCACGCTCACTGGCTGCCTGCGGAACAACGACCGCTGCCACTTCCGGTGCAAACGGGGAAACCGAGTCCGACGACTTAACCAACAGGGGCTCTCTACGACTTTGCACGTTGGCCTGTTTCAGGCTTTTGCGCACGCTGCGCCATAAAAACAGCAGGTGTATAATCAAACCCGTGGCGGTCACCGAGCCCATCAGCCAAAGCGTCCACCACGTGTGTTCCCACTTGCGCCGCTCAAGCTCCGTCCTGCTAGTCTGTACAGGCTGGGCAGTGGCATGCTCCCTCGCTTCGACGGGGTCAGTACCGCTGGCCGGAGCCCGTCGCAACTGCTGGTAAATGTTGTTCGCCTTCGCGGAAGACAGCACGGTGGAATCATCCACCGTGGTTTCCTCAGACGGGTCAACGACCGGAGCGGCGACATCCTCGGTCTCAACCGCAACCGCCGGTCCCTCCGGCGGGACGGGCGCAGTCTCTTGCGCCCTGGCGGCGGATGCCGCCAGCCAGATACCGAGCACCAAAGCCAGGAATCCTGTGGGGACTCGGCCTCGGGGGTAACGTGCGTGAGACCAGCACAAAGACATTGTGAAAAAAGCCTAAGGGTGGTTCCGGCAAAAGCAAGGGTAGACTACACACCCTAGATAGACCTAGGACATCTCTTCAATGGATACGGGGTGATTTTTCCCTTCGATCTTGAGATTGAGGTGTGTGATCTTGCCGGGAGCCGAGGTGTAGACGGCGGGGGAAGAATGGGAAACCGGATGAGCAGGCCCACCCAGATGAACGGCCTGCTTGGCCGGAGCCGGGGCAGCTGACGGAGCCGCTTGCGGAGCGGATGCCGGGGCGGCCTTGGGCGCGTAATGCTTTTCCAGCTGGGCCGGGAACATCGCGTAGATGACGCAGTGCTCGTCGTCGTCGGGCAGTCCCTTGGCCTTGAGCTCCTTGCGAAGGTCTTCCATGTGCTTGTGGTTGGAACCGGGAGCTTCGACCGGACGGCAGGTGATCGGGTCCTTCTGGAACTGCTTGGCAGCGAGGGCCTGGATCTCCTTGTCCACCGGTGCGGGCGTAGTGCCGTAGTACCCTAGCGCGATGTCGGCGGCCTGGGGAGAAATCTGCTTCCAGCGACCGAACTTGACGTTGAGGAAGGCCTGCATCCCGACGATCTGCGAGGTCGGGGTCACGAGCGGGATCCAGCCGAGGGCCTTGCGGACGACGGGGATCTCGGCGAAGACCTCCTCGAACTTGTCTTCCATCTTCTGCTCCTTGAGCTGATTGCGGAAGTTCGAGAGCATGCCGCCGGGCACCTGGTAGATGAGTGTGTCGGTATCGACAACCTCGTTCTTGTGGCTGGTGAACTCGCTCAGCTCGGCGTAAACCTTGGTCATGTGCGCACGGATGCGAGCCAGGCGTTCGTCGTTCTCCTTGGACCACTTCGGAGCGCGCGGGTGCCCCTCCAGCAGCGCGAGCATGCGCGAGGTGTCGGGCTGACCGGTGCCGTTGGCAAAGGGGATCACGCTCAGGTCGATGGCGTCCACCCCGGCGTCGATGGCCGACATATAGGCACCCGCGCCGAGGCCGGCCGTGTCGTGGGTGTGGAGCCACACGGGGATCTTCACCTTGGCCTTGAGCCCGGCGATGATGGCGGCGGCGCGCATCGGCGGCACCAGCCCGGCCATGTCCTTCAAAACGATGCCGGTCGCGCCCATCGTCTCCAGGCGGCAGCCCAGCTCGATGAACTTCTCCGTCGTGTGGACGGGGCTGGTCGTGTAGCAGATGGTGCCGTGCGCCTCGGCTCCGGCCTCACGGGCGGCACGGATGGCCGTCTCCATGTTACGCGGGTCATTGAGCGCGTCAAAAATGCGGAAAATGTTCATCCCGTGCTTGGCGGAGAGCTTGATAAAGCTCGCCACGACGTCGTCGGGGAAGTGCGCGTACTGCACGATATTCTGGCCGCGCAGCAGCATCATGTGCGGAGTCTTCGGGCAAGCCTTCTTCAGCGCATCGAGCCGGTCAAAGGGGAACTCGTCCAGGAAGCGCAGGCCAGAGTCAATCGTGGCCCCACCCCAGGTCTCCAGGGCACCGAAGCCGATGTTGTCCAGGTCTTCGCAGACGGGCAGCATCTGCGAGGTTTTCATGCGGGTGGCAGCCAGGGACTGGTGGCCGTCACGCAGGACGGTGTTATTGAAAATGACAGGCACGGAATCGCTCATCGTGCGGTTATAAAGCATTAGAAGGCGTGATGACAACCCTTTGGTTGCACCCCTCCGCATTATTAACTTCCCGCCCGACCGGCGCCCCGGATACTGATAACTGCCGGTCCTCGCAAACCGGTATCACCGCGCTTACCGGGCGCTCTTTTTCTTGCGGGCGGAGGTCGTCTTTTTCGCGGCGGCCTTTTTGGTCACCGTCTTTTTGACGGCGCTCTTCTTGGCCGGGGCCTTCTTCGCCGCCTTGCCCGCCGACTTCTTCACGGCCTTGGCAGGAGCCTTCTTTTCCGCCGTTTTCACAGCGGTCTTTTTCCCGACGGTCTTCTTTCCAGCGGCCTTCTTGCCCGCGCTTTTTTTCACGACGGGGGCCTCGGACTCTTCGGGGGCTTTGGCGACCTTGCGACCGACCTTCTCAGCCTTCTTCTTATTTTTCAAAAGCTTGCGCAGCTTGGGCCAGAACTCCCGCGCCACGATGTAGCCGATACAGTTGTCCGAGCCGCAGCGGCACGGGTGATCCATGAAGTGCTGGATGTCGTAACCGTAGTCGAAGCCCAGCTCCTCGCCCGCCTTGATATCGCGCAGCGAGACGATCCAGATTTCGCCGTCGTAGTTGACCGCCTCACAGTTCGGGTCGCAGGAGTGGTTGACGAACTTGGCCGGGTTGTTCGGCTTGTTCCCGTCGAGGTCGTAGCGCTTGTTCAGGTCAAAGATATAGACCAGCCCCTCGCCCTTCTTGCGGGCGGCGGCCTCCCACTCCAGCGCGCGGCGCGTCGATTCCTTCTTGGTGATCTTTTCGCCGACATATTGGATGATGCGCGTGCCCGCCTCGATATCGGCGGCGGCAAACATCCCCTGGTTGTGGATGGAGGATTTACGGAGTTCCCAAAGCTGGCCGTCGTTCTTCTTTGCCATAAAGGAATGAAGATGTGCCTGCCGTGCCCACCAGCGCAAGCCCCAAGCAATCAGGAACCGCGCTTTTTGTTATTACACGCCGCCTACCCAGTCTTTCCTGTGTTAAAACGAGAAAATCCCTTTAACCACGGATGACACGGATGGCGCGGATATTTTTCTTCATCTGTGCGATCCGTGTCATCCGTGGTTAAAACAAAAGGAATAGCGTCCTCACAACGACAACCGGCTGAGCGGGACGCCCGACTCCACCGAGCGCTGGAAGAATTTTTCGGCCTGGCCGACAAGACGCGAGTACTGACCGTACGAACCGTTCCAAGAGTTCTCGGCGCAGACGCGCTTGAGCACACCCCCGGTAATCTTGCCCGCGGCATCCAGCCGCGGCTCGAACTCGACCATCAGCCTGGGCTTGCCCAGGTGGTGAACCAATACGGTGACTTTCCCCTCGTCATGGCGCTCGACCATGAGGAAGCGGGAAAGGGCCGGATTATCCATCAGAAGTGTTCGGGTTTGAGGCTCCGGGCCAGTAAGGCACCCATCGCCTCTCGTGGTTCGACTCCGTTATAGAGGATAGCGTGGAGTTGTTCAAGGATAGGTGTGTGCGCGCCGCATTTTTTTACGATGCGCCAATAGCCCTCCGTTGCCCCGTAGCCTTCGACCACGGTCTTGCGATGCTCCAGCAGGTCGGCCACGCGCTCGCCCCGGCCCACGGCCTCGCCGAAACCCCGATTGCGGCTCCACGCGCCGAAGCTCGTCGCCATGAGGTCCCCCACTCCGCTGAGCCCGTAAAAAGTCTCAGCCTGACCGCCCAGCGCGACGCCCAACCGCACCATCTCGTAGAGCGAGCGCGTCAGCAGCGCGGCCTTGGCGTTGTCGCCGAGCGTGAGCCCGTCGCACAGGCCTGCGCCGATGGCGTAAATGTTCTTCAACGCCCCGCCCAGCTCCACGCCGCGCAAGTCCGCCGAGCGGTACACGCGCAGCGCCCCGCCGTTGAGCGCCTCCTGCATGCGGGCCGTCAGCGCGTCCTCGGCCTCACTGGCCAGGACCACCGCCGTCGGACTTCCCCCGGCGACTTCCGCCGCGTTGGACGGGCCCGAGAGAGCGCCCACCGCAATGTCCGGCACCAGCTCCGAAACGATCTCGCTCGGGGCGTGCAGCGACTCCATCTCCACCCCCTTGCACAGGGTGACGACCATCTTCGCCTCCCAGGCGGATTCACGCGCGGCGGCGAGTTGGTCGCAAAACTCCCGCAAGCCCCGGATCGGACAGGCCAGCACGATCAGCTCGGCCTCCATCACCGCGGGCTTGAACTCGCACCCGATCTGCACATCCGGACCCCAGGCGAAGCCCGGCAGGTAGTCGCGGTTCTCGCGGGCGCTGGCCAGCTCAAGCGCATGCTCCATGCGGCGCGGGCACAGCGTGACCCGGTGGTTGAGTTTCGACAGGTGAAGCGCCAGGGCCGTGCCCCACGCTCCGGCTCCGAGCACGGCTATGTTCATGAAGGAAAGGTACGTTCGCGCACCTCACCGGCGTAGGCCGAGAGGGCGTCTTTGACGGTTGCGCGCAGGTTGGCGTATTGTTTGACAAAGGATGGCACCCGGCCCGGCGTGAGCCCGAGCAGGTCGGTCGAAACGAGCACCTGCCCATCGCAATCGACTCCACTGCCGATACCGATGGTCGGCACCCCCACAGACTGGCTGATGGCGGCGGCGGTGTCGGCGGCGATCATCTCGCACACGATACCGAAGACCCCCGCGGCCTCCAACGCCTGCGCGTCGCGGATAAGCTGGTCGCGCTGCTCCTCGGTCTTGCCAAACTTGCGGTAGCCGCCGAGCTGGTAAACCTGCTGCGGCAGCAGCCCGATGTGCCCGAGCACAGGAATGCCCGAGGCGGTCAGCGTAGCGATGACGGGCGCGATGTCCTCGCCGCCCTCGATCTTGACGGCGTCGGCCCCGGCCTCCTGCATGAAGCGCGCGCACGTCTCCAGCACAAAGTCCGGGCTGCGCCGCACGATGGCGAACGGGATGTCCGCCACGACGAGCGAGTCGGGCCGCGCCCGCACGACGGAGGCGGTCGCCATCAGCATCATCGGCACGGTCACGGGCACGGTCGTCTCGAAGCCCTGCTGCATCACCCCGAGGGTGTCGCCAACCAGGATCAGGTCGATCCCGGCTTCGGAAGCCAGCCCGGCCATGACGCAGTCGTAAGCGGTCACGCACACGACCGGACGCTGCCCTTTCATCTGGCGGATGTCACGGGTGCTCACTTTTCCCATAATCCCCCCTATCGCATGCATTGCCCGCCCCCCTGGCAAGCGCAATCCGGGTTGCACCCGTTGGCATTGAGGGGGCAGCGGCCAGAAAGGCCGCTACCCCCAGGGCATGCTCTGGGGGGTAGGTGCTGCGCGCCTGCCCCGTTACACGCTGGAGCAACAGCCAAGATCATGGTTACCAAATTCGTACTATAAATATTGGGTGCAACTCAGTTTAGATGCTCCTCGGCGTTTATTGAAAAGAGTTATGCTCTTTTCAATAAACGCCGACGCGATGCGCAGCATCGAAAGTGCAGGCTAAATGCTGGTCCAGCCGGACCCTGCCGCAGGGTTTGGGGGCGCGGAGCCCCCAATATTTATAGGAAGAGCCTGGCTAACGGGACGCTCGATCACGGTCCGGGGTTGCATTCGCGGCGGAGAGGAGAATAATCCGCTCCCGTGATCAGCCGATTCTACCGCTGGCTTTACCATCACCGGCAGCAACGCGCCTCGCGGCAGCGGCTGTCGGGGCGCACGCGTTCGCGTCCGCGCTTCCACCGGTTCAGCTACACGGTCTTCACCCGCGAGGGCTCCAGCAAGTACGCCCCCGGCGAACTGCGCAAACACTGGCTGCGCGTCATGCTCACCCTCGCCGCCATCGCCGGCATCGGCTGGTTTTTATGGGAAAGCGCCCACGCCCTCTTCCTCTTCCAGCCTTAGTCTAGATATAGTGCTGGCGGCGGAAGAACAGCGGAAAGACATCCATCCGCGCCAGGACCACGAACCACAGCGCGACCGCGCACGGGAAGAAGTTGACGCCCAGTATCCTGAAGCTGGCCAACTCACGCGCCCCGTTCTCGTAGGTGGTCCAAAGACTGTCCTTTTCGAAAACGGACAGGGAAATCAGCGGCTTAACCCACTCCATGCTCGTATCGAAGCCCAGTACGGGGATCGCGGTGGCAATCCAGAGGATGAGAGCGATGCGCCCTGCCCGGAAATGGAACATCACCCATAGCAGGGCGATCAGCCCCAGCAGCGCGTGAACAGGCCGCGTCACACTGGCCACCCCCAGCGGATGGAAATCGACGGTATAGGCCTCGTGGCCGATGGAAAGCAGCATCCCCGCGACGGTCAGGAATCCGAGTACAGGCTTCCACCGCGAAGAGCGTTCCTGACTGATCCGGGAACCCCAGTTCGAGTGTCCGAGCGGCCCGCTCCAGTCCCTGTCATCCATTAATGATTTATATGAAATTCCCGCCTTCGCTAATCAAGCGCGAACTCCGCAGCCTCGCTCTTTTCTGTCACCGCAAAGCCTTGCTCGCTCCACTAAACGCTTCCCGACCCCTCCCTGTTGTTGTCATCCTGAGCGAGCACAGCGAGTCGAAGGATCTCCCGGTACGGACATTTCACAAGCCTGTCCGGCAGGTCGTGCGAGGAGATGACGCGTCCGCAAGCGGACTTGCTCAGGATGACAACACAGGGAGGGGCCGGCACTCCAGAAACACTCACTTAAGCAAACCTTTACGAAGCGTCATTAGAAACAAGCGGGGCGCGGTTCCGAAGAACGCGCGCCCCGCGACCTAATTATCTACCTATGAATAAAAGGCGTTTTACTCGGCACCAACCAGAGCGGCCCAGTCCACGTCGTGCATGTCGCCGCTCTTGAGGAACTGCTGGTGCATGGCGTAGGCCAGGGCGAGGGTCTGGGGCGTGTAGCCCTCCTTCGCGTGGTGGCAGTAGCCCTGCAGGATATCCTTGTAGCTCGGGTGCGCGCAGTGCTCGATGATCGCCTCGGCACGCAGCTTCGGGCTCTTGCAGCGCAGGTTGGCGTAGCCCTGCTCGGTAATGACCGCCTGCACGGAGTGCTCGGAGTGGTCGATGTGCGAGCACTGCGGGACGATGGCGCTGATCTTGCCCCCCTTGGCCACCGACGGACAAGTGAAGATGGACAGGTAAGCGCTGCGGGTGAAGTCTCCCGAGCCGCCGATCCCGTTCATCAGGCTCTTGCCCATGATGTGGGTGCTGTTGATGTTGCCGAAGATATCCACCTCGATCGCGGTGTTGATCGAGATGATGCCGATGCGGCGGGCGACTTCCGGGTTGTTGGAAATCTCCTGCGGACGCAGAACCATGCGCTTGCGGAAGTCGTCGAGGTTCTCGTAGATGAGCTGGAGCTTTTCGTTGCTCACACTCAGGGAGGTGCCGCTGACGAAGTTGATCTTGCCCTCCAGCATCATATCCACGACGGAGTCCTGGACCACCTCGCTGTACATGTCGAAGGGCGGGATGTCCGGGTGCTCGCCCAAGGCGCTGAGCACGGCGTTGGCCACGTTACCCACGCCGGACTGGATGGGCAGGAAGGTCTTCGGGATGCGCCCCTCGTGCATTTCCTTGGCCAAAAACTCGGCCACGTTCTCGCCGATCTTCTTGGTCGTCGGATCGAGGTCCTTGAAGGGGCGGGCTTCGTCCGGAATGTTGGTCTGGACGATACCGACGATCTTCTTCGGGTCCACCTTGACGGCCTCCGAGCCGATACGGTCGCTGACCGAGTACACCGGGATCTCCCGGCGGGCGGGCGGATCGAGCGGCTCATAGATGTCGTGGATCCCACGCAGGGCGGCAGGGTGAGCGCTGTTGAGCTCGATGATGATCTTGTCCGCGTAGCGGCAGTAGGTCGGGGAGACGCCCACCGAGGTGGTGAGGATGATCTCGCCGTCGGCGGTCACGTCGCAAGCCTCCACGATGGCCCAGTCCACCTTGCCGAAGAACCCGTAGCGCACGTATTGCGGAACGACCGACAAGTGCATGTCGAAGAAGTTCGTGCTCCCCTTGTTGATCAGCGCCCGCAGGTCCGAGTCGGACTGGTACGGGGTACGCCAGGAGACCGCGTTAGCCTTGGCCAGCTCGCCGTCGAGCGAGGCCCCCGTCGAAGCGCCCGTAAGCACCCCGATCTGGAAGGGGCGCCCGGCTTCATGCTCGGCACGGGCTTTGGCGGCGATGGCACGCGGCACAGCCTTGGCGGCGCCGGCGGGGGTGAAACCGCTGAAGCCGATGACCTGATTATGGTTTACCATCGCTGCCGCTTCCTCCGCACTCAGAACGGGAAAGGGCAGGCTGGATTTGGATTTGTCGAGAGTTGCCTCCATGTGACTTGATTATTAAAACTATTCCAACGCTTTTACTGCATCAGCAAAAATAATGCAATAAGCATCTGTAATTTTCGCCAAATTGTTTCAGCGAAACGGAGCATAAGCCAAGCAAATAGGACGCCAATTGCCCGGCGACTTTCCTACCGCGCGAACTAACAGCAACGCGGATGGAGGCCATTATGCGAGCTTCACCTCCGCCTGTCCATTATTCATTTTCTTTTTTGGATTAAACGCGTTGAGCGCAACCTGCCTTGACTCAGCCAACACGCGCCCGTAGGTTTTCTTATACGGCAGTCCTGCCGTTGTGTGTGCGCGGATGAAGGTCATTTCCAGGAAAAAGCCCCATTACCCGATCAGCCGGGACTTCCGCTCTTATTTGCGCCAGTACAACCGCGACTGCGAGCTCCCTGTCGAGTACAAGGACCTGATGCAGTTCCGCGAGGGCGTCCCCCTGCACGACCGTAATGGCAAGGACACGCTCTGGGAGACGGTCTTCTACGAGCCGCTCACCTTCCGGCGCATCAACGAGGCCCTCATCCGCATCTACGCCATCCTCAAGGCCGCCGGGAACACCGGCGTGATGGAGCACCTCGTCATCGACCGGATCGACTTCTGCGTGTTTGGCAACTCCTGCCCCTTCCGCATCCGCATCGTCAACCAGTACAACGACAACGCGGACTACTTTTATGTCAAAAAGGCCGACGCCTCGCGCATCTACGGGCTGGAGCTGGAGGAGCTCCTCTCCCCCAACTCGATCAACTTCCTCGTTTACAACGAGACCCTGATCGAGCAGCACATCGTCGGCATCCCCGGGGACGCCTTTATCCGTGACTACTTCAAGCGCCCAGGACTCAATAAAGTCCGCGTGGCCAAGGAGTTCATTCGCTTCAACGAGCGCTGCTTCGTGCGCCTGCTCGGGGACATGCGCGCGTACAACTACGTGGTGCGCGTGACCCCGGACTTCGAAGACGAGCAGTACCGCGTGCGCCCCATCGACTTCGACCAGCAAAGCTACGAGGGCAAACGGACCATCTACCAGCCTCAGTTCTTCAAGGACAACCTCGCCGTGGTCGAGCTGTGCACCGGCCTGCTCAACTACGAGACCATGGTCCAGTACCAGAACGAGGAGCGCGCCCTCATCGCCCGCCGGGCCAACACCGCCCCCTACCGCCTCAACAACCTCAAGGTCTGCATGAGCGAGGACCACCTCTCCGAGGAGGAGAAAATTCACCAGCTGCGCAAAGAGCTGGCCGATTATCATGGCTATAAGGAATTTTTACGCTGCGAAACCATGGGCGAAGTTGTATTTACCAATATCGAATACTGCCTGTCCGTCGTCAGCGACATGGGACTAATCCCATAGTATCACACGGTAAGTATTGACATTACCCCACACAACCCCACGCTGAACCCGTCTGCTTATGCCTGTTACCGACATAGATACCATCCTGATCCGCCGCTACCCCAACCGCCGCTTCTACGACACCTCGCGTAGCGGCCACGTCACCCTTGAAGAAATCCGCGACATGGTCGCCGAGGGTTACACCATCCAGGTCGAAGACTCCAAGACCGGCGAGGACATCACCACGAAGGTCCTCCTCCAGGTCATCATGGAGTTCGACGCGCCCAAGCTCGACATCCTGCCCCGGCAGCTCCTGTGCGAGATGATCCGCATCAACGACCGCCTCGCCCGCGAATGCCTGGCCCAGTACTTCGTCGGCACCTTCAACTCCTTCCATGAACTGCGCGAGCGTTCCGAGGCCATCCAGCGCAAATCCCCCGGCGACACCCCCTCCCCCCGACGCCTGACCGTCCCCGGTCGCAACGCCGCCGTCGCCGGATCCCTCGTGCGCGAGTAGGCGGCTTTTCCTCTCTCTGTGCGCCGACGACCGGCCTTGAGCATCCAAGGTTTGACCACGGATTTCACGGATGCCTCGGATATTTGTGCCTCATCTGTGTTATCCGTGAAATCCGTGGTTAAACAGAGTTTCTAGTTAAGCGGGAAACGACATCAGACGCCCCGCGGATTGATCAGCCTCAGCGCACAAAGGTCTCGATCCACTCCCCGGCGCGGGCGCGGCAACTCTGCATAAAGTCCGGGCTGGGCGGGGCGGTTTCGCGCAGCGCAGGTGAGAGCGCGTTTTTCGGGTCGAAGGCCTGGAGGTAGTACACCTGGCCGCCCACCAGTTCGCGTGCGATCTCGCCGATGTCCTCCACCGTGTGGATAGCGGGCACGACCGTGGTGCGGAACTCCGTGGGGAGGCCGCAGGATTTGAGCAGTTCGATAGACTCGCGCAGCAGGCGCGCGGGCACGAGCCGCCCGGCGGCCTCGTCGTAACGGTCGAGCGGGGACTTCACGTCGAGCGCGACGACGTCCACGAGGTTTTCCCGCAAAAGCTTGCGCAGGACGCCGGGGCGCGTGCCGTTGGTGTCGAGTTTGACCAGGAAGCCCAGCGACTTGATCGTGGCCAGAAACTCCGGCAAGTCGGTGTGCTGGGTAGGCTCGCCGCCGGTCACGGTGACGGCCCCGACCTTGCCCTTGCGGCGCAGGAGCAGGTCCCAACAGTCGATCTCGTCCACCGGGTTGCGGCAGCGGGCGCTGATCAGGTCGCCGTTGTGGCAGTAGGGGCAGCACAGGTTGCACCCCTGGGTAAAAATCGTGCAGCAGGTCTGCCCGGGGAAGTCGACCAGGGAACAGCGCTGAAGGCCGGCAAGTAGCATTTTTTGTCTGGGTTAGGCAACGGGAAGGGTAAGCGGAAATGTCAGAGCATTTACCGACAGGCTCGCGCCTGCGTTATAAAGTATCACTAAAGGCCGCTAACTTGTCCACCCCAAAGCGGATAACCAGACGGTTAACCGATAGGGCGAAGGGTTTGCCCCCACGGGGTATCTTCGGGTGTCGCCTGAACATTTCCGTTGTCATCCTGAGCGAGCGTAGCGAGCCGAAGGATCTCCCGGTCCGTATTTTTACGCGCCCCTCCAGCACGCCGCACGCGGAGATCCTTCGACGCGGACGCAAACGGCCTTGCTCAGGATGACAACCCATGGAGGAAGTCCTGCCGTTGAAGACAACAAGGGTGTCCAATAAAAACATAAAAAAGCTTCGCGGGCAGGCTCCCTTCTTAGCGTGCGGCACGCACCGCCCCCCCCTACTCCACCGGTAAAAAGACCTGCTCGCTACGCTGGGGACGCGGACGCTTGCTACCGGAAGTGTCGATGCGCAGGCTTTTGCGCTTGGTGAACTCGGACTGCTTGCCGTCGTTCCACTGGGAGACGGGGCGCAGGTAGCCCACGATGCGCGAGTAGATCTCGGTTTCCTCGCCGCAGTGGGGGCACTTGTGGTGCTCCCCGGCGAGGTAGCCGTGGACCGGGCAGATGGAAAAGGTCGGCGTCAGCGAGAAATACGGGATGGTGTAGTTCTCCGCCACGCGGCGCACGAAATCGCGCACCGTGCGCAGGTCGCTCACCCGCTCCCCGAGAAACAGGTGGATGACCGTCCCGCCGGTGTACTTGGCCTGCGTCTCCTCCTGCAGATCGAGCACCTCGAAGGGATCGTCCGTGTAGTTGACCGGCAGTTGCGTGCTGTTGGAGTAGTACGGCTGCGCCCCACGCTCGACCTCCTGCGGATTGGCCACCACGGCGTGCGGGAAGAGCGCCCGGTCCTTCAAGGCCAGGCGCATGGACGTACCCTCGGCGGGCGAGGCTTCGAGATTATAGTTGTTGCCTGTCTCCTGCTGGTACTTGACCAGCCGCTCGCGCATGGTGTCCAGCACTCCGGCGGCGAAGGCCCGCCCGTCGTCCGAGCCGATGTCCTTGCCGAAGAGGTTGATGCAGGCCTCGTTCATGCCGTTGAGCCCGATCGTGCTAAAGTGGTTTTTCCAGAAAACCCCGAAGCGCTCCTTCATGTCGCGCAGGTAGTGCTTCGTGTACGGGTACAGGCCCGAGGCGGTCAGCTCCTCCAGCAGCTTGCGCTTGGTTTCGAGCGAGTCGCGGGCCAGGTCCATCAGCTTGCCCAGGCGGCGCAGGAAGTCCTTTTTCGACTTCGAGACGAGCCCGAGGCGCGGCATGTTAATGGTAACGACGCCGACGCTCCCCGTCAGCGGGTGCGCCCCGAAGAGCCCCCCGCCGCGCTTCTCCAGCTGGGTGTTGTCGATGCGCAGGCGGCAGCACATCGAGCGGGCGTCGTCGGGGCTCATGTCCGAGTTGATGAAGTTCGAAAAGTACGGGATGCCGTACTTGCCGGTCATCTCCCAGAGCCCGTCGAGGTTCGGGTTCTCCCAGTCGAAGTCCCGAGTCAGGTTGATCGTGGGGATGGGAAAAGTAAAGATGCGCCCGTTGGCGTCGCCCGCGCTCATCACGTCGAAGAAGGCCCGGTTAAACAGGTCCATCTCCGCCTGGAAGTCCCCGTACTTCTCGGCCATGAACTCCCCACCGCGCACTACCGGCTGGTCCCGGTTGTGCGACGGGCAGTTGAGGTCCAGTGTGATGTTCGTGGACGGCGACTGGAACCCCACCCGCGTGGGCACGTTTACATTAAAGACAAACTCCTGCACTATCTGGCGCACCTCCGCATAGCCGAGCCCGTCGTAGCGGATGAAGGGCGCCAGCAGGGTGTCGAAGTTGCTGAACGCCTGCGCCCCGGCGGCCTCGCCCTGGAGCGTGTAGAAAAAGTTGACCACCTGCCCGAGGGCGCTGCGCAGGTGCCGCGCCGGGGACGACTCCACCTTCCCCGGCACGCCGCGGAAGCCCTCCCGCAGCAGTTGGTACAGGTCCCACCCCACGCAGTACACACTGATCAGGTTCGTGTCGTGGATGTGAAACTCGCCCGTCTCGTGCGCCTGCTCGATCTGCGGGGTGTACACCTCCTTCATCCAGAAGGTCTTGCTCACGCCGGAGGAGATGTAGTTGTTCAGCCCCTGGAGGGAAAAGGCCATGTTGGAGTTTTCGCGCACCTCCCAATCGAGCTTGTCGAGGTACTGGCGGACGATCTCCGTGCGGGCCTTGTGCTGGATCTCGCGGCGGCGCGCCTGCTGATCGCGGTAAATGATAAACGCCTTGGCCGTCTTGCGATACGGCGAGCGCAGCAGCACATCCTCGCACACATCCTGGATCGCCTCCACCGAGGGGCAGTCCGTCCCGACCGCCTCCTGGCACTGCTCCACCACCCGGAACGCCAGCCCGAGTGCCTGCTCCTCCCCATACTCGCCGGTGGCCTCCCCGGCCTTGGCGATGGCGCGGTGGATGCGCGAAGTGTCAAAGGCCACCGTGCGCCCGTCGCGCTTGCGGACCTTTTTGATCAGTGGCGTGTGGGCGCTCAGATAGGCGCGGATCGCGCCGCGTTCGTCAGTGTGTTCGAGAGGCAATTCGCCGTTCAAGGCCGTAACCATAGGTCTTCCAAAGGATTGAGAGTTCGCGGGGCGGGTGAAAAGAGGATCGGGGTGAACCTCAAGCAACAACACTAGGATTAGTGCCATTTGTTGAAAAATCCACTACATATAGTAACATGAGCCATCTAGAAGCACATCTGAGCGCGGGTAGAAAAATCACTTTTCGGCGACGAAAGCGGCCTTGACACTGAACACATTTTCAATATACATATGTACATCTCCCGCGCCTCGCCATGAAAGACCTTACCACCCGCCAGCACGAGATCCTTGGGTTCATCCAGCTGCACTTCCGGCAGGAAAACTTCTGGCCCAGCATCCGCGAAATCCAGACCCACTTCGGCTTCCGCAGCACCAACGCCGTCATGGGCCACCTGCGCGCCCTGGAGCGTAAGGGCTACATCAGCCGCGTCGCCGGCCAGGCCCGGGCCTTCCGTGTCACCTACGATGACGGCGAGACGCCCCCCGAGGGCTCCGCGGAGGTCATTGACATCCCCATTTACGGCCATATCGCCGCCGGCTACCCCGACGGCGTGGAGACCGGCGGGGCCATCGGCCGCCTCCAGATCGATGTGGACACCGCCGGGGTCCGCCGCAACCGCCGCGCTTTCGCCCTGAAAGTCCGGGGCGAGAGCATGATCGGCGCGGGCATTTTTGATGGCGACATCGTCATCGTCGAGCCCGGCCTGCCCAAGCACGGGGACATCGTCGCCGCCCTCATCGACGGCGAAACCACGCTCAAGCGTTTCATGCAAAAGCCCAATCACCCGCCCTACCTCAAGGCGGAAAACCCGGACTACCCGGAGCTCAACCCTGTCTCCGAGCTCGTTATCCAGGGCATCGCCAAGGCCGTCGTCCGCAGCCTGTAAGGGCACACAGGGCCGGGGAATACATCCACCCGTGCGGTTGCTGTACCATTTCCCTCCCGATTCCTTAACCGCAGGGGGGATCTTCACCGGCGAATACCTTTGCGAAAAAATCAAAATCTGCTCGCGAAAGGGTTGACAGTCCTGCCCCGATACGTTTCGTTCTGCTGCTTACTTTTCTGGTGGCTGTAGCTCAGTTGGTTAGAGCATCGGTTTGTGGTACCGAGGGTCGCCGGTTCAAATCCGGTCTGCCACCCCATTTTTTTCCTGTCGCGGGCGCACCGACCCTCCCCGCCACAAAAAATCCCGTTTCGCACACCGCGCGGGATTTTTTGTAAGTGGCTGCCAGCAAAAGCTTACGCCCCCCCCGGTAATGGCAGCATTCTGAGTTTCACCCTCGACGTGCTCCCCAAAAACAGTCCGTTGTTGAATGAGAGTTCTGTGGCCTTAAACCGAACAGAACTATGTCAAAAAGAAAACATCACAGCGAAGAAGAGATCATCCGAATATTAAAGGATGCCGAATCGGGTATGCCGGTGGCGGACCTGCTTCGTCAGCACAGCATCTCGCAGGGGACGTACTACCGCTGGAAGGGTGCTTACGGCGGGATGCAGGTCAACGAACTGAAGCGTCTCAAGGAGCTTGAGAAGGAGAACGAGCGTTTGAAGGGCCTGGTGGCCGATCAGGCGCTGGACATCGTCATGCTCAAGGACATCAACTCAAAAAACTGGTGAAGCCTGCAGCCAAACGGGTTGTGGCAGATTATCTGCAAAGCGACTATGAAGTCGGCGTAACCCGTGCCTGCGGGCTAATCGGAATCTCACGTAGCAGCTACCGCTACCAATCCTGTCGTGGCGATGATGCCCCGCTGCGCACAGCGATCCGCCAAAAGGCCCAGGAGCGTAAGCGCTGGGGCTACCGGCAGCTGCTGATGCTGCTGCAACGCGACGGACACATGGATAATCACAAACGTATTTACCGGATCTATCGTGAGGAGGGACTGCAAGTGAGGAAACGCCGCCGTAAACGTGCTCGCTCCAAACGCAGCTTTGAGCTGTTGCCCAGCAGTGGAGCCAACCAACGCTGGAGCATGGACTTTATGCACGACAGTACGGCCTCGGGCCGCAAGCTGCGCATCCTCAACCGTGGTCGACGACTACACCCGGGAGGCCCTCTGGATGGAGGTTGCCTCCTCGATCAGTGGCCAATACGTCACCCGTGTACTGGACCGCATCATCGAACTGCGGGGCAAACCCGAGTGCCTCAACGAACACTGGTGGCACAATATCGACCATGCCCGCCACTGCATCGAGCGCTGGAGGGAAGACTATAATCATGTCCGACCGCACAGCTCATTGAAAAACCAAACCCCGCAAGCCTTCGCACAAAAAACGCGAGCCCCCTAGGGGGGCTACAGACCAGTAACAGGCTTGAAACTACAAACCCAAATACACAACCTAACTACCCAGCACTCTCATTTTGATCGGGACTAAAAAGGGGGGCACGTCGATGCGGGTTATGACAGCGATGACCTACGGATATATGTGAAACAACGCGGGGCCACCGCCGTCATTAAACCCAACCCATCCCGTTCACAAAAGCCACCCTTCGACAAGCATATTTACAAAGAAAGACACCGCATCGAGAACCTCTTCGCCAAGCTCAAACACGCCCGAAGACTCGCCACCAGACACGACAAATCCGCACGCTCGTACCTCGCTTTCGCAACTATGGCAGCCATCAAAATTTGGCTACTCTCGTAATTTGAAGACACCACCTAATCCATTTTATTACGTATAAATTTCCAAGTGTAATACGATGAACCTTTAAGCGACGAGCTATGCGCGATTGAGAATGACCACGCTCAAGAAACCTAGCAATTTCATTCTCACGTTCCGTAAGCTTTAGACGTGTGCTCTTGCGCGCTTTTGGGCGTCCCAAAAGAACCCCTTCAGATCGACGACGAGCAAGGGCCTCTTTGGTTCGTTGCGAAATCAGATTACGCCAACCTCTGCTGATAAACCAAAGGATATTTCCATCAACTATGGAACCAAGACAGGGCTCAACGGCGCTTTTATTATCGACCAAACAAAACGCGACAAGATACTAGCCAACTGCAAAGATGAGGACGAGTGCAAGCGCACTGACGAGCTAATACGACCCCATTTTTTTGACATTTAGCTCCGCTTATATAGCGGAAATAAAGCTAGAGAGAATGTCAGTAACGCGGAAGGTGCAGTTGAAGATTCAGAGAGAATTACTTCAGCGCCTGAGGGAAAGCAGTAAATGCGCCTCGATGGCTCAGTTTTACGCCACCAGTTGACCCAAAATCAACAGGCTAGTGAACCTCGTGGCTCGCGTCGGCCACTCGATCACAACGCTGCGTCTCGTCAATACGGACATCGACACCGGTTGTCGATCAGAGGCGACAATAGCCAAAGACTTCTTCCATCGATTCGCTGACCGGACTATCGTCATCATTGGTCGGCATAATGTCGCTCATATAGCGCCACCATCGGCGGCAGACACCGGTTTGAGCAATCGCTTCCCAGCGTGCCTCACTCTCTATCTCGACATAACCAAAAAGCAGATGTCGGTTACGGTTCAGAAAAATCGAATAATGAGCAACCCCGTGGGCCTTGAGGACTTCGCGTAGTTCCGGCCAAATGGGATTGTGCCGACGGGTGTATTCCTCTTCCTGTCCAGGATAAACGGACAGCATGAAACCTTTACGGATCAAAGGGGCGACATGGGAAGTAGGCATGGGCTAAAAGGGGTTCATTACGACCGTGATTACGGTCTTTTTTACAGTACTAGGTCGCATGAGGTGGCTCAAGTTGATCGGTCATAGGCCTCCAGCGTGACCAGGTTCTTCAGACGCTGGCCAGAGAGATAGCGCGAGAGGTTTTGAAATGCCGACTCCGCACAACTGCGATAACGGTCGGCTGTCGGACCGGCAATATGCGGAGAGATGATCGAATCCCTATGCCTCAAAAAGCCCAGGCTGGCATTGACCGGCTCGTTTTGTACGACATCGAGCGCGACACGGATGCGCCCGCACTCGGACTCCCGCAACAGCGCCTCCTCATCCACGAGTTGACCACGTCCGACGTTCACGAAGACCGCCCTATCCGGCAAGCGAGCCAGCATCGCGGCCGAAGCGCTTCCGGCATTTTCCCGGTTAAGCGCCTCGCACTCAAAGAAGATATGGCTCTGCGAGAATAGCTCTTCCAACGTGGCACAGGCATAGTGGCCATCACCTTCAATGATCGCGGGCTCTAATCCTGCGGTATAGACGCGAATTTCGACATTGAAAGGCTGTAAGAGCTTGATCAGTTCGCGGGCGACCCGTCCATACCCATGGATACCGACCCGTTGCCCGTACAGCGTGCGGGTCTGCAGGTCGTAGGTGGGCGGGGACTTCTCATCCGCTTTTTGGATGATGCCGGACCAGCCGCGTTGGTTGCGCAAGGCCATTAACGCAAGCAGCAGGGCATGCTCGGCCACCCCCGAAGCGGCCACGCCTCCCCAGTTCGTCACGAGCCCGCCACGTTCGAGAAACACGCGCGGGATCAGGCCACGGACGCTTCCGGTCAAGTGGCAGACGTAGCGCAACGGGCAGTGTTCGCGCTCGATCCACTCAAGCGGTAGCGGCGGCGTCGTCCAACCGGAGACAAGGACCTCCGGTCGCAGCCGCTCGAGGCTGGCCGTCCAGTCTCCCCGTTCAGGGCGGTAGCGGTGGCACCCCGCCTGTGACGGTGCTAAATCACCGGGGCGAAAGAACAGCCCGTACTCCAGGTCGCTGAAGGCATAGAGCATCGCGGGCGGCGGGCAGCTCCCCGTGGTGGCAGCCGGGTGCGCAGAGCACGAAACAGGATTCAGGTCGGACATCAGGATTCGTTCTTTTTGAGTGAAACGAGGCGGAGCATGGACGGCGGCGGCGGCGATTGCGTCGGAGGCTTGTCGCGGTTGGTCGGCAGGGATTCCCAACGAAGCATATCGCGCACACCTGCGGGGGGATTCCCCAAGTCCTGCGTCCAGTTCACCTGCATACCGGGGAACGAGCTTTTCGCCTCGTAGAGCTGGGCCGGTAGCGGCAGGTTGTCCCAGGGCATTTCGCTACCGGGCACCCGTTCGCCCAGCTGCAGGGTTTGCGGGTCGATGAGATAGAAGCCGTCGCCGTACTTGATGTGGCGGATGAACGCGCCAAACTTGCCGTCGATGACCTGGGGTTTACCAATAAAGACTTCAAAGGGAATGCTGCCGTCCCCGAAAAAATCCCAGCGGTAATCCCAGTCGCTGGCCTGCGTGTGTATCCACGCCCCGTCCTTGAACTGGGCGATGTACATCTGCGTATTTCCGTCCGCATCGTACTTGTGGTAGGCGATGGTCAGCTCCCCATCCGGGGCGAACCCCACCTGCCCGGTGCCGTTGATGATCCCTCCGCGCACCGGCACAGGATCGACCACCACTCCCGGCGTATCGACGGTCAGGGGAAGCTCGATGGGATCGCCTGATACGGTTTCCCAGTGCTTCAGATCGCGGCTGCGGGCATAGCTCAGGTCGTGGTTGGTCTCGCAGTAGCGCTCCTCTCGCCAGACCCATGAAAGGTGAAAAGTGCCGTCCTCGCCCAACACCGGACCAAGCTGGATCGGATAAGCGTTGCGTGTACCCTCGCCATCGAAAAGCGGTCCCTCAAACAAACGCGACCAGCGCTGAGTCTGCGTGTCGTAAACATTGAAGTACATCTTGCCATCGTCACTGGCGCCCTGTCGGTAGCTGTACACCAGCCGCCCGTCGGCCAGCGTGTAAAAGCGCGGGTAGGTCACGCGATCCTCGGCCTTTCCGGTCATGGTGTTGATCGGCTCGAGGCTCTGGATGTCGTACGGTACACTTGCGCGGAAGTAAACCAGCGGCTGCGCGTGCATGTTACCGCTGACGTGCAGGCACCCGTCCGCGTCCAGCGCCAGGGCGATGAAGTTGTGGTTGTCGTAACCGACCTTGCTCGGGAGCACCTTGAACTCCCACGCGTTTTCTCCGAGATGGCGACGACCGATGGTCATTTGCCGCTCCGGGTTATAAAAGCCGATGTACTGCCAGTCTCCGTCGGTCAGGAGGGCAAAGCCCACACGGAAGTCCGCGCAAACCGGTGTGATGTCACTGACCGCGAGCGTCGCTTCCGGATGGGACTGGTTCCACTGCTTGATGACCGTAGCCGGGAAGGGCTCAAGCTGCTCCCGGGCAATGACGGCGAGACGGCGGGCCTCGGCTTCGCGGTCCACTTGCTCCAGAGAAAAGTCGTCCAGCTCCGCGACGACTTCCTTTGCCACGATCGAGTGCACACGCACGCCCACGTAGGCCGTTCCTTCCGGGGCGATGCCCTCCATCTCGTACGGCTTCCACTCTGGGAAACGCGATTCCAGCGTGGTGACGATCTCGTTGCCGTATTTCTGGGCGTTGAGAGGCTGGCGGGAGGCGTTGTAAAAAACGAGAAAGACGGCCATGCCATTGCCCGAAGTGATGCGCCCCCAGAACTTGAGGCGGTAGGTCTGCCCCGCGGCGGCGGGAACAAGCGTGGAGACCAGTTCGCTGCCGCCCTGGGTGCTGGCGTCGGCCACCCGCAGGCCAGCCGTGCCGCTGTGGGCGGCCCCGGAGGTCACCGTGCTCATCCCCTGGTCGGACGTGGGCCGTGTCCAGCCCTCCAGCCCGTTTTCAAAGCCCGCGTTGGGGAGCGGCGTGAGCGACGTTTCCTGAGCTACCCCCGACAAAGGAAGTGACAGAAAGACACTCAAGAGCCCGGCGTTCAAACACAGGCGCGGTTTACACATCAGGATGGGCAGATTCTTCATGGGTCTCAAACGGTCAGGGGTTCATCCTCCGGGGCTAGGTCAACATCGTCTGTTTTCTCCAAGGCATGACGCTCATCGAGCGTGGCCTTGATGCCGTAAACGGTTTCCTCGTCCAACTCGTAAAGCTGTATCATGACCAGCGCCACCAGGGCACCGATCAGGGGCATCGCGCAGTAGCTGATCTTCATCCAGTGCAGGGTGAGCGCCGACTGCGCGCCGTCGGCCGCATTGAAGCCGATCCAAACCAGCACGAATCCCCCCAGCAGCGCCCCGAGGGAATTGCCCGCCTTGTCAAACCACGTGATCATCGCCCCGAGAAAAGCTTCGTTGCGCTGGCCGGTGTGAAGCTCGTTGTAGTCGGCGATGTCGCCCAGCATGGCCGTGACCATCACCGTCATCCCCGCGCCGGAGGCCCCGTTGGCGATGAGCACGATCAGTTGCAGCCAGGGTTCTCCCGGGCGGTAAACCACGAGCTTGGCCAGACAGCCAAGCACCAAAATCGCCGCCGATAGCTGGAAGGTCCGCTTCTTGCCGATCAGGCGAGAGAGCCTCGGATAAAGGAAAACCGAACAGAGCGCACCGGCGATCATGTACGCCGAGCCTAACACGCCGTAGAACGGAGCCGCGCGCTTGATGTCCCCGCCGAACACATAGTACGTGTTCATGTAGATGCCGAACATCCCAACGACATTGTAGGTAAAGCTCGCGATCAGGCGGGCGATGATCACGTAGCGCAGGGGGCGGTTATGGCGGACATGCACCAGCCCCTCGCGTAGCGAGATCTTCGCCTGCTGCGCGGCGACGCGCTTGTAGTGTTTTTCCCGGCACAGAAAAACTGGCATCAGCGCGACCACCAGAAACAACAGTGCGCAGCCCGACGCCACCCAGCGAACCCCGGTCACCGCATCGGCGAAGACATTCAGCTGCATGAGCGGAAATACCCACTGGCCCACGATCATGAATACCAGGGCAAAGACGATGGCCACCGTCGCCACCCGTGTGCGCTCGTGGTAGTCGTCGGTCGCCTCGATCAGCAGGCCGTTCAGCGGCATGGCGTACATGGACTGAAACAGGTAAAACAGCAGCGAGGCCACCACCAGATAGACGAACAGCCCCGTCGTGCCCATGCTACGCGGAAACCACCAGATGGCTCCGAACAGGAAAGCCATCGGCAAAGCCGCCACCGCCATGAGCGGAAGACGCCGCCCCCAGCGCGAACGGAAATTGTCCGAGAACTGCCCCCAGAGCGGGTCGAGCATCGCATCCCAAATGCGCTGTATGAATACCGCAGTGCTCAACAAGGCGGGGTTCACGCCCAGCATCATATTGTACACCTGGTTGACCAAGGTATGGAGGGTGCCGGCGGTGCCGTCAGCCGCCACACGGCCCAGGCCGATACCGATCTTTTCGATAATCGGCACGCGATCTTCGGGCCGGGTGGCATGATGGGAGAAGGGCTTGGACATGGGACTCCTACGCATGGGCGCATGCGCCGCACACTTGTCTTATCGATAATGCTGACTGGAGAAGGTTGAAATAATCCTCCGCCACCGGTAGCGGGATCGGATCATGGACGGCCGGTGCCTAACGACGGGCCCGGAGACGGCGCCACAGCAGCGGCACAGCAGAGGCCAGGACCAGGTACCACAGGGCGGAGGCCTCGGGGATCGGCGTGTAGGTGATGTCCATATTCGAAAGCGAAATCTGGTTCGCGCTCAGACCGGCACTACCGACACCGACGACGTTAAAAGTCAGGGTCTGCGGGGAGGCGTCCACCACCGTCCCGGTCATGGAGTACCCAGTTCCAATCAGCGACCACACGATCGTCACCTCGTTTGTATCCGTCAACTCGACCGAGATCGCCAGTGCATACGTGCCGTTAGTCAAAAGGGCGCTGGAGGCGTCCACCGCGCTGCCCAGCTTCGTCGCCTGATTGGTCGTCCACCACGAGGCGGTATTCGGATTATCGCGTTCGAAAAGGTCGCCCGGTGAGGTGCCGCTGGAGTTTTGTCCGGCATAGCCGAGCCAGCCGTTGACGTTGGAGCTGCCATTGGTGTTCATCAGTGACCAGCGGAAGCTGTGCGCTAGCGATGAGCCACTGAGTCCGCTGAAGTTCACGCTTCCGGTGACGTCGATTTTATCGCCCACGCTGGTGAGCTTGTAGGAGGCGGTGGGCGATGCGATCAGGGTGTTCAGCGCGGAAGCCGACGAGCCGTCTCCGATGATGGGGCTGTCCGTGCTCAGGTCGGAGGCTGTACTGCCCGTGCTGATCGTCCAGTCATCAATGGCAACCGCCGAAGCCGTGGTGGACAGGGCGGCTACAGCCGCGAAGTAAAACAATGCAATGAGGGTTTTGGAGTGGGTATTCATGGCATTTCACTCTGCCCGCAGACATGACAGGCAGCAAAGCATTTGTCACTTTACCTGGTGAATGAACATGTAATGACCATCAGATCCAAGAGCCATTCGAGGTGAAACGCGCCCCATCGACCGTCCGGTCAAGGTATCTCACATCGCTTTAGGACCCGGCGTAGAAGCGCCCTCAACCCAGTACCCCTCGACCAGTATCCGTAAGGGGCACTCGGGCTTACCCCGTTCATTGCGCTGGATCATGCTGACGAGTTGGTTGACTGCCTCGGCACCGATCGCCCGCGGGTTCTGGCACAAGCCGGAAAAGCGCGCGTCCTGGCCGTAATGTGAAATCACCGCCAGTCCCCTGCCCTCTGTCTTCAACCCGGCACGCTGCATGCCGCTCAGGATGGTCGGGTCCGGCATGAGAAGAGCATCGGGACGGCGCTTCTCCATCCACGCATTCATCTGCTCGGTCCACTTTTTCAGTATCTGCTCATCCTGCCCGCCGCGATCCGGCAGCGTATCTGCGACTTTGCAGATCATAGGCTTTAGCTTGAGAATGGAACACTCGCAGTGATAGCCGGAGGAATAATTGTAGTCCGTACGCTCTTCCCAGTCGGGCCACGAGAACATCGCGATCGAGCGGTACCCGATCTCGTACAGCCTGCGCATCGCCAAACGCGCCCCCCGATACTGCGCACTCGTCACGAGGTTAAACAAGGGTTCGTGCGAGTAACCAAAAGCCACCACCGTATAGTCGTCCCAAGGCAGCGGAATAAGATCATGCGCCTGCGGCATCGGCGGCAGCAACAGCCCCTGGATCTGTCGGCTTTTCAGAATACGGTCGAGACGCTCGGGTGACATGTTTGGCTCATGCAGCCAGAACTCCTCCAGTTCGTAACCGATCTGCTCAGCCTGTTCACGCGCCCCCGTCCAGTAGAAGTTAAAATCTGGATTGCTGCGCAGGAGCTTGCGGTTGCGATAGCCGTTCAGCCACGCCAGCGTCGAGCGATAGCCATATCCGCTCCGCTGCTGACGGTAATAATTGAGCGAAGTCAGCATCGGATCGGGGCGGTACCCCATCTCTCGGGCCAGGGTCGCGATACGCTCACGTGTTGCTTCCGGGATGGACGGATGGCTGCGCAGGCACAACGATACCGTGGAGTGCGAGACTCCCGCCGCCTTGGCGACCTGACGAAGCGTGACACGGGGTTGGGGCTTCATTCACCAGGTAAAGTGACAAAGCCATTGCCTGGGGCAATAAAAAAACCGATACTCCCAACATGCCTGCCCCCCACCCCCGTCACGCCTTCAGCCTGATCGAGCTGCTAGCCGCTTTGGCGGTCATCGCCATCCTGGCCTCGCTCGTCACGGTCGGCTTGAACAAGGCCCGGGAAAAAGCGCAGATGGTTTCCTGCGTCGGTCGAGAGCGAACCCTGGGAGCAGCGCTGCAAGCCTACAGTCTGGACAATCAGCTGGAGTTGCTTCGCCCCCGTAACGAGGCCACGCAACGCTGGCCCATCCTCTTGAAAGCCTACTTGGGGTTCGAAGATCTTCCCACGGGTAAGCTATACAAACAGCCCATCCTAAAAGACCCTTCTCAGGAAGTGTTTTCCTCGGATGCCCCGGGCATCTTCGGCTACAATGTGGAGCTGGAAGCAACAGAGGGAGACGACAGCCCCATCAAGCTGGAGTCCCTGACCCGCCCCGACCGATTCCCCCTGCTGGCAACCAGCGATGCCGAAGACGGCGGGGGTCTGCGGCTTCAAAGATACGGTCCTCCGCCCAAGGCTTTGCAACTGGGATATGCCGGACCGACAAACCGCTTCGGTCCCTCTCCGAATTACGGAAGCAAAGCCGTTTTCCTCTTCGCGGACTGGCACGTCGAGGCGATCGAGGTATGCGACAACAACGCCTGGCCCTGGAACGATCCTGAAGCCTTTGAGGTCAGATAACAATCAATCAGGCCCCCTGACATAGGTCGAAGGCCTCTTGCAGTTCCTGAAGAGGATCGCCGGAAGGAAGGAACTCGTGTCCGATATAGCCGGTGTAGCCGGTTTTCTCGATAGCCCGGACAACCGCCGGATAGTTGACCTCCTGTTCCTCGCCGATAAAGCCTCGGCCCGGGTTGCCCGCCGTGTGGTAGTGGGCGAACCACGTGTGATGCTCACCGATCGTCCGGATGACGTCCCCCTCCATGATCTGCATGTGGTAAATATCGTAGAGGAGCTTGAAGGCCGGCGAGTTCACGCGCTGGCACAGCTCGACTCCCCAGGCGGAATGGTCGCACTGGTAGTCGCGGTGGTCCACCTTGCTGTTAAGCAGTTCCATGATCAGTGTGACGCCTGCCTGCTCGGCCACCGGCGCGACCCGCTCAAGCACTTGCGCGCAGTTATCCAGTCCCGCCACATCACTAATCCCATCCCTGTTACCCGAAAAGCAGATCAGGTTGGGGATGCCGAACGCCACCGCCCGGTCGATATTCTCGTGAAGTTCGCGTTCGATACGGGCGGCGTTATCCGGTCGGTTCATACCTTGTTCGATGGATGCATGCCCGCCCACACTGACGATAGTCAGGCCCTCGTCGCGCGCCATTTGCCACAGTTCCGGCTCGATCAGCTCGACACCGGCATAGCCAATGCGGGCGGCAGCCTTCAGCAACTCAGGAGCCTCGACACCCTTGTTGGCGTAACACCACCAGGAGAAAGATTGTTTCAAAGTGCTCATGTCAAATCAGGTTCAGGATTTCCAGTTGAAGAGAATGCCCATCGTCTTGGAGCGGTCTCGGTTGGCGCACGTGTACGCCTCCACGCACTGGTCCGGCACGAAGGTGTGCGTATTGAGTCCTCCGAGCGAGAAACGCCCGTCCCGCACCAGCGAGAAAAACAGCCCGGTGATCGCGCCCTGATCCCATCCCGGTATCTGATGGCCATCGTGCGCGCCGACGATGCTCAAGCCCTTCATCATGACATCCCCGGTCAGGGTCTGTCGGGCGGGTTGCCCTGTATCGCCGAGGATAACCACGCGGCCGCCCTTGCCTGCCAGGTCCAAAGCTGCCGCAAAGACCGCCGGGTGCCCGGTGGAGTCGATCACCACGTTGGGCGGGCAGCCGTCGTCGGCCTCCAGTATCTCCTCACGCGCTTCCCCCGCCGGACTGGAGATATATGCGGAGGCCCCGCCGGTGAGGGCGATGGTCTCACGCTCTTTTAACGGGTCGGCCACGAGCACTTTTAAAGCACCTGCCGCCCGGGCCCAACGCAACGACATTTGCCCAATCGGGCCAGCACCGATAATCAAGACACGGTCGCCCAGTCGGTAGTTCGCGGCGACAGCGCCGTGAAATGCGATCTTTGCCAGCGCAAACCAAACCGCCTCGGACAACGGCACCTCTGCCGGTACCGGATAACACTCCCCGGCGTTAACGACGGCATGGGAGGCATGCCCTCCTCGAAATACAACGCGGTCGCCCGGTTTGAGCGTTTCGACGCCGTCGCCGACCGATTCGACTTCACCCCCCGCCGCATAGCCGGGGTAAAACGGATACTTGACCCACTTGTCCCAGTGCGTGCCTTCATCGAACAACCGGTTGAACACGATGTTCTCCGTGCCGGTGCTCATCAGGGTGCAATGGACCTTCACTTTCACCTGCCCGGCAGCGACCTCAGGCAACTCAAAAGGCTCCAGCTCTACCTGCTGCTTGCCATGAAAAACGAGACGAAACGAGGAATTGGTTTTCATACCTCCATCCTGAACCGAGATGCATTCTTGAACAAGATGAGGAAATGGCTAATCTTTATAAAAAACGGCTGATATTTCAACTGCTCACATTTAATAGAAAGTGAACCATGGATAAAATGGCCAAAGACGCATGGCAGGACCTGGTTAAGAAAACGGCGGGAAAGACACTTCACTTTCTCGCCGGATGGCGAACACCGGTTGAGCTGGGAGTGACTTGCCAGGTACACTCTCACCCAGCCATCGAGATGGTCTACCACCGCACCGGGAGCGGTATCACTCGGCTTGGGAACCGACAAAACGAGCTGGTCTCTTTTCCAGAAGGCAGTTGCGTGATCTATGCCCCCGATCTCCCACATGACCAGGTTATGGATACCCCGGGCGAGGATATTTGCGTTCAGCTCGCAGTCTCTCCCCGTATCAGAAAACAAATACACGGCTGCCTCGTCGTGAGAAACGCCGCGAACCAGCTCTCGGACGACTGGGACCAGCTCAGCTCTGGGAGAAGACCAACCAGCGAGCTCGAAAAGGAAATCCTGAACCTCCGGGCCACCGCCACCCTGTTGGCGATGTTGCGCGAATGTATCGCTCCCGAAGAAGACACGCGCTCAGCCGAGCATGCCGCCGTGCGGCGCGCCGAAGAATACATCCGCGAGCATTTCGCCACCATCGACTCCATGCAAGAGGTCTCCGAGCAGGCAGCGATCAGCAACGACCGGCTACGCCACCTTTTCCGCGAACAACGCGGCACCAGCCTGATCGCTTTTCTAACCCAGGTAAAACTGGAGCGGGCAAAGTCCTTGCTGACCCACTCAAAGCTCCCCCTCAAGCAAATCTCAACCCTCTGCGGCTTTCGCGACGAATACTACTTTTCATCCGTGTTCCGGCGCCATACCGGTCAGCCGCCGGGAGCTTTCCGCCTGAAGGGGTCGAACAAAGTGGCCCCGAATTAGCCCATATTCCCCTTCCGTTTCCTCAAGCCTCAGCCGTGTAAATCTGCTTGTGTCTGAACAGCATCCGGAACATGATTCGGCATATATCATGTCAAAGATCAATAAAAATTTCACACCACGAAAAGCCAAGAAGAATGGCTCTCTGGCCGACCAGTCTTACCAGATGATTCTCGCCAGACTACTGGATCACCGTTACTCACCTGGCACGCTCTTGAATCGCCGAGAGATCGCGCAAGAACTCAACATGAGCGTCGCACCGGTGCTGGAGGCAATGGTCCGGCTCGAGTCCGAAGGCTATCTGGAAACTTTGCCCAGGAAAGGCACACTCGTACGCGCTGTCAGCATCACGGATCTGCGCGGGCAGGTGATCGTACGTGAAGCGCTGGAATGTGAAGCTGCCCGCTACTACTGTGGGGACCCCATCCGCGCGCGTAAAGATGAGCTCCATAAGCTCGCCCTTGTCATTGACGAACTGGAGAACCCCCGGTACGGCGAAGAATGGGATGCCGAATACGCCTTCCACATGGGTCTGATCCAGTGCATGGATTGCCCGCAGATGGAGGCCGCTTTCCGTACGGTCATGCAGCAGAAGCTGTTCAGCGCACTCAACCTGTACATCTCCACCCATATCCCCAGCAGCCGCGACAATCACGTCCGGCTACTGGAGAATCTGATGGAAGCCGAGCCCGACGAAGCAGAAAACCTCATGCGTCAGCACCTGCGCAGAAGTATGCCCCGGCTCTTCGAGCGCTCCTGGTCGGGAGCCGACCAGCCCATCAGCGTAGGTCACTGATACGCCGGGGGTGCGAGGTGTAGTAACCGTTTTCATTCGGGGAGAGGGTCAGGCCGGGATTGGCGCCCACCCGGACACTGGAGCAGGTTCCCTCATCCACCACAATGTCGCCGCCCGAGAGCGAGCGATTCCCCTCCACGTCCACGTCACTAACCCGGTCCAGAAAGATCACGTTACCGGAAAGCCCATCGAAGACGTTGTTACGGATGCTCATCCCGGTGATTGAGGCCAGGCTGAGCCCTGAGTTCAGGTAGGCCCAGCGATCATAGCAGTGAAAGACCCGTTTAGCCCGGAAGGCCGGATCGGCCAGCACCACATTGCCCTCGATCACCACATCGTGGACGACATCCGCCCCCGGGTCAGTTGCTCCCGCCGAGGCTTGGACCACAGGACCGCCAACACGCTCAAAAACATTATTGCGCACAAAGATGCGGTTGCACACGGGCCCCTCCTGATGGTGGCGGTCTCCCCCCTTCAGCATGATGGCCGGTTCGGGCATCCCCTCGAAGTAGCAGTTTTCGATCACCACATCGTCAGCGGACAGGACGATGGCCCGCGAACGGATGCCCCGATAAGTCGAGCGCACAATTTTCGCCTGCCCACAATAGCGGCGGCTCACCACGAAATCGCCCAGCCGAACATTGTCAGGAAGCGGCTCGGTCAGCTCGATTTCAAATAACCGGGTCTTCGGGTTCCACACGGCTTGGCGAACCGGAACCTTGGCCACCACCACGAGGTCCCTCGCCCCGGCGAATTCCAACACGTCTCCCGGCTCCGGCACGGGACCTTCCCACACCCCCGGAGGGGGGGCTACCAGCAGGTTTTTACGTTCGCTCATCTGACTCAGGTGCCAGTATTTAGCCCCGGTAATGTTCAGTCCGTCATCACCGGTAGCCTCAAAATGGCAGTCCTGGATCAGAATTTCACCGGTGCAGTGTGTCAGAAAGATGCAATCCGCCGTCGTGGACATCAGCCAGTCGGTACCCGGACGCGGACGCACCTCGACACGGTCCAGCGTAAGGCCCTCGCAACGGTTCGCCTGAACGGCCATCCCGGGGACGGTATAGATGCGCACACCCTCCAGCCGGACATCTTCGCAGCGCGTCAGCAGCACACCATAGTGACCATAAACACTGTAGCGCAGGATAACTTTGTTACCCACGATATGCTGCAGGCACTGCCGGACATACTCGGTCTTGTCGGCGTGTTTATGGATGTCGAAAGTCAGACGCAGCGTCTCAGGCTCGACCCTCTCAACCGAGAGAATGTAGTCCCGGAACATGTCGAAATTTCCGATTGGCAGGCGTGTTTCCGGGTCATAATCCATCAGCCCTTCGATCCTTTCGCCCGCGTAGGGATAGCCGGGATCCAGACGTACGTCGATGTAGTCCTCCCCTGAGGCGGTAATCGTTCCCTGCGCAAACGGTGGCACATCCCAGTCAACCTGCACGTTCGACAGCCGGACGTCACGGCTTCGGGTAAAACGGAAGGCAGTCGCCTTACCGCGGAAGACCAGAAGCGCTCCCTGCCCGTCGATCTCAAGATTCGTCGCACTGCTGAAGTCGAAGACATTGGCCTCGGACGGATCAGCGGGAGCGGCAAAATCGTAACGCCCCGGTTCCAGAACCAGCCGGGCGCTTGACTCTTCGGCGACACGGGCCACTGCGCGACGAACCGTTTCCAACGGGATAATCTCTCCCGTGTCGGGAACGAGCCCAAGCTCGGTTCCCTTCAGCACCGCAGGTTCTTGCGCCAGTGTCGTCTGCATGGCAAGAGCCAGAAGCAGTGTGTATCCTATGTGCTTACCCGAGGTAAAGATGCGAGTAAAAGGGCGTGAAGGGGCATGAGAAAACATTTTTATAATATATATCAAGTAAACGTAATAATAATGAAAGATAAAGGAGAACAGGCGAGCTGGGTGGAGGGATTCACCACTCTCCCCGACGATTGAATTTATCCTGGGCGGCCTGACTGAACGCCTGCCCCGCCTTGGCCAAGTCTTGGATAATGGCCTCAAACGAACGCCCCGACTCGCGAGCGGCGGGAATCACGGTCTTGCATTCGTTGGCGTCCATGAAAAGCACGGCGTCGAGCAAGCCCGGCTCGTCTTCCTCGGGCACGGCCATAAAGCCGTGCTTATCGGCGTGTATGAGCTGCCCCGGTCGCACCGTGCGCCCGAAAACCTCGACGGGAACGTTCCAGCGCACCGGCGTCACATGCGCGTGGCCGACGCAGAGCCGACGCGCCAGCGCCTTGAACCCCGCGTTGGCCATCTCGTCCAAGTCACGAATCGCCCCGTCGGTGATGGTGCCGACACAGCCCAATGCCCGATGCGCGTTACTATTAACCTCTCCCCAAAAAGACCCGATGGTGCGCGGCTTTTCCAGGTCCTGAACCACGACGATCTTGGGCCCCGGTACCGAGGCAAGGTATTCACGATACTCACGCCAGGCCACCGCAGCGTTGCGGGTATGGGCCGTGTTTCCAGGCTCGATCATGACGGTCACGGCACGCCCAACCATGGGCCCCATCCAGGGCATAAAGTCGCAGGTCTCTTCCAGATTGAAAGCGTCCGCTGCGATGTCCGCATGGGTAATTTGCTCCCACCCGTTGTAAATGGTGGGTGTGTTCCAACGCTTAAGCTGGAGCATTTCCCGGTGGGTAATCCGGCTGGCATTCTCCTGTGGGCGCGGGTCGGCCAATGTTTCCTGTCGAAGACTTGAGTCCATAAAATCAGTCATAAATTGAGCGATCTGGTAAAACGTAAGGACGATAAAAAGAATCCTCTTTTATTTAGTGATGTTGCCAGCCCCGCTCGTCTTCTTCACAACACCGCCGAAATCCGGCGCGAAGAATCCCAACGCCTCCAGCTTGTCACGCATAGCCGACAGTTGACGCGGCGTGGGATTCGCCAGCGGCAGGCGGACCGGACCGCATTCCACCCCCAGCATGCCCATCAGCGCCTTCGAAGCAGCCAGATGCGTGACACCCGCGCTGTTGCAGATATCGATCATGGAGATCGCCAGATCCTGCAGGGCGCGGGCTTCATCCGGGTGACCATTTTCCAAGGCCTTGAGAATGCGCAGATAGAGGGGGGAGGCATAGTTATAGGTGCTACCGACGGCTCCACGGGCACCGTGCTGCCAGCCCTCCATCAGCAGCTCGTCGCGCCCGAACAGCAGGTCGAAACGATGATCCCGATAGCGCAGGCAGGTTTCAAAGTCGTCGATATCCTCGTAGGTGTACTTGACCCCGGCCAGGTTAGGGATGCGAGATTCGGCACATTCCAGTATCTCGGCGACCGGCATATCCGCCCCGGTCATCGAAGGGATATGGTAGTAATAAAACGGCAACTCCGGCACCACCTCCGCGATTGCCGCGCACCACTCGACCATTTCAACCGGATTACGCGGCTTGAAGAAGAAAGGCGCGAAAGCGGCGACAGCCACGGCCCCACATTCTTGCGCATGCACGGCAAGACGACGCGCGTCTCTCAACGTCGTATGCCCAGTATGCACGATAACCGGAAGAACCGGCTCGTGTAACCATGCCTCTGCCACGGCCTCCCGCTCCGAGATCGAGAGCGAGGTACACTCACCGGTCGTTCCGCAAATAAACGCCGCACTCACGCCCCGCTGCTTCAGAAAGCGCGCGTACTCGGGAATAACGTCGAGGTTGAGCGAGCCGTCGCCCAGAAACGGCGTAAACGGCGCGGCCACAAGCCCGGTGAAGCGCGAAATCTGGCAGGACACCGTGTCGGAGTCCTTGGCCTGCGAAACATGTCCGGACTTATGGCCGGTAAATTCATCAGTTACTGTCTTCATAAAGCAGAGCGATACAGGACTATTTCAAGGTCCAAACATCCTTGGGGCCACCATCCAGGTATTGGCGTTGCGTCAGGATCGAGGTGTCCGGCCAGTACTCGACATGGCCGTCGCAAAAAAGAAGATTAGCTCCGCCTTGCGTATGCATGGACGGAGATGGGTTCGACTCGGGAAAAGTCCGCCCCGGGAGCCGCGTTTGGTCAATCCATGAGGTGAACTGGTTGCCGATCCAGCAACCGTCGCCAAGCAGGATCGTCCTCGGCGGGACAGCGATACCATCGACCCGGATAAGCGTGGGGCCGGAAAAGCTTTCGAAGAGATTACCGTTGATGCCGTAGCTCGTACCGGCGGTGTACTCCCTGAGATCTTCGACTTCGGGGCAGATATAAACCTTTCCCAGATTGCCGATGCAACGGCCATAGTTATTCGCCGCCGGCAAGTACTCCCGGATGAAGTACACGTAGTTGCCCTGCACATTACCGTCATCGTTGAAGGCGACACGCGCCGGCCAGCGGTTCTGATTCTCGGCCGCGAATGTATTGAAAGCGATGTACTGCTGCCGCAGGTTCTGCTGGCAGGAAACCGTCCGGCTTCGCTCAATCACTCCATTGATCGCCGGAACTGCGATGGAAACCACGATGAGAATAACCACTATCGCGACCAGGCACTCGATCAGCGTAAAGGCGGAAGAGGTGCCAGTCCTTTGATGGGGTAGTCTGTTTTTCATCGCTGCAAAGAAACGAGGGGCGTGGGGAAGGAACCGGAGGCTCCTTCCCCACCCATCCACATGGAAGATTTACCAGTACAATTGAAATGCCCTATGGCCACCCGTCAGCGGCCTGCGCTTGTTTACCGACGGCGACGCGCAAGGAAAACCGCGAGGACAGCCAAAGCACCGGCCAACCCGGCGGCCTCGGCAGGCTCAGGGATAGAAGTCAGGTCGGCGTAGGTGGTGCCGATGTGTGTATCGTCAAAGCTGAGCGAGGACGTGGAGCCGGTCGCCCCCGAGTTGAGCAGCAGGGTGTCCAGCTCGCTGCTGTTGGAGAGGATGTCGGCCGAGCTGACCGTGAGGGTCGGCGTGATGCTCAGGATCGCACTCTCGTCCACCGGGGTCGACGTCAGCACCCATACGTTGAGCGTGTCGTTGCCCGACTCGTTGACGAGCAACTGAGCCACCAGGAAATAGGTGGTCGGATAGGCCGAACTGAGCACAAAACCACTATCGACCGTATCAACCGTGTTACTGCCCGACTGATACTTCACGACCAGACTATTGCTGCTGCTGACCCCCCACTGAAAACCGGAGAGGCTTCCGCCGTTGCTGGTACTCCACAGTGCGCCTGTCGCCGAGTCGGTCGACCCCAAGGGGACCCCGCCCGATGTAAACCCGAACATCAGCTCGGCGCCATTGGAGGGCGTGAGGGCATTGGCGTCCACGCGCATGTACGAGCCGAACCACAGCGTGCTCTGGCCGGCAAGCGCATTGAAGCCACGGTTATCCGAGCGGGACAGACCCGAGCTGGTGCTCAGCCGCACCACTCCCGAAGAGGTGATGACACCGTCTTTTTGCATCCCCAGTGTGCGGGACGTGAAGAAGTTGGAATTCGTGCCACCCCAGACACCGGTGAACCCGTAAGTCTCAATCGTTGAGGACTGCCCGAATATATTTGTATCAACCGTGTAGCCACCCGGATCGGTCGTGAACGTATCATAGGCGATCAGGGTTGCATGCGCGGAAAGGGCCGAAAAACAAACGAACCCGGCAAGAACGCAAGGGAAAACAAGATTACGGAGACGAGTTGGGTATAGTGTATTCATGGTAGTTTGATTGGAAAAGTTTGAAGGGTGAATGTCAATTCAGAAATATCAGTTAGTATATCATTGCAAAGGCGATAAATCGATGCAAACACATGATGATAAAGGCGGCCTAAATTAGCCCCCGAGGTCGGGAACGGCGTCGGCGTTTTCGACCGGCACGAAAGCTCTCAGTCTTTCGACAACATCCTTATTTTCAGGCTTATCGACCACGTTCGTCCACTCGTTATCGTCATTCTCGTGGTCGTACAATTCCGCCGACCCATCGGCATACTGAATGTAGCGCCAGCGCTCGGTGCGGATAGCATGGTTGCCCTTCTCGTACGTCATCAACGCAGGTGGGATATCCGTCTCGGGATTCTCCAGCAGTGGCACCAGGCTGAAGCCGTCCACGTGCGGCGGCATTTCAAGCCCGCATAGCTCGACCAGTGTCGGATAAATCGTCGTCATATCAACCGGCTTTCCGATTACCGTCCCCGGGTCAGTCACACCCGGGGCGATGATAATAAACGGGATATGCGTGGTTTTCTCCCAAAGCGCGAATTTCTCAAAATGCTCCTTCTCGCCCAGATGAAAACCGTGGTCGGACCATAGGACGATAATGGTGTTGTCACGGTACGGGCTCTTATCGAGGGCGTCGATGACCTTGCCGATCATCTCATCGGCGAAAGTAGCACAAGCCTCATAGGCGCGAACATAGTCCCGGTAAGCATTAGGCTTTTCCAACTGCGCCTTCATCATCCCTCGCCAGTACCAATCGGTGGGCTTGAGCACACTCCGTGCTCCCTCAGGAAGGTCTTCACGGTCACCGTCCAGCAGCGGCGGCATGACGAGCGCATCCGTGGGATATCTATCAAAATACTCCTGCGGAGCAAAAAACGGCGAGTGTGGCTTGTAGATGCCGACGTTCAGGAAAAACGGACGGTCATGCTCCTGCTGAAGCTGGCGCACCGCGTACTCGGAGGTCCGGTAGTCGGCAGTTTTGCGGATATCCTCCGGCCACGGTCCCCAGTCGGTGTTGCGGGAGCCATAGTTCGGCAGGCCGTTGAGCTTTTCCGGCGGATAGGGCTCGTTAATCGCCATCATCAGGTATTCGTCAAACGAAGCATTATCGTGGAACGCCCAGTCCTGATGGTGATGGAATATCTTGCCCGCCCCGCAGACGAAATAGCCGTTGTCCTTGAAGTAACGCTGAAGGGTCGGAATATCAGGGAGGGTGCCCCGCCAGTCCGCACTGTTACCGTAGATCCCGGTCTTATGTGGACGGGTTCCCGTCATGACCGATGCACGGGAGGGGTTGCAGGCAGGCGATGAGCAGTAAGCACGCGTGAAGAAAGCCCCTCGGTCTGCCAAGCGCTCAAGATTGGGCGTCTGGATCGGGTTGTCTTTATCGAACACGCTCGTCCAATCGTTCATGTCATCGATGGTGATGAAAAGAACGTTCGGTCGCGCCCCAGTCTGCGCGTCCGCCGCTTGCGCGGTGGCACTGGTCAATGTGGTCAGGCAAGTAGCCATGCTCAGGTATGTCAGGAGGTTACACATCAATCATTCAGGAGTAACGTTGCATGCCCGCTTACGATTCGCAGAAAAGAAATACCTACGGCTTCGGGGTCCATTTGGACACGGACAGGTCAGCCAAGTCGCCATCCGCCGTCACAGCTTCGAAAGTTACAACCCCACCCTCGCCCTCAAAGGTGAGTGTAAAGGTCACCACCGCGCGGCCACCGGGCTCGACCGTATAGGGTTGCGTCTGCGTATCAGCTTCCGCACCCGCCGGCATATTGGCCCAGATATCACCGCTGACCGTGCGGGACGAGAAGTTATACACCTCCACCGAGGCGGGGACACTTTCGCCCTCCTTGAAAGCGTAGCCACGCGGAGCCCAGTTCGTCGCCACTCCATCCCAGTTCGACGCGGGCTTGTCGGGGGTGAACAGCACACACTCCCGGGGAAAACGCGGCCGCACCACAACCCCGGAGGGCTCCTCATTGTCCGCAGGAGCAACGGGAGGCACCGGCTGCTGCGTGATCCGGCCTTTCCATGCAGTACCGCGCACATAGAAGGGCCAGCCGTCGTTTTTCACAGCCATGCCGCCGTCAACCGCACTCAAGGCAAGTCTGCCCCCCATCACATCAGTGGCAACGAGTCCAGATGAATCCTCCGAGTCTATAACGATGGTGTCGGAATCGGCATCCACGTAGGCGACCTCGACATCTCCATCCTGATAAAGCTGGACGGACGCGCCATTGGCGTTGGTGAAACTCCCCAGGTATTGTCCACGGCCCAGCTGGTTAGCCATCACAGCCATCGCCTGATAAACCGGGAACGGCTCCAGATTGGCGTTCAGCATCCCGAACTGATGGGACGCGAACGGAGCAGCTGGCCGCAGCGAATGCCAGAAGGCATGGCTGACCCCGTGCGAGAAGGCCGTCGTGTAGGCATCGAGCAGGTAGCGAACCTGCTTCTGACGGCTTGCCGATAGCGTCGGCGGAGACGACTTTGGAAAAGCATAGGCGGTTTCTGTCAGCCATGCATGGGGGATACCGTGCTCACGGGCGACGGTGAGATTCGTATCGATGGCCTCTGCAAGCATGCCGTTGTTAACCGGCGCATAGGAATGGAAGTCATACACATCGACATAGGGGGAAACGCCGTTCTCAAAGAGGATTTCCGCGTAACCGCCGACGCGAGGGTCCCGGGCAAACGCGCCGAGGAACACCAGCGGGCGGGCGGGTGATTCCCGCAAAGCCAGCGACCCGGCCTTGACCATGGCGGCATACTGGTCCGGGGGCTCCGCGCAGAAAAAGCCGATATCCTGCTCATTCCAGATCGACCAGGCCTTGACCGAGGGCGAGAAGATCGAGGCCATGTCCTTGAGCCAGCGGTAGAACACCCGCAGGTCATTGGGAAACACCTTGAATTCATTGCCCTCCTCATCCGTCGTCCAGGCCGGAACGCCATGGAAGACCTCCAGCACGCTGATCCCATTGTTGTAGAAATCATCAGTAATGGCACGGGCACGCGTGGCATGCTGGTACTGGTTGCCAATCATAGACGAACCATCCATGTCATATTTACCCGGACGGGACTCGATCCACCCCCACGCAATACGCTCACGTGCCCAGCGAACTCCGAGCAATCGCGTCAGAACGAGTTGTATCTCATCTGAAACCTCACGATTGCTGCTCGTGATCAGAGTATCGATCGCCACCGGGCAGTCCGGCACGTCCTCAATCGTGCGCGGTTCTGGCACCAGACAGATCATCGGGCTCTTAAGCTGCGGAATGTCCCGGCCCATGCCATCGTCGAGCGTTCGGTCGACCGTCCACTCGCCTTCCCCATCACGCACCGTGATGTTAAGGCAGTACCAACCCGGCTCGGGCTGTTCAGCGCTCACCGTCAGCGTTATGGTCGCGCCCTTCACCTGCGCATCGACCGACCACCCCGACTGCGCCCGGTCCCAGAAATCCAGGACTTCCACTGCGCATTGCGGCGCTTGCCATTGGCCCTGCGGGCGGATCAGCTCGGCCGTAAAAACGGCCGGACCGGAGCCTATTGTCGAGACAGCGATCCCCTCCCCGTTTCCGGGGAACTCCAGCCGTGCCACCCGCTCCTGGGCGATGGCAAAAGTGGGCAGGACGGTAAACAAGCTCAACAGGGCGATAAGATAACGGAAGTGCATGATTTTGAAATGGGGTTTATAAAAGAGTAAGCGAGTGAATGATACAGCGACGGATTCAGGACTCCATCAGCCAGGCAGTATTGAGGCGAACGAAGGACACATAGCGGTTTACCCACATGGAGTTATCGACCCCGCCCCGCTCGTACAGGACGTAAATGGTCTCCGACGAATCGCACGCCAGGTCACAGTAACCGGCGATACCGGGATCGATCACGCGCGAGACCGGCCAGGTTTTTCCGTCGTCAGAGCTCATCTTCAGGGTGAGATTTACCCGGTCCTTGTTGCCATCCCAGGAGGGCCCAAAACGGCCGCTGTAATAGTCGTTGTCCGGGTTGCAGAAGATGATACGCCCCGGTTTATCCCCCTCGGAGAAATTCAAACGCAACAAGTTGCCCATGCAGATCGGTTCCTTCAATGCGGGGATCAAACAGGGTTCCGTCCACCCGGTCGCCCCATCAGGACTGACGGAGAAAGCGCGCCGAAAGGCAGGGTCTTCCGAGCGGATATTAAAAAGGATACGCCCGTCTTCCAACTCCACCCCCACGGTCTCGCTCATGTTCTTGAGCGTGGCGGGCACCAACTCCCCGCAGTGCCAGGTCGCCCCCGCATCATCGCTGTAGATCGACGACACAACGGAAGGACGGTGCTTCTTTCCGCCATTACTCAGCCAGACAGGAACAACCATCCGCCCCTCGCGGGTGACGACGCCATGCCCCGGACCACCCGCGATGACATTCCATCCATAGGCGTCGGTGAAGCCTTCGAAAACAGCGGTAATGTCCCTCGGCTCGGAGAAGGTCAGCCCCTCGTCCCGGCTCTGGCAATAATAGGCGCGCTCGTAGTTGACGAAGTAAAGGAAGTGAACCGTGCCCGCCGCATCGACAAGCAGGTTCGCATTGTGAGTGGGCAGCTTGCCGGCATCTGCCAGCGTGGTCACGGCGCTCCAGGTATTCCCTCCGTCTTCACTGCGGCGCATAAGGATATCGATATCCACCCAATCGCCCGGATAGCCGTCCTCTCCCCCGTGGCGAGCCTCCCAGGCGGCCAGCAATGTGCCGCCATGTGTCCGGGCCAACACCGGAATACGACCCGTCACATAACCGTCAGTACCCGATTCAAATAGATCACATATTTTGAACTCAGGCTTAATGTCTGTCTTCATAAAAGGGATAACGTGGGTTGGGGCTAAACTTGATGAGCGGTGGACAAATCCGTCTCCATCTCCTCCCGGCGCTTCTACATGAAAAGCAGCAGCGAGGGAAACAATGGCTCCGGCTTCATAGCATGCCGCGACTATCTTTTCTCAAACGGGCCGCGTCAATCATAAAAATATCTGTTGATATATTAGTGTGGCGGATTTTTCTCCCTTTGCTGGACCAACCCACCCCACCCTGCCACACAAAGCTCACGTATCACCCCGATGGCTCCAGTCTCTGCCTGACAGCAGACTTCACTCCCTAAAGCCACTTGACAGATGCGGGTACATGCGTCTCTTTACGCACCGTTGAACCGATGCCGCTAAGAAAGATCATCAGTGCAGGGCTTGTTTGCCTCATCGCCATCAATGGCATGAGCGGCGCGATGGGAGCCCTGCTGGTGTGCCTGCATGCGCAGGAGCAGGCGGCGGTTCCCGTGGTAAATTTCGGCGGGGGCTGTTGCCATGATGCAGAGAGCCCCAAGTCGCCGGAGTGCGGTGACTGCACCGATGTTAAACTCAAGAGCACCTATGCGCAGGCGATTCGCGTGAGCGATACGCCCGCGCCGCTTCAGCTCGCCGACAGTGGCGAGATTCTTCCGGTGCAGGTTTTCCGGGGCGATAGCGTGGAGACAAAAGGACCGAATCCTGCCCGAGCTCCCCCTGCCAAAGACCTCTGTGTGCTGATCACGCGTACCGTCGTACTGCGCATCTGATCCTGATCCTGTTGTTGGGCACTCTCCGTCAAGGAAAGTGCGTCGATGCACACCTGTTTTACAGGGGATGCATGCCTTCAACTGGCATCAGGATTTTTCATGCACTTATATTCCACTCTTTCAACGTATACACTCATACTGGGCGTCTCTGCCGGCACGCTACCCGCCGAGCCCATAGGCGCAACGCAGGCGATCACCCTCCAAACCGCGCTCCATCGCGCCATCCAAAACGACCCTCGGCTCGGACTGAACGCCACCTTGGCCGACGCGGCCGACGGGCAGATCGAGCAGGCAGACCTCCCCCCGAACCCCGTGATCGGGGCCGAGGTGGAGAACTTTCTCGGCACAGGCCCCATTACCGGCGTCCAGGGCCTGGAGGTGACACTCGGGATCAGCCAGGTCATCGAAACCGCGGACAAGCAGGCCCGCCGCACGGCGCTGGCCCGGCGCGAGCGGGATCTCGTCGATTGGCAGCGCGAGGTGAGGCTCTCGGAGCTGGAGGCCGAGGTCAGGGCCAGCTTTATCAATGTCCTGCTCGCCCAGCAATCGGTGAGTCTGCGGCACGAGCAGCTCGAGCTGGCCGGGCTCAGCGAGCAGGAAACCGCCCGCCTGGTAGAGGCCGCACGGTCTCCACAGGTCGAGTTGACACGGGCTGCGCTCGCTGTGCGCCAGCAGCGTTACACGCTTGAGCAAGCCCAACGCCAGCTGGCCGTGGCCAAGGCCAACCTCGCCATGCTCTGGGGCGACGAAGCTGCAACGGATTTCACCGTCGAGGGAGCCGTCGGTATCGAGCCTGACCTGCCCGCCTTTGCTGATCTGGCCGCGAGCCTGACCAACACCGCGCACCTGGCGCAGTACGAAGCGCTCCGCAGCAGCCGTGAGGCCGCCCTGGAACTGGAAAAGGCGCAAGCGGTCCCCGACTTCGAAGTTTTTGCCGGGGGACGCTATTTCAACGAGGATAACGGAAACTTCGGTTTCGTCGCTGGCGTGGAAGTACCCTGGCCGCTTTTCGACCGAAACCAGGGAAATATCCGCACGGCACGGGCACAGTTACGCGCCGTCGAATATGAGCGGGAGGCACTACGGCGAGAAATGCTGATCCGGCTCAACCGCTCGTATCAGGCACTCGTCAGTGCACATGCCGAGGCGCAATCCGTACGGGAGCAGTTGATGCCCAGCGCGGAACAGGCACTGGCGGACGTGTCGGCAGGCTACGACCGCGGTCAGTACACCCAACTGGATGTGCTGACCAGCTGTGAAACGCTCTTCGATATCCGCGAGGCCTACCTCGATGCCCTTCAGCGTTATGCCGCTGCCCAGGCTGAGGTTCAGGCGCTCACACGCCCCGTCAACCGCTCGCTGTAAACCCTCCTTTCAACCCGAGTATTTCTTGAAATGAACAACTTTGAATTAAAATCACAGTCCCCGATCGCACCGTCTTCGAGCGTCGAACGCGACAGCTCCTCTCATTATTCGGAACGAGCGGCGTCGGCCATAAAATTACCACTCTTTCGATTCGCCGCAGTACTCATCGGGGTGCTTCTGGCAACTCCCGCGTATTCAGAGCCGGATACACACGACCACGATGATCACGCCGGTCATAGTCACGCCCATGAAGAAACCGACACTGACGAACATGGCGGGGAAGACGACCATCACGGTCACGACGAGGATGTAGTCGTGCTCTCGACCGAGGTGATGGAGGAGTTCGATATCCAGTTGGCACAGGCCGGGCCCGGAATCTTGCACGAGGAAGTGATCCTGCCCGGAGAAATCCAGTTCAACCGCGAGCACGTCGCCTACGTGACACCCCGCTACGACGGCACCGTGTTGGAGATCAAGGCGCGCCTAGCCGACCCAGTGAAAAAGGGCCAGGTTTTGGCGATTTTGGAAAGCACGGACACCCTCCGCCCCTTCGAGGTCAAAGCCCCCTTTGACGGCGTCATTACTGCCTACGCCGTCACCTTGGGGGAGACCGTCGAAGCGGGCTCGCCCCTGTTCACGGTGGCTGATCTGTCCACCGTCTGGGCCGACTTGCGTATTTATCAGCGTGACTTGGGAAAAGTCGCCTGTGGGCAACCCGTGGTCATCTCCGGCGGCCACGAGGGAGGCGAGTTTCGCGGAAAGGTCGCCTACATCGCTCCGGTCATCGACGAGCACACGCGCACGGGCTTGGCCCGCGTCGTCGTGAATAACGACGAAAACCTGTGGAAGCCCGGCCAGTTTATCAAGGGGGGAGTCACCGTGGAGGAGCATAAGGAGGCCGTGGTCGTCCCGCGCACGGCGGTGCTGGAGTATGAGGGGGAGACGGTCGTGTTTGTGCAGACCGAGGAGGGGCTCGAACCTCGCCCCATCGTGCTCGGGCACAGCGATGCGGAGTTCTTCGCCGTGGAGAGCGGATTGAAGCCGGGGGAGAGTTACGTGATGCGCAACCCGCTCCCGCTCAAGGCAGAGCTGGGTAAAGGCTCGTTCGGCGGGCATCAGCACTAATCTTCAAAGAGCACTATCCATGTTACATAAATTGATCGATATCGCCCTGCGCAACAAGCTGGTGGTCGTGCTCCTGACGCTGGCCGTGATGGCGAGCGGCTACTGGAGCTACAAGCACTTACCGGTGGACGCCTTTCCTGATGTTTCTCCGGCTCTCGTACAGGTTTTTACCGTGACTTCCGGGCTCGGCCCCGAAGAGGTCGAAAAGTTCGTCACCTTTCCGGTCGAGGTCTCGATGAGCGGCCTGCCAGATGTGGAGGAAATCCGCTCGGTCTCCAACTTCGGCCTATCCGTGGTAAGCATCTACTTCAAGGATGGCACCGACATTTACCACGCACGGCAATTGGTGGGAGAGCGCTTATCCGAAGCACGCGAGGCAATTCACGACGGCTTCGGTGAGCCACAGATGGGCCCGATCTCGACCGGCCAGGGGCTCGTGCTTTACTACAACCTCATCGACACCACCGGGCAGTACAGCCTGGAGGAACTGCGCAGCATCCAGGACTGGGTGGTGAAGTACAACCTCCAGACCGTGCCCGGCGTCACCGAGGTGCTCGGCATCGGCGGGCAGGTGAAGCAGTTCCAGGTGAACATAGATCCGGACGCGCTCCTGCGCTACAACCTGAGTCTGGGTGAAGTCATCGAGCGCATTGAGGCAAATAACCAGAACGTCGGCGGACAGTTCATCGAGCGCAACGGCGAGATGTTCATCGTGCGCTCAGAGGGCCTGGCGGGTGACCAGCGCGACCTGGAGCGTATCGTGGTCACCCACGAAGACGGCACCCCAGTGTACCTGGAAGATGTCGCCACCGTGGATATCGGAGGCGAAATCCGCCAGGGCATGCAGACTCGCAACGGCGAGGGCGAAGTCGTCTCCGGCATGGTAATCAAGCTCTACGGCACAAACTCTTCGACCGTAATTGAGGCGGTGGAAAAGAAGCTGGTCGAGATCGAAAAAGCACTGCCTGAGGGCGTCACCATCGATGCCTACTACCAGCAAAAGACGCTCGTGCAGGCAGCCGTCGGCACCGTCACCAGTGCGCTTCTGCAAGGCATCGGGCTCGTGGTGCTGATCCTGCTGGTCTTCATCGGCGGCTTTCGAGCGAGTCTTGTCGTGGCGATCTCGATACCGTTCTCGGTCTTGTTCGCGGCGATCGCCATGTACCGCTTCGGAATCTCCGCCAACCTCATGTCGCTGGGCGGACTCGCCATCGCCATCGGGATGCTGGTGGACGGCACCATCGTGATGGTGGAGAACTCCGATCGCCTCCTGCGGAGGGCCGAGGCGGACGAATCCAAACTTCACGTGATCGGGCGGGCCTGCCGGGAGGTCGCGCAGCCGATCACGTTCGCCATCCTTATCGTCGTGCTGGTGTTTATCCCGCTGTTCACGCTGCAAGGGGTCGAGGGCAAGATGTTCCGCCCCCTGGCCTACACCGTGGCGCTGGCCATGTTTGGCTCGCTGATCTACGCGCTGGTGGGCGCACCGGTTTACTCCACCCTGCTGATGCGCAAGCCCAGACGCAAGGCGGGTTCACCCCCCGGCGAGAGCCGGGACATCTGGATCGTTCGCGCGCTGGTGACCGGTTATCGCCCGATAGTGGGGATATTCGTCCGCTTCCGGATACTGGCCGTTGCACTCTCGGTGCTGCTGCTCGCACTGGGCGCGTGGATATTCCCCCGGCTGGGGTCGGAGTTCACGCCGCGCCTGATGGAGGGAGACATTATTGCCAACCTCACGATGGCGCCGTCCGTTTCCCTCGGAGAAACCATGCGTAACAGCCTGATCGCAGAAAAACGCCTGCTGAAGATTCCCGAGATCGAACAAGCCGTCTCCCGCATCGGTCGCGGCGAAGTCGGCGCCCACGCCGATCCGATCAACACCGTGCACATGATGGTCGTGCTCAAGCCGCAAGACCAATGGCGGGCGGGCTTCACCCAGATCGATGTCGAAAACGCCATGCGCGAGGCGCTGGAGGGCATGCCGGGCGTGCAGGTCAACATCACCCAGCCGATCCAGCTCTCGGTGGACGAGCTTATCGGCGGCTCCAAGGCCCAGCTCGCGATCAAGCTATTCGGGCCCGACCTGGATGTGCTCAAGGCGAAGGGTGAAGCCATTGCCGCCGTCGTCGACGGAATCGACGGCGCCGCCGACGTGCAGACCGGGCAGGTCATCGGCTCTCCTCAAATCGTAATCCGCCCCGACCGCGAAGCCATCGCCCGCCATGGGCTCAACCTCTCCGAGGTGCAGGAGCTGATCGAGGCCGCGGTGGGCGGTGTCGAAGCCGGGCAGATCTACGAGGGGGTCCAGCGTTACGACATCTACGTACGCTATCAGGAGCAGGCCCGTGATTCGGTTGAAGACCTGCGTCACTTGATCGTGCGGACCGCCGAGGGCACGCTGATCCCGCTGGACGAGGTAGCCACGATCGAGGAAGTCGTCGGCCCACGCCAGATCGTCCGCGAGAACAACCAACGTTATCTGGAAGTCCAGGCCAACGTCGTGGGCCGCGACATCGGCGGATTCGTGACCGAAGCGCAAGCCGTCATCGATTCTCAGGTCGAGCTTCCGCCGGGCTACCTGGTGTCATGGGGAGGCCAGTACGAACTTCAGCAGGAGGCCAACAAGCGCCTGGCTGTCGTCGTACCGGTGACACTCGCCCTCATCATGCTTTTGATCTACATGTCCTTTGGCTCGATAAAGAACACGGCGCTTATCCTGCTGAATATCCCGCTCGCACTGGTCGGGGGTGTGGCTGGCCTCTGGCTGGCCGGAGAGAATCTCTCCGTGCCCTCCAGCATCGGCTTCATCGCGCTCTTCGGCATCGCCCTGGGCAACGGCATGGTCCTCGTCACTTACCTCAACCAGTTGGTCCTCGAAGGCAAAAACGTTGACGTGGCCAGTATCGAAGGCGCCTGCCTGCGCGTGCGCCCGGTGCTGATGACCGCGGGCACAACCCTGCTGGGGCTGCTTCCGCTGCTGCTGGCGACCGGGACGGGTAGCGAGGTCCAGCGGCCATTGGCGCTGGTTGTCATCGGCGGGCTTCTGTCCTCCACTTTGCTAACGCTGCTGGTCATTCCGGCGCTGTACAAGTGGTTCGCTATTAACCCGGAACGGAGATTTGACTCATGAAAAACCGAAGACCGTAACGACCGCAGGTAAAGAACGCTTACACCGAACAAACACGCTTCGGCGAAAGTGTGCCCTGCAACCGCGGGTCATTAAGGGGCGCATCCGTCACCAAGCGGTCGATACGCCGCCAGGGAAGGGTTTGCATCAGGGAGACGACTCCGAGCTTGGAGGCATCGGCCATGAGGATAACTTCCTGAGCCCGGCAGGCCATGGCCTGCTTGACTTCAATCTCCTGCGGGTTGGGATCACTGACGCCTGCCTCGGCATCAAGTCCGGTGGCGCTCATGAGGAATTTGACCGCGCGCCGTCGGCTGAAGAACGTGATGGCCTCCCGGCCTACCAAAGTCCCGGACTCAGGGCGCAGAAGCCCGCCGCTCAGGTAAACGCTGGGACGGGCACGGTGATGCTGCATGGCCTCGGCGATGGGAAGGCTGTTTGTCAATAGGGTCAGCCGGGCGGGCAAGGGCTGCTCCGCCAAGGACGCGATCGTCGTGCCCCCATCGAGGATCAAGATATCACCTGCCTGTAACAGCTTCCGCGCAACATAACGAGCAATACGCGCCTTGGCGGCCCGCGCATGAATAGCCTTCTGGTGAAAGTCGATTTCGGCCGGGCCGCTCAGCCGTACGGCACCACCGCGCATACGCTTGAGCTGTCCACGCTCTTCAAGGAGCTTCAAGTCCCGCCACACGGTCATAGCGGTCACCTCCAGCTCTTGTTCAAGTTCGAAAGAACTCACCGTCCCCTGCGTCTCCAGAAGTTTCAGTATGCATCGGTGGCGTTCGGCAGGAAAGAGCGGCATGTTATAAATGTTTAGTTGTGTTATAAATGTTAATTACCATCGACAGTCTATATGCCTGAGTCAAACTCATAGCATGCTTGAAGCATTTCCGGTTTTGACCCACCTGTACGACGCAGGCACAGCCCGCCTGGAAGGCGGAACAGTGGTCGAGCGACGCCTCAGCCAGCTACGTGGCTGCTTCGCCGATGAGGCCGCTTACGAGGCCGCGCTGGCGCAGGCAGATACCCTTCTGTACCGCGTCACCGCCATCGAGCCCGCCACTGGGCTTGGCGACCTTCACTATGGCCTGGGCGTGCTTTTTCCCGGCAAAGTGGGCAACGAGTATTTCCTGACCAAAGGCCACCTACACCGCACGCGGGAGGCGGCGGAGGTTTACATCGGTTTGACTGGTCAAGGCATGATGCTGCTCGAAGACGAAACAACCGGCGAGAGCCGACTGGAGCGACTCGGCGAAGGCAAGATTGTTTACGTGCCCGGCCACACGGCCCACCGAACAATGAACACCGGCTCGGAACCGCTCACCTATTTCGGCGTCTATCCAGCGAACGCGGGGCACGATTACGGTGCAATCGCCGAGCGAAATTTTCTCAAAGTCCTGGTCGATGAGAACGGTCAACCTGTCCTGAAAGATCGCACCGCGATGTAGCAAAATTTTCGATAAACCTCATTTTCCGATGAACTACGTCACCAAGCCCATCCCCACTGACAAGCCCGAAACCGACCACGTCGTCCGACCGTGGGGGCAGTTCAAGCAATACGCCTTCAACGAGGACTGCACGGTCAGCCTGATGGAGGTGAAACCCGGCATGCGCCTGAGCCTGCAAAGTCACACCGGTCGCGCCGAACTGTGGATCGTCATGGATGCCGGCGCGCAGGTGCAGGTCGGCGACGAGGTACGCGAGTGCCAGCCCTGGGAGGAAATCTGGATCCCCGCCAACGAAAAGCATCGCCTGAGCTGCGTCGGAGACAAACCCTGTCGCGTGCTGGAGGTAGCCTTCGGTAACTGGCAGCAAGCCGACATCACCCGCTACGAAGACGATTTCAAGCGCCCGGATCGGGGCGAATAAACGCCTCAGCGCGGCACAGAGATATTGGGCATACGAATGAGCTACCTGCAAAAACTCGGTCTCGGCAAAGCCAGCTACGACCTGAAACCCTTTGTCGCGGTCGATGGATACAACGACGCCTGCTGGCGCGGTTGGGACACGATCGTCGCCCAACTGAAGTCGACCATCGCGGAGCAATCGCTCGTCAAAACAGTCGTCGCGGTCGAATGCTATTCGGGCATCATCGACGAAGAGGTCGTGCCCTCACTTCGAGACGGCCTGCAACCGAAACTCTGGATCGAGAGCGAACGAGAAGCCTTCAAGCCTTCCTCAGAAATCGACACGCTGCTAGCCCCCGACCTGGGCGGGGACGATCCGATCTTTGGCCGCCTGACACGTCTCACGCTAGAGGATTTTCTCGATCCGGAAAAACGCGACCACATCCGCGCACGCATTGATGCCATAGAAAGCGGGCTCGTCGTGGTGTACGGCCCTGGTTCCCTACTCTGTTGCGAGCCGGACATCAGCGTGTACGCGGACATGGCACGCTGGGAGGCACAGCTGCGCCAGCGCGCCAACAGGATCAGCAATCTGGGAGTGAACAATCGCGAGCTCAAAGCCTCGCTGCAATACAAGCGCAGCTTTTTCATCGACTGGCGCGTCTGTGATAAACTCAAGCGCGCCACCTTCGCCCATTGGGATTTCCTGCTGGATACCTGCACCGAGGGCGACCCGAAGCTTATCTCCGGCGACGCTTTTCGCGCCGGTCTCATCGCCGCGACACAGCGCCCCTTCCGCGTTGTTCCCTTTTTCGATCCGGGTGTCTGGGGCGGACAGTGGATGCGCGAGGTGTGCAACCTGCCGGACGGTCCGCCCAACTACGCTTGGTGCTTCGACTGCGTGCCGGAGGAGAACAGCCTGCTGCTCGGTTTCGGCGAGACGCGGGTGGAGGTTCCTTCGCTCGACCTGGTCTTCGCACATCCCGTGGAATTGCTGGGCGAACCGGTTTACGGTCGCTACGGGGCGGAGTTCCCGATTCGCTTCGACTTCCTCGACACCATGCGGGGGCAGAACCTGAGCTTTCAGGTGCATCCACTCATCGACTACGCCCACGAACACTTCGGGCTGCGTTACACGCAGGATGAGAGTTACTACATCCTCGATGCCGAGCCGGAGGCCGAGGTGTACCTCGGACTGAAAGACGATGTCGACCCCAAGGCCATGCTGGCCGACTTGAAAGCCGCCGCCGAAGACCCCGCCAAGCCCTTCCCCGATACGAAGCACGTCCAGCGCTTCCCGGCGAAAAAGCACGACCACTTCCTCATCCCGGCGGGAACCTGCCACTGCTCGGGCGCGAACAGCATGGTGCTGGAGATCAGCCACACGCCGTACATTTTCACCTTCAAGCTCTGGGACTGGGCGCGTCTGGATTTGAACGGGCTGCCCCGTCCAATCAACCTCGAACGCGGCGCCGCCAACATCCAGTGGGACCGCACGCGCAGTTGGGTCGAGCCGCGCCTGGTTAACGCCATTGAGCCCGTGTCCACAGGCGAAGGCTGGCGCGAAGAACGCACCGGCCTTTACCAAAGCGAAGCCTTCGAAACACGCCGCCATTGGTTCACCGGAACCGTGCCGCACGACACCCGCCACGAGAGCGTCCATGTCCTCAACTTGGCCGAGGGAGCAGAGGCCGTTGTGGAAAGCCCGGACGATGCCTTCGTGCCCTTCGTCGTCCACTACGCCGAGACGTTTATCGTGCCCGCCTCGGTCGGCAAGTACACCATCCGCCCCCATGGCCCGGCGGTGGGCAAGGAGTGCGCTACCATGAAAGCATTCTTGCGCGTCAATGCCTGATACCAATGATGGATAACGTCTCTTTCACAAAAATGCCTCACGCGACTCCCGTTTACCTCGGTATCGACTGCGGCGCGACCACCTCAAAAATCGGCGGCGTCGACGCTCGCGGCGCGATTATTTCCACTACCCTGCGGCAGCGTCCCACCCGTGGCGAGGACGGACCGGTGGCGATCATCGAAGGCTGGATGGAGGGCGCGGACGCTTTCTTGCGCGACGAAGGATTGAGCTGGGATGACGTGGGCGGCGTCGGGTTGGCTATTCCAGGTCCGTACCAGGATTACGGAATACTCGGCCCGCAACCCAATCTTCCCAGAAGTCTCGATGGCTGGCATTTTCTGGATGACTTGACCGCCTCCGTCGCCAAAGCCGCCCGCCGCGAAATCACGGTCGTCACCGCCAACGACGGTCAGCTCGCCGGGCTGGGCGAAGCGAAGCGGGTACAGGCAATCACCCCCGGCGGGGTCCTTATGCTCGTCCCCGGCTCCGGCCTAGGCTGCTCCTACGTCCATGCAGATGGCACACTGCTGGAGGGCGATCACCGGGCCGCGGCCATTCTCTGCCACATGCCGGCCCCCCATGTGAAGCTGGGCCTCCCGCCCTTTCAGTGCGGGTGCGGCCGCGACTGGGGCTGCTTCGAAGCCTACACCTCCCTCTCCGGTCTGCCTCAGCTGCTCTCCCACTTTTTGCCTCAGTTTCCAAACCACTCACTGGCCAGCCCAGCCAGCCCGGCAAAGGAGAAGGCGCTGGCCCTTCGGGAGCTCGCCCAGCAGGGCGATCCGCTCGCATTGGCTATTTTTGATCTTCAGGCCAGGGCAATGGGTGCCGCCGTCGCCACAGGATGCATGGCCTATGACCCGACCCACATCGTGATCGGCGGCGGCCTGATCGACCCCGAGGCGACGACGCCGGCCTTCCGCCAACGCTATCTGGAGGGCATCAAGCACTCCACCGCCGAATACGTCTGGGTAGAAATAGATAAACTGCACTTCCACGAGGCCAGCCTCGGCGAACTCTCCCAGGCCACCGGCGCCGCCCTGCTGGCGTTAGGCCGATAGGGAGTACACGTACTTCGGAAAACCGATAGCTCTTTGCGCAGTACTTGTTGTCTGTCGACGAGCGGCATCTTTTCTGTTGTCCCCGTTAACGATCAACCCGCAATGTCGGTTGTCCGCAGCATTCTTCCGTGTTCGTACTTAGCGAATACGACGGGGCCACATCCTCGTGTTGAAACAACAACTCGCAAACACCCCCAACGGGCACAGGAATAATGTATAATCCAGCGGGGTCTTTCGCAATATCCATACCGATAGGTGCTCCCATGCAATCACGTCCTTGGGCAGCCTCCAGGATGGAAACACACGCGAACTCTACCGCGAGGGAGGGACGGTCAGTGGCATTGACAAGAATAATCCGGTGATAGGGTGAGGAATCGATCGCAACAATACTCCCGACGTAAACGGCGATGAGCAGCGTCCCCTTGCCATCATCGGTATTGACAACTGGATACAACGCCGCTGGAGAACAGGGACGGAAGCGACCGGACAGCAGCAGCTCACGATGAGAGCGCCAGAAATCTAGGTAGAACCGAAGTACACATTCATGATCACGAGTGATAGCGGCACGCCGCACCGAGATTTGCGGCACCGAAAAAAGCGTAGCCCAGAGCTGAATCGCGACCTGCTCAGGCGTCTCGCAGGAATGCCACATGATCATATCGGAGTGGACAGCCGTATCGCCAGCCAGGAGACGCATATCGATGGTGCGGACGCGATTGCTCAGAGCATCCGCCGGACAATCGTTGGCACGAAAAAGGTGGCCATACTTGCGCATGGCGGGACCGATATATTTTTGGCGAAACTCAATAATGACGTCAGGGTTGATTGAGGAGAGGACACGGTTGACCTCGCCCAGGAGACGGTCAGCCGCTTCGGGAACGGACACCATGTCAGCTTGCTCCGCGCACCCCTCGCTCAAAATCTCAGCGGTAAACCGGTCCACGAAATCAAGTTTCAGTCCGTCCACCCCCCAGTCTTCCACCGCTCGACGATAGCACTCAACCAAGTAGTCGCGAACCTCCTTAAAACGGGGGTCCAGGCAATCTGCCCATGTCCGGGGCTTCGCCAGCAAACGGTTTTGAAAGCGTCTCCAGGCCTGGCTTTTCACCCCGGCATAGGGCACGGAAAACCACAAAAGGTATTTCATCCCCAGCCCTTGGATACGTCGCACGTGCGCCGGGAAATCGGGGAATTTAGACGCCGCCACCTCCCAGTCTCCACAGTAGTCGTAACCCTTGTTACTGTCGTCGCATTGCCAGCCGTCATCTACGATCACAGTCCCGCAGCCGAGGTCACGCGCCCAGCGACATTCGTCCTCGATGGTTTCAGGGGAGAGTTGTTGGTGAAACCCGTACCAGGTAGAATAAACCGGCTCCAGGCCAGCAGCGGGAACAGTAGCTGGCCGGTAAGCGGGCATCGCGGCCCACCAGTCAGAGACCTCGCCAAGCGCCTGCGAATACTCGGTATTTCTCCAGTCGCGCCGCACAATGAGGCTGTAGCCTTCCATCGCAGGCGTGGGCGCATCGAAAAGAAGGATACGGCAGCGCATCTCCGCCCGCTCTTCGTTAACCATCGCCTGGAGCTTGATGGGAGAAATAACGTCAGAAAGCGCAAAGGTAAGGCGATTACGGTCCGTCGCGGAAAACAGGCTGATGACGGGAGCGTTCATCGTAGCGTAGCTTTCCAGACAGCGCCCCCAGTCAGCGGTCAGGGAGCGGTCGAAACCAATGGCCGGGTGCCACTTGCCAGCGATATCGACAATGGGCACCCCCCACTCGATCTCAAATCGGGCCGGTATGACTTTCGATGAAAAGCTCAGGGTGATACGTTCCAGATCCACACCGGGCTCAGCGGGCAACCGCTCGCATTGCAGATCGAAATCGAATCCGGAATCTAGACTACGTATGAGCAGAGGGGAGTTTGCAATCATGAGATGATGCTAAGCCGGGCTGATCGCCTGGAGATACAGCGTGTTTGCCAGATGCACCAGACAGTGTTTCGTTGCTACTGGTAGCTCAGGAATAGCGGGATGCCGCCGCTTTTCGAACCGGAGTCGTGCAAGAGCATGTTGAAGGGCGGTACAGATGCCGCTTATCAATTGGCAGGCGGATATTCATGGAGTTGAAAAAGGAGGTGGCAAGGCACCCGGTTCGATACTTGCCCGGGCGCCGAAAATGCAATTTCCCCAAGGGGTTTCCATGGGGCTGTGGTCAAACTTCAAACAAGTATTGATTACCGCAACGGCTTGTCTATATGTTCGTTAATTGAATCGTTAACTTAGGTACCCGAATGGCTACGACTCTCAAGGATATCGCCCGCGAGGCGGGCACAACGATTGCGACAGTCTCGCTGGCTTTACGCGGTGCGCCCAACGTCTCAACGGCAAAAAAAGAGGAAATCCTGCGAATCGCCAATTCGCTCGGTTACCGCCGCAATGCTCACGTGTCCTCACTCATGCGGCATATACGGCAGGGACGGAAAAACCTGCCGCGCCCTTCCCCCGTCGCACTGGTGTTTGCGCACCCCGAGCGTGACGCTCGCAAGCGGTATGTCTTTATCGAGCGACGTTTCCAGGGCATGGAAACTCGCCTGGCGGAGAGAGGCTACCGTGCGCAGACATTCTGGTACAACGACCCGGACTGCTCTCCCGAGCGGCTGGGGCGCATTCTGGAGGCCCGGGGTATACGCGGCCTGGTGTTATCCCTGTTTCGCGAGTACGAGACCGGCATCGACCTCGCCTGGGACAAGTTCGCCGTGGCCACACAGAGCGATTTCATTCTCGGGCCGCTAATCCACCGAATCAAGGAAGACTACTTCGGCAACGTCATCCAGGCGATGACTCACCTGTGGAAAAGCGGATGCCGACGGATTGGCATGGCGCACAATCACCAGCATGCCCGCAGCGCCCGGCTCGAAAGCTCGGCCGCCTATCACGAATTCATGTTGAGGGCGCGCGGCACGTTCTCCAGCATGCCAGCGGTGTGTATCCCCGAGGATTCGCGGCAGTGGGACGAGCAGTTCTTCATGAAGTGGTTTCGGCGCGTCAAACCTGATGCGGTGCTGACCTTCGACTGGACGATCCCGGAATGGCTGGGCTCCGCCGGAATCCGCGTACCAGAGGACGTGAGCGTGGCGGTGCTGAACCGCTGCCCGAGTGCCCCCGAGATGTCGGGAGTCGATCCGATGCCCGAGCGCCTCGGGGCAATCTCCGTTGACCTGGTGGTGGAGCAGATCGAGAGCAACGAGATCGGGCTTCCCACCATCCCCCGCGTGATCACAATCCCCGGTCTGTGGAAACCCGGAAAAACCACCCGGCCAAGTGTAGCGGATAATGATGACTCCGTGAAGGACTGGAGACTGGGGATGCCACCTTTTCTGCTGTCCACCCCACCCTCCGGCCAGTAGCACTTGCCAGAGCTTGGGGGCGGAACCGGCCTCCGACTGGTCAAGAGGGCCGGTGCGCTCAATAATTCACCTGCACGTTGCGCCTCAGCACCTCGCCCTTCTGGAAGAAGCCCACATGGCCGTCAGCAAACGCCACATTCATGTGGCCATTGTGGCGGTAGCGGAACCAGGAATAGTCTCCATCCTTGTCCGGCCCAACACCAACCGGCATATGGCCGTAGGCAGGGTTGGTCGTGGGAGCATAGCATTCACTAACGCTGAAAAAGTTACCGTAGGCTTCACCGGATGCCCGCTGTGTCGCATCGGCCATCATGATAATCTCGGCCGGCCTCTCCAGCGAGCCCATGCGTCTCGGGACACGGTTGGGATTCGTTTCGTCAAAAAACAACAAGGGATGGGCGGCATAAGAGGACAAAGTCCCGTCCGATGGTACCGATGTGATCGTACGGCCCGGACAAACGATCACCGGGCTGTTGTAGACCTTGCTCTCTTCCTCGGGCTTTTGCCCCTCCATGTAGGGCCGGAGCGTGCGGTACCACAGATAGCCACTGGGCTCGTAAGTGCCACCGCCCAACGCTGGCGGATATATCTTGTGTTCGCCCCCATAGAGCTGAACGGCCAGTCCGATCTGCCGCAGGTTACTGGTACAGGCCACATCCTGAGCTGAGGTACTGGCCCTTCCCGTGATGGCGACGATGATCCCCGCAAGGACACCGATGATGGCAATCACCGTCAGAAGCTCGATCAGCGTGAAGGCGGCTTTACCTCGTGTGAAGTGGGTCGGTTTCATAGAAGATGAGGGGTGAGGTCAGAGCTTGCCACGCCGGGCTTCCAGGGTGGCTCGGATTTCCTCCGCACGCGCCCGGCCAAGCGGATAGTGCCAAAGCAGGGCGATAGCCACACCCCAGGTAAACAGGGGAATCAACAGATAGATGAGGAACATCCTGTTCAGAACCACGTCGGGTTGGTGCGGCCCCACCTCGATGTCGAAACCGCTGAGCTGGAGTACCAGTCCGCCCAAACCGAGCGCAAGCGTACCGGCGACCTTCACGAACCAGGAGTAAAACGCGTTGATCGAGCCTTCGCGGCGACGCTCGGTATAGAGCTCATCGTAGTCGGCCACATCGGCTTTCATCGACGGGAGAAACATCCAGAACGCACTCAACGCGCAGGACTCGAAGACTCCGGGCAAAATCACCAGATACGGATGATCCGGCGTCATACAAACATAGTTGAGCATATGCCCGGCGGTGGCAATCCCCAGCACCGTCAGCGTAAGCAGGCGCTTGTCAAAAATCTCAGCCGTTTTGATGAGGATCGGGAGAGTCGCAAGGCCAACAAAAATGCTGACCGTCTCACGCCATCCATTAATGACCGTGGCTTTGGTCAGGTCGCCGTAATTGACGTAATAAATATTCACGTAGAGGCCGAGGCTTTTCACCGCATGCGTGCCCAGAGAAAGGAAGAAGGAAACACCGATGAGCACCCAGAGCGGCTTACAGCGCAGTGACTCCCCGATGCTCTTCCAGAACCGTTCCTTCGGCTGTTTGGCGGTAGCTTTCTTGTAATAGCGTTCCTTGACCAGCAGCGCGGGCAGCAAGCCAAAGACAAGAATCGAAATGACCACCAGCCAGCAGGCGATCCGCATACCCACCACGATGGGCTTTTCACCGGCGTTCACACCGGGAAGCGTGGACAGCCACGATTGAAGCGGCGCAAGCATCTTGGCCAGAAAAGCCCCTTCGTCGGTAATCGATTCCGAGTCTCCGAGTGCCAGCGCCCCCACCACCAAGACGAAAGGCATGAACCAACTTATTCCTAGGAAGAACAGCTTTCCAAAGAAGGCCATCCAGACGGTGAGGCGAGAGCGCTCGTCATAATTCGGCGTCAGCTCCATCTGCATGCCGTAGTAGGGCATCGACCAAGTCGTGAACATGGTGAAGAAGACAAGCCCCACACAGGTCAGGTAAATCTGCTTGGCGTGTTCGCCCCACTCCATCGGCATGAACCAGAAAAAAGGATAGATCGATGCCGTCAGGATCGCCCCGGCAAACATAAAGGGCCGACGGCGCCCCCACCGCGTGTGGGTGTTGTCAGAGATCGTCCCCATGACGGGGTCGGTCAGGGCATCCCACCCCCGAAAGATCATGAGGATGCCTCCCAGCACCACCGGGCTGATGCCAAATCCGATATTGAAGACCGGCATCCACAGCATGTACATCAGCCCGGTCGCCGCATAGTCCATGTTCACGCCAGCGGCGAAGCTGATTTTTTGCAGCAAAGGGATGCGATCGGACGCGGCGATGGGATGGGAATGGGACATGCGGAAAGAGCGCGGTCAAGACGACCGCATAAAAGTGCAAAATGGTGGACTCAGTGCTAACGCAAGGTGCTGAAGATGCCTAGAGCACCGTGAGATGGCCTGAATCAGTTGCGTTGGATTTCGTAGGCGAGCTGGGTTCCCTCGGGGGTGACTGTACTGGCCTGCAAGACCCAGCCCTCATCCGTCCGGGAGAGCAAAACTTCACGCAAGCGCGCCCCAGTCGAGGAAACCGCCCACGCCCGGTAGTCGCCATCAGGTGCCAGTTTCAAGGTCAGCTCGCACGAGCCACGCCTCACCAAAAGCGGAAGACGACCGACAGACTCCTGTATCTTTCGATCAGAGCTATCAAAAAGAACGCCAGTTGGCAGCACATCGGTCAGATGCGCGATCAGCAAACGGGAGCTCTCCACCAGTGGCTGTTCATCCACGGCCACAACGGCGACGGAGCAGAACGTATCGCCGTTGCGCACGGACGCAAAGTCACCGTTCAATCGGGTCTGAGCGGGCAGTACAAAAAGCTCGCTGCGAGGAGTCACGACCTTGAGGGTGCCCTCATCCGTGCGGAGCTCCGTCTGTCCGGTGTCGCTCACGAAGCCTGCGCCATCCGGAGAAATCGAACCGGCGGGGAGAATGCCATCGCTCATCAGATTCGCACCGAGTTCATCATTTGCAGAGTAAACCGGCATTCCTGCTTCGCCATGATCATCGGCTGATGCCACCACAACAGCAGCCAGGGACTGCTCTTCGAGCAAGGTTTCCGGAAGCGCGGGAGCCGAGCCGATCCCAGTAACGAGCCCTAACTTGGAAAACGTCGACGGGAACGGTGTTTGCAAGCTGGCGAATGCCGTGTCCGCCTGTACCGCGAAACCGATCCGGCTCTTCGCCGGAGCCACATCGCCGCGCAGGAAAACCATCGCAGCGAGGCGATCACCGATCAGCCCGATCGGGTCGCTGCTGATCGAAAATGTGCTCCCCCCCGCGCTGGGCCAGGCCACACCGTTCGCATTACTGGAGTAGTCGAAGTTATAGAGCGCGTCCCAGTCCTGAAGTCCGGCGTAGGCTGGCATGATGACCGAGCCCTCAGAGCGGTAGCGGTTGGGGAAGACGAAGTTGAATTCCGTCACCGCGAAAGGCTTGCCGAAGATACGGGTCGGCATCACACCTCTCGGCGTCTGGGCAAAGGAGGACACCGCGCTTGTCTGGCGGTACTGGAACGGGAACTTGAACGCTACCTGCGGGAAGGACGGATGGTCCCAGTAGCAGTGGTTATCAACATAGTCGAAGGTGGCGCGCACATACGAGAGGTCCTGGTCGTTGTGGCAGTTGGTCCCGGTGAGCAGAGTCTTCACGCCAAGCCCCCGGATAAAGTCGCGCAAACGGTTCTCCTGCTTAATCTGCATTTCGTAAACGAAGCGGTTGAAAGCGTGTGTCCGGTCATCACCGGCCAACGCGTGGTTCGCGGGCTGTGCCCACCAGCTTTCGAAAGCCTCCTCGTACAGACGCTTGACGACCGGGTCACTGTTAATCAGGTCGCTGGGCGGGTCCTCGTTGACCGGGCAGATCCCGATAAGGGCCGGATCTTCTCCCCAGGTCATGCCCGTGTAGGGGTTGCGGTGCCTCAGCAGGTTTTCCGCAAACTTCGCCCACAGATCGAAGACTTTCTCCGACACCGGCATGAGCGCCTTGAACCGCCAATGCATGCCATGGGCCTTCGCTCCGACGGCGTCGCCCAACCCGATGGCGTCCAGCTCCTCTTGGGAAAAGTCGCGAATGGTGTAGAGGTCGATGTTGATGTAGATGCCGCGCTTTTTCATCGCGGCAAAGAGGTAGTCGAGACGATCGAGCTGCTCGGGGTCGAGTTCCCATGAGGCGCCGCCCTTGAGCTGGAGCTCACGGTCGTAGTGATGCAAGCGGACCGTGTTGTAGCCGGAGCGCACAAAGCGCTCGGCCAGATCGTCTGCCACTTCCTTGCTCAGATAATTAGCGCCGAAGCACAGGTTCACTCCCCAGAAGCGGGCACGCTCACCGGGACGACCGGCAAACTCGAAATGTCCGTCAGGACCGACGATAAGCTCACCGTATTTCCCGGCGGGGGCGTCGATCATGCGTGAAAAATCGAAGACACTGCCCGACTCGATTGCCAATTCGTGCTTGTAAGGCACCCATTCGTGATTGGCCGCCGAGGTCCACGGCACGCTGGGTGCGAAGGGCACGATGTCGTCAGCCGAAGCGGAAAGGCCGACCACGAACCACATGGCGGGTCCGGCAGATTCCAGCCGGATGGCCGTCACGGGCTCGTCGCCGAGCGGAACCTTCGAGACATACAGGCCGATACTGCTGCTCGGGTTTTCGCCCTCCCACCCGATAGCTGCATTGTCCAACCGGACCGGCGCCCACCAGTTACCGACGTCGCGCCCGCTCACGATTTCACGTTTCGTTTCCGAACCGTCGGCGTGACACAGAACGACGTACCCAACGACTTCGCCCGACGGGGGCGTCCAGCCAGAGGCGTGCAGCAGGTATAGATTGTTCCAATCCTCCACCGATGCATCCTCGGGAATCTGAACCGTGACCGCCTTGGGCAGGAAATCCTGATCCGACTTTCCCAGGACGATAGCCCCGTTCCCGTTGTTGGATGCCTCATCGATGATCTCGAACGTAACGCCCGCGGCCAGAAGCGGCCCGGAAGGCAGCGAGCGCATGTCGTTCTCGGGGCCTTGATCGGTCCAGCCTCCCTGGCCGTCTTTGGGAGCGTCATCGGAAAACCCGAAATTGGCAGCGGAACGGATGGAGATCGGAGTACTCGCGTAGGGCTCGTACCTGAACTCGGCCTGCAACGACTGACGAATGAGCCGCTTGCTCGCGGGCGAGAAGCGCAGGCGAACCCCATACGAGTCGATCTTCCACTTCCGCTGGTCCTGGGCGAGTACGCTGAACTCACCTTCGACAGTCACCGTGCCGGTCGCCCCCGGCAGAACCAGCGTGTGAGGACCCGCCTCGTAGGCTGAAAACAGCACGGTCTCACCGAACTCAACCGGCAAATCGTATGAGACGCCGTCCAGGGTGATTGACTTCCCCGCAGCGACCGAGAGCGGCAACTCCAACTGAAGGAACATCTCCTGTGTCTCTACGCCACTGGGATGAGTCGCCTCGTAGTCCACTAAAAACGAGGTACTGTCCAGGCGCTCCAGCTCTTCGCTCAAAAGGATGGGCTCAGTGGTTCCCTTCGGCAGCAGGGCCACCCGCGTCTCCCAGAGCGAATCCACCCACTTCGGATAACCGGCCTCCGGCGCTGACGAACCTTGATCCGTACGGCTCCAGCCCGGAGCAAAATGTCCGGCGAACACCGAAATCTGATCGAAGTTGAATTCTCCGCTCGGCTGCACTCTCAGGGTAGTGATCTCAGGAGGAGACACCGGGGCCGCCTGCGCGAGAACAGACAGGCCGACGGCGAATAATGAAGGCAGCAAAAGACGCGATACGGTATTCATGAAGCGGAAATCGTGGATAGGTTGGCAATATCAGGGCGCGGTCAACGAAGTCGGGCACGTGATAACGCTACGACATCAGTGCGGGTTACGCCCCACTTGATCGACTTTTCAGTTTAGCTCTTCGGGGTATGGCTCAGGGTCACCTGTATTTCCTCGTGAGTGAGCACTTTCCCCATTGGTTCGAAGGGCAGACGGACGGAGTAAACATCGCTACCCCATTGACGCTGGTCCTGCACAATCACCCGGAACGTGCCCTTCACGGTCACGGTCCCCGATGCCGATGGGAGCACCAACACGTGGGGACTCAAGTCATAGTCCATAAACAATTGACCGGAGGCCTGATCGACGGGAAGTTCGATGGGCTTACCATCGAGGAGGATGGACTTCCCTGAAGCAACCGAGATGGGGATCTCCATCTGCACGAACATCTCCTGGGAAGGGACACCCGTCGGATGGCTCGCGTCGTAGGTGACGCTGAAGGAGTCGGCACCCGCCTTATCCACACTTTCGGTCAGGGTGATGGGCTCGGGAACATCCGGCAGGTAGAAATCGAGACAGGTCTGCCAAGACGAACCGTCCAGCTTCGGATAGCCGGAGGTCACTTGCTGAGACTCCTGGTCCAGGCGCAGTGAAAAATGTGGGGAGAAATGACCCGCGAAAACATCAACCTCGTCGAAGGTAAACGTCCCGTTGGGTCGCAGTTGAAGCGCGTTCACCTCAGGTGAAGTAACCGGCGAGGCTGATACGGTTCCCGCCAGACCCAAAACGAGTCCGATGCAGGCAAAGAGGGAGCAATGATGGTTGTTCATAATGTTTAACGAGAAGTTAAAGCGCTAAGAGAAGCCGACGGAGACAGCGCGGCGTCGTAGAGTATATTGAGGTTGAGTGAGCCTGCTTCGGCCATGACCACGCCTCCGTCGGGTGAAGACTGGCGGTGAGAAGGAGTTACCAGTAACAACAGCCGCCGGTCTTTCGGCATGGCGACACGAGTCCGGTTAACCAGCTTCCATTTTTGCTCATCGCCGGGACAGGCCAACTGGAGGTTAACATGCCCGTCGCCTTCGGGTGGGCATGCCAACACGGAGGACTCAGCAGGGAGAACAATGGCCGAGCTCTCCCCCAGCTGCACAGCCAGCGGAGCGTTGGTAAAGTTAATCACGCGGGCCGAACCCACGGGCAATGAGCCAGCGGCATCAGGGATGGCATAGGCACTGTAAACACGCTCGTCAGCCTCCCCACGTCCGTCCAAAATCACCAAGTAGCGGTTTACATCAGGTTGCACGGCGATACGGGCGACCGGAGAGGCAGCGGTTTCACCGGCCGCGGACGGCGCGATTCTCTCCGAAGAAGGAGAATAACGGAAGAAATCGACCTCACCTCCTGTTGACTGGGCTATAATTTCCGGGCTGAAAGCGCTGGATCGGGCCACCACGCGGGTGCGCCCCTCCGGTGAGCGAACGGCGAGATCGGTCAGGTAGCCCTCGAAGGCGAGCACGCGCAGAGATATCTTTCGCGAAGGTTCATACGACTGGGCGTGTAGGTTTGGCTGGAAAAAGCAACCGGCCACGCACACAAAAAACAAGGGAAGATTACGTATCATCATAGTTCCTCAGGTGTAAGCCAACGGAAGGACACCACCTGGTAGCGTCGTCCTAAACGCTGATTGACGGCGGTGAGATTGACGGCTCCATCCAACACCGGAGCATCCTCAGCGGCATTGCCACTCGTATCCACATAGTCGGGCAGCCGCTGCACCACAGCCTCGCACCATGCGCGTCCTGTGATATAACCGGCATCGTCACTCGAAAGCATGGGGTTGACCGATTCCCCGTAAGCCCGGATCACAAACGTATCGGAACGGGCCATGAGAGCCGGTCCGAGGGCTTGAAGCAGGTCCGCCTGGCTGATGAACCCCGGGGCGAGAGCTCCCTTACTCCGTCCGGTATAGGCAAAGTTCTTTCGCGGAGCCTTGATATTCTGCAAGTAGTAATCGGCACCGTTCACACTCCAGATCTCGGTGGAGAGGTCAGGCACCTGAACTCCGTCGCCAATATCAGGGCGGTCCATTTCCAAAACCCGGGAGTTCAGGTTGTTTACCCGGTCCATCGCCGCTTGCAAAGTTCCATTGAGCCCGGTTTCGTCAGGATAGGCAACCAGCCGGCGGTTGACAAAGTCCGCCATCGAGAGGAACGGCCCACGGGTCTTCACCTCTTCAACCATGGACTCAGCAAGCGAGCGTACCTGCGCGTCGGTCAGGCTCCGATAGCCGGACCATTGATCAGCCTGGGAATTGGTGTTATCTCCGCCCGGCACAAAGGGAGTCCGCACGTAGGGAGTGTCGTTTACCGCCGTGGATATCGATCCGTTGGCAGGCGAAACATCCACACCGCGAAGACTGGCAAAAAGCGCGGTCCACGCCTCGACCGATGTAGAATTGACGTTGAAAGCTCCATCCACCATCAGGTGAGCAGCCGCGCCGTCGAAACTTCGCACGTCGGCAGCGGTGGCCCCCTCAGTATAATGCAGGCGTCCGTCTGGAAGCGGTTCCTCGGCATCGATCCTGGCCTGTAACTCAGCGTCAGAGACATTGGGAGTGCCCGAGAAAAAGAAACGGTCCCAGAGCGAGCGGTTCAGCAGATACGAAACATCGGTCAGGTGAGGCTCGGAGCCAGGAAAAGAGCTGGAGCCGTAGCCATTGGGGTTAAGCAGGCGATTCTGACGGATTTCCGGCGCGGCATAGGCATTGCCAAACGGATACGTCGGCTCATGTCCTGAGGTGCTGAAAGTGAGCGCGGCATGCTGGAGCTGCCCGAGGGACAGCACCGGCGTGTTGGTCGTGGGCAGATTAAACAGGATCGCCTGCAGAACACCATGCTCGGCGAGCATGCTCGGTCCGGTATAGGCCCGGGCCGGATCGCTGGAAAACAGATCGATGTTCCACTCCGATACGCTTGGATCCGCACGGCCCGGGCAGGTTGACCAGTTGGCCGTCGAGATAAATCCACTGCTCCACTCAAACCAGGCGCGTCCGATGGAGGGAGCCCGCTGGTTGTAGTTCGCCAGCCAATTGTAGCGGGCATCGATGCGTTGAAGCGCATTCAGGAAAGAAAAACCCACCTCGTTTCGCGAAGATACCGGCCCCACTGAAATATCCCGGAATAGGCCAAACGCACCGTTCGGGGTCGCAGCCGTAACCTGTGTTGCGCTGCCTTGGTTATTGTTCACGGTCACCGTGTTCGCCAGTCCCACGGCATCGATCAACTGGAGTTGGTTTCCGGCAGCATCGAGAAGATGAAAGGACATCGTACCGCCCTTACCCCCCGAAACATTGGCCAGCACCAGCGCGGAGGCCGCGGCTTCCTCGGGGGTGAAGGCGTGGGCGATCGTACGGGTAAAGGAGGCCGTGGTGTTATAGGTGTTAGCGAGGATGTTATCCCCGGAGGTATTATAGGCCTGAGTCGATGGCGGCGTAAAAACGTAAGCCTCGCCCGGCGGGATATCCACAGCCTCGATGAGAAACTCCATCGTGCGCTGGCTGTACTTCCCCGTGCCAGGGGTCTCCGGAGCGAAAATCTCCTGATGGTAAACGTTGTAAGGCGCAGCATAGATGGGAGTCACCCCATCGGCCTCAAGACGGGGGGTGACGAGGTAGAGATACTTGGCCGTCGAGTCATCCGTGTTGGCAAACTCTATTCTCATGCGGTAGCTGCCGCGCAGAGTGACATTGTAGGGGTTCCACAGAACCACATGGGGAAAAATATGGAGTTCCCCCGTACCGCCGGACGAGGCGCTCACATCGAACGACACGCCCCAGCGCAGCACAAGAGGAAAGACCCCCATCTGCGTGTCAGTCTGCGGTGTCACATTGACGATCCCCGTGCTGTTGGTCGTAGCGTAGTCGTAAAAACTGCGCACCTGCTCCCAGGTTGCCGCGGCGGGAGAGCGGGAATCCGGGCTTCGGCTCGGGTCCATGGAGTAGCTCGCCCCGTACAGGCGCGGATTTTGGAAGTCGGCGATACGCCTGGCGCCCGCATAGGAGTAGCTCACATTGTCCAGACTTGTCTTGAGCGACCCGGTCCACGACGAGGGGTCCTGGTCAAACAAAACGGTGAGATCCCTGCGCAAGCCACCGCGCAGTTGATCAGCCAACACCCCACGTGAGCTCATCGTGATGTCGTGATAGCGCCGCCGCAAGGCGGTGCGGATGTCGTCGGAGCTGAAGCCGGCAAGCAGGGGCACCTGCGAATAGGAATGGGTTTGGCTCAAGGCATCGCAGAATTGGCGGCTGGCGGAGTCGTTCCCATCGGCGTCGTAGAGCGAGGAGCCGAAAACCGTGCTGCCGTCACGGGTCATCAGCTCAATGCCGGAACGCTGCGACAGCAGAAGACGGTTGAAACGCTCCTGCCGGTCTTCAGCAGTGGATGCCCATGGATCGGTAAGGTTGAACCGGGCCTTCACCCCCTCGTCACCCACCCACCAGGCGTAACGGCCAAGCACCGAGGTCGTTCCGTTTTCGGAAGCTTCAACCTCAACCAACGGAGCTACGACATAGTCCTGCTCGTCGACCACACTTCCCGGCCCGACCAGGAGCTGCGCAGGCTGGTTTCGCAGCTGAATATCGGTGGCCAGCGCACCCTGGGCAGCCGCGCTACCGAGAGCCACCGCATCGGACGGCGAGTAGGCCGGGGCCGGAGCGGCCTGAATCGTCCCGAAGGAAGCCGCGGAGAAATCCACCTCAACATCCCCGCCCTCGTTACCACTCACCAGCCAGCCCAGCAACTGAGGCGAACTGACATAGTCATCGGAGGCACTGGTATTACCCCACACGCCCGTCCAGGTATGCGTACCATCCTGTCCGCTCCCGTTGAGATCAGCGGTGGCGGTCGCCCGCTGATCGGGACCGGTGAGTTTCTGCACTTGCCCGATCGCGATCGAGAGCGCCATGATCGCGTTCTGGCGGGCCTGAGCATGGTGCTGCGAATAGGTGGCCGCCTGCATTTCCACCCGGGTAAGCGAGGCAAAGGAAACCATCAGCAACACGACAAACGCAAGCAGCGTAAGCGTGATGATCAGAGCAAAGCCGCGATGGTTTTTGGCTCGATACATGATGCTGGGATATGGCTAACGTGGAGTTAAGACCCGGGCTCCAGTTACAGCAGCGCCGCTCAGCAGAACTGCTGCCGAAAACCCGGGGCAAAATATATACAACGAGAAAAAAAGATGCAAACTCAGTCGCGCTTGCGCCGACGGAGCATAACAACGGCCAACAGCGCACCCAGACCAGCGAGAGACAGCGTACTGGGCTCGGGAATCACAACCGTGTCGGAGACGACGAAGTTGTCTGTGTACATCGTGAGGACCGTGCTATTGGCCGTCTTGGTGATAAAGCCCAGACTGGCGATGGCGGTATCGGCGGCGAGGGCGCCATGGGCGAGGTCATCACCAACGAGCACACCGTCCAGATAGACGTCCATCGATTGTGCTGCCAGGCTGCCGCCATCGTAGTTGAAGGAGGTGGACTGGTTGTTATAGACGATGGACAGGCTGTGCATGGTGGACGCCGCCGCTGAAGCGAGCAGGACAGGAGCGCCGAGGCTGCTGCCGCTGACGGCGTAGAGGCTACTGTCCTTGAAGAGCAAACCAAACGCCGAGTTGCTATTGCCAGCGGCGCTGCCGATGCGGAAGACAATACCATCCTGAGAAGATGAATCCGTGACGTAAGGCTGGGAGGTGGGCGAAACGGTATCGTAGGGCGGCACCACGTAGTCGAATGACACCTGGCCGGTGAGCCCAAACGAGGTCGCGGTCGTGCTGTTGAGAATCGCGAGGTTACCGTTCGGGGAGAGCTGGGAAATCTGGCCCATCTTGTTTCCGGTACCGGCACCGAAGTAGTCGTTCGTATCGGTCTGCACAATATCGGCGGAAATGCCCGTCAGGTTGTTGGACTGGGCCCAGTTGGCAGGACCTGCGACGGCGATGCTCTCGCCTGAGGTGTAACTATCGAAGTTTTCGGAGAAAAGAACCGTCGCGTGACTCGAAGCCAGTGCGGCGAACGACAATCCAAGCATACAGGTGAATATCTTCATATTGGGAGGTTTTTGGGGTTAGGTTATTGTAATCTCGGGTGGAGAAAAAGTATTGGGCTCACACCGACACGGGCGCTAAAGATCAGGCGTATCTGGAGGGAATCCGGTATCGGACTTAGCCCATATCGCTTGCATGAAGTAAAGTGTGCCAAAGAACATTCATACGCTCAAGAAGTCCGGCAGTTAAATCGTTAACTCGATGTTTTCCCCTGATGTCAATTGCCACAGGAAGTTCAATTCGTCGCCCAGTGAATCGCTATGGATAGCAGACGTAAAACGGACTTCCTGAGCCCATTAGCCGACACAAGGAGAGGGAAACTCTCCGGACAGAAACGGATCGCCGCTGGCGACCAAATGCTCCTCAAGACACGCGGCAAGGTCTCCCCTGACCTCAGCCATGGATGGATCGTCGATACGGTTGCACGCCTCCATGGGATCGAGATAAAGGTCGAAAAGCTCCTCATGTCCGATGGGCCGGTCATACCAGCCGAACTTTTGCACAATCGGCGAAGCCGGACCGTCGTGAGTCATGATGGGGCCGTTCGGGAAATGGCGGCGGATGTACTTGTAACGCTCGGTGCGAATGCTTCGGAGGGGTTCGAATTTACCGTGGTAAGTCTGCTCGGCGAAAACGGCTTCATGCAGGTAGGAGACCTCTCCGCGCACAAGCGGAAGCATGCTCTTGCCTTCGAGAGGATGGGCCACCGTGCGCCCGAGAAGCTCGCAAAGCGTGGGATAGAGATCGAGGTGGGTGACAAGCGGCTCGATCACCCGCCCTCCCCTGAACGCAGAGGCCAACGGGTGGGATTCGGGGCCGCGCACCATGAGCATTACCTCGGTCCCCTGGTCGGAGAGGGTCTTTTTGCCACCGGGAAATTCGATGCCGTGATCCGTCGTCACGATGACGAGAGTGTTGTCGTCATAACCGTTGTGGCGGAGCGCGTCGAGAACCCGGCCCATGTACTCATCCATGATTTTCACGCCGACACGGTAGCTTTCCATGTCCTGCCGGACCTCGGGGAGATCGGGTAGCCAGGGCAGCGGTGCGGTGTAGCGGGCGTCGAGCTTGGCAGGATCGTAGTAACGGGTTTTGCTGAAGCGGTCGCCCTCGCCATGGAGATTCATCTCGGGCCGGGCAATGTTGTCGCGGTGGGGCTCATCGATGCCGACGGAGAGGAAAAACGGGCGAACGTCAGGGCCCTTGGGACGGGTGGCCAGAAGGCTTTCGACCTTGGTGATGGTCTCGGGATAAAACTCCCCTGCCTGCGAGCGGGCGGGAACCTGATTCTCAAGCATACACTCGTAGCCGAGGGAGGAAAAATCGTGATGGTCGGCCTCGTGCTGCACCCCCGCCAGGATGGTTTCGTAGCCCCACGCACGGAATTGCCGGGCCCAGTGCTTGGCGGGATCATCGAGGGCCCATCCCTGGAAACCAGGCAGACCATACATCCCGATCTGGTGCGGATATTGACCGGTGAGGAGGGCCGCCCGGGAGGGACCGCAGGTCGGAGAGACACAGAAGGCCTTGCGGAACAGCACAGACTCCCGCGCGAAGTTCATCAGGTGGGGCGTTTCAACCGGGTAGCCGTACGGCTGGATGATGCGACCCGCGTCGTGGGCGTGAAGGTAAACGATGTTCATGAAAAGGCGAATTGGGCGATGTGCTTAAGCGAATGGCGGAAAAACTCCGCGGGCGACCGCAAGACCCGCGGGGTTGGTTCAGCAAGATGGCGGGTTATTTGCGCAGCATGATTTCGTCGATGTAAACCGGTGCGGTCGACCCGGGTGTTTCGACATAGAGCAGCGCGGATGTCAGCTCACCGTCCCACTCAAGGTCCAACGGGCCGCTGATGCGTGTCCACTGGTCCGACGATATGGCTTTGGAAATACCGATGTAATGAGCCTGACCGCCGTATTTTAATTGGATCGTGAGTTTCCCGGTTCCGGCCAGGGTCGTGACGGCGTCGGGCTTTTGAAGCTTTACCCAGGCCTGGACCTGGTAGGTACCAGGACCGGCGGCAAGCAAGGCGTCTTTGACTTTTTGGCCGGGCCCCTGGGAGGAAGCGCTCCGTCCGCTGGCCAGACAGCCTGCCGAGCCATACTTGTACACGAGGTTGAGATTGGTGTCGTCAGTCACCGGCGAAATCGAGCCGCCGGTATAGGCCGCCCACGCATTGAGGCCGTCACTGAAGTTGCCATTCCTGGCGAGATTCCCGTCGCTCAAGCTCACATCATCGAGGTAGAAATCGACGCTCGAGCCCGGCGTCTCCGCATAAAGCGTCGCGGAGGTCAGCTCCTTGAACCAGACGGCGTTGATCCAGCCGGAAACCTCGGTCCAGGTGGACGAGATCGGTTGGGAAATACCGATGTAGTGCGTACCGGCTCCATCCTGTAGGCATAGCGTTACCTTTCCCGTGGCTGAACCCGAGGCGGTGCGCATCCATCCCCGCATGAAGTAGCGCCCGGCGCCCTCGGCCTTCAGGGCACTGGTCACATTCTGCCGCGGCCCCGCATAGCTCACGCTGCGCTGCGTCACCGCGAGAGATGACGAGCCAGAATGAGGGTTCATGGACGACAGGGTCAGCGTTGAAGCGACATTTATCCAGGGAGAGATGGCTCCGTCTTCCATGCCGGGGTTTGAAGCTAACTGCTCGCGCACCTGCATGCCGAGTGCGTCCTGCATCGCATAATACGCCGGCTCCGGTACGAATCCCGTGGCGCTGAACGGCATGGTGGCGGTACCAGTGGGCGGATTCTGCACGCCCCAGGTTTGAAAGCCGACAAAGCCGCTCGACCGCAAGGCCATGTCCAGCGTGTTGTAATAGGATCTGGCCTGGCGATCCAACCCGAACGGCGTGGGGGGATCAGAATCGGCGACGGCCGCATAGCCTCCCGATCCATCGGATACCAGAACCGTCGCGGGGCAGTCGAACTCCGTGATGAACACGTTGACACCCAGCGCCGAAAGCGCATCGAAGTTGGTCCGGAGCGTAGAGTCGGGCTGGTTGTGACCGACCGACATGTGCATCTGCGTGCCCACGCCGTCGATGGGGATTCCCCTGGCCTGAAAGTCCGCCACCATTTTGCGCACAGCGCGGGACTTGTAGTTATCCTCCTCGGTGGAATAGTCATTGTAGATCAGCAAGGCGTTTGGATCAGCCGCGGCGGCACGGATAAAGGCCTTTTCGACATAGGAGGAGCCGATGACATCGTACCAGATATCGACTCCGCTCGTCTTGGCCCCGCGCAGGCTGTTGGTCCAGGGTTGCCCGTCACCATCGGTGGCCTCGGTCATCTGCGATGAATAGGCAAACGCCTCGTTGACAACATCCCATACGGCAATATCACCCGCCCAATGGCCGACGACATTGTCGATGTGCTTGTACATGACATCCGTCAACGTGGTAGCGGTCCACGAGCCTGAGGAAACCCAGGAAGGCATTCCGCCGCCGGTGAACCAGACCAGCGTATGCCCATGCACATCCGCACTGGCAGTGCTGGCCAAGTCAACGAGGTCCTCTCCCGTGCTGTAGCTGAACTGCTCCTGTACAGGCTCCGTGATGGCCATCTTCATCTCGTTCAACGAAGTGAAGAACGAATACTCGCGGCTGACGACGGTACGGAAGTCGTCGGAATCGACCAGGTAGAATTGATAGTCTCCAACAGCCGCGCCAATCCAGATGTCAGAGGCCTCCGCCAGCACTCGCAGACGCTCGCCCTCGGGCATGGGTGGGGCTGCATGGGTAAGGCTGGCAACAATCAGGGGTAATGCGCCCGTCAGGCACAGCTTGAGAGGCAGGCCAGAGGCTCTGCTCAGCTCCAATCTTTGCATGATAGATCCTGGGGTTTGGGGTGACAAACATATGCCCGGCGGATTCCACCGGCATGATGAGAGGCTTACCCGCTCGTTCCATCTTCACAAGGGGCCAGATCATTAAATCGTTAACTCGATAAGCAAGAAACACGCACTGCGTTAGTATCTCACCTGCACGGTACTGAGCTCGAAATCGTCCGTCCGGAACGGGGCTGCCGGGAACCCTGCCTGGTTGTAGAGATTGCAGGTCGGGTTCGACGCCCATGCATAACGAACCGCCGTCGGGACCGGGACATCAGGCGAGGACACAACGACAGAGTTTCCTTCGACCCTGGCATCTGCCCAATACCACTTGCGGTCGGCTCCGCAAATCGCAAAGCCCTCCAGCTCACTGCCGGGGCTGTTGCGCTTGAGTTGCCTGACGGTGGCTCCCGTGGTCCGCAACAGGTACTCGTTCGGGAGCGGCTTGGCAACCAGGCCACTGTCCGCATGGGTAAACGCCAGACGGATCACCTTCCCCTCCTGCCGATGGGATTCATACACCGGTCCCGAGTACTCCCGGTCGCGACCGTAAACCCTGGCCAGCGCGATCTGCGCCAAGCGGTAGCCGACCTCGGTTTTGTTGCGAAAGTGAATATCGCCCTCCTCTCCCACATCGATCAGAACCGCCTGTCCGGTTTCGGGCAGCGTCAAGGCTAAGGACTGGGCTTCGCGAAGCTCGGGCAGCGCCTCGGGGAAATTCGGGTCCGAGACCTTGCCCTCGAAATTCGCCAACTGGCAAAAAAAGAACGGTAAATCCCCCTGTTGCCACTTCGCCCGCCAGTCTTCGATCAGCAGCGGGAATGCCCGCCGATATTGCCAGGCACGCGTGACATTTGTCTCCCCCTGGAACCAGATAACGCCTCTGATCGCATAAGGGATGACCGGGGCGATCATACCGTTATAGGTGAAAGTCGCCGTGTGGTAGTCCGCCACGGGCGCCAACGGTAGCATAGGCATGGCCTCCAACTCTGGGACGGTCAGCGGAGCCAGCTCCTTCTCGACGAACAGGTCCCAGTCCCCGCTCAGAGGAATGGAACCACCCACGCAAAAATCGTCGCAGAAAATTCCCGTCCCCGAGCCGGGGTTGAAGATGCGGATGGCGAGCGTGGCCTCGCCTTCGTGGATAATGCTCGGGTCCGTATAGATGATGATGTCCGACTGCGCGCCGGTCTCGGATGAAACCTCCCGAATCAGCTCTCCGTTCCAGTAGATCTGGCAGAACCCGCTGATCCTGCCCAAGTGGACGGATTGCTGGAGTCCGTCCATCTCATAGGGGATCTGGATCGTTTTCTTCACCCAGAAAGCACCCGCATCCGGCGCCCCGGAATCAGCCAGCAGCCCCGGCAGTTTGACCTTTTCCCATGGCCCTTTGAACGCGTGAACCCGGTTGTAGTCCTCGGGTTGACCTTGAGGAATGTCCTGGCGGGACAACTGCTGGCACCACGCTCCGAAGGATTTCTTGAAGGCCGCGGTCAGGGCAGGAAAGTCGGCGTGGTACTGCGTTATCGATGCGGCGCGTGGTCCCAGCTCTTCATCCCTGACCAGACTTTCCATGCTCGTCCAGGCCTCCACCGGAGAGCCGCCCCAGCTTGCATTGATAAATCCGACCGGCGTCCCCAGCTCCACCTGGATATTTCTGGAAAAGTAGTAGCCGGTGGCGCTGAGGTTCGCCAATGCAGCAGGAGATGCTAAAACCCACTTTCCTTCCACGGAATCCAGCGGCTGGGGCGCAGTGACTTTTGCCACCGTGAAGAAGCGCAGCAAGGGGTTTTCGGGGCGGGCAAGTTCCTGTTCGGCATCTGTGGTCAGCTCAAGCGGCCACTCCATGTTTGACTGTCCGGAACCGATCCACACTTCCCCGACCAGCACATCGGAAACGACTCGTACCTCGTCTCCGGCGACAATCGTCATCTCGTGGGGCTGCGAATCCACACCGGATAAATCAAGAGTGACTCTCCAGTTTCCCGCGTCGTTAGCCACGGCATGCCCGGTGACACCGGCGATCTCCACCTTGACCGTTTCATGGGGCATGGCATGTCCCCAGATCGGAACGCTTTCAGCTCTCAGGAGGACGGCGTGGTCGGAAAAAAGCGGATGGACGACAAGCCGGACGGGACGATTCGAAGCCCGCGAAACAGTCGCTGAGCTGGAGGTTTTGGTCTCTTGGTTAGGCATTTTTATCAATGATCCGTATGAGTCTTTTTGCCCCACGAAACCTGGGCTTGACGACATAGCGTCAGAACAAGACCGGCGAATTCTTCGCCTTGAACTTGGGTTGGCGGGAACGAAAGACGGTGAACATTCGCTGCCTGGCCGGGCAGTCGGGTGTATTTTCCACTAAGAGATTATTATCCTAATTGACCAGAAAAATGTAACGAACATCTGCTGTGTTCGACGGCTCAGCTTGAGCGTACGCATTTTCAGTTGTAACCTGGTCGATGTTGCCACGGGCACATCACTCCGCGGCAGGAGGTAATTTCACCAAGCAATCACCGGACCACTCTGCCCCATACCCGATACCGGGCTAAGGTTAACCCCGGGCACTCTATTCTCGTCGGCTTACTTGTAGTCGAGGATCAATGCCTCGCCTGGCATCACCTCCGCAACCCAAAGCAGATTCGGGTAGAGATTATGCATGGGCGCATTGCTCCCACTCAGGCGGCGGGAAACGATGTAATAGCGCGAACCCGTCTGGTCGTCCACCGGCGGGTCCAGGGTGATGCTCGTCGTCTCATTCGCTACCCCCGCGTCCGGCGGATAAACCAAAAACACCTGTTTACCGTCACGGGCATCCGTTCCCAATGAGATGACATTGAGCCTGTCGGCGTCAACGTACTGATAAACCGAAATACCACGACGGGCCAGGACAGAGCTTATCCAATCGGTAAGCGCTTGCTCGCCCTCAGCGGAAAGCGCGGGGCTCAGGTATTGCTGCCACACAGCGATCTCTCCCTGACCGTAGGGGCGAACTTCCCCCGCTTCCCGGGGATCAGTCGGGCTATCCATGCCCAAAGACGCAAGTTCCTGATAAAGCGGCGACCCAGCATCGATGAAGGCATGCTCGTCACGGTCAAAAACACAGGCCGGGTCCAAATCGCCAGCAATAATCAACAGACCGCCTACTCTCACCCAATCCAGAATATCCTCTACGGCTTCTTTACTCAGTACCGCGGGCATGGACTGAGGGATGACCAGAACCTGATATTGATCGAGCGCGCCATCCTCGACCATACGCGTATCGATGACGTCCGGGAACCCCAGCGTACGCCCCAACGACAAGTAGGCGCCACCACCGTCCACGACCGGAGCCAAGGTTTTCTCGTAGGTCTGAACTGCGTCGTAACAGACGTACCGGGGAGCCCTGTAATAGGCATCGTCGATGCAGTCCAAATAAGCAATGGAACGGGGGGCGACATCGACCTCGGCTGAGCGGTACAGATGGAAAAGGGAAGCCATCAGAGCAGTCAGCTCGGTGGGCTCGCCGTTGGAGTTCAACATGGCCTGCATCCCCATGAAATGCGTGGAGGCGAGGTTACCCGCCAACAGGTTCAACCCCCAGGATGCCATCCATTCACGAGCGCTCAGCCCACGTACCAGCATATCGCCCTTCCCCTCTCCGACTTTATAGGATGCCACCACACCCGGATTTTCCGCGCGAAACTCCACTCCGTACCAGCGGGATGCCGCCGCCTGGTAACCGACGGGGAAGAGCTCCAGCGCGGGGCCTTTAAAGAATGTCGGCTTGTAGCGCGATAGCGTGTCCAGCACCGGCCCGACCTGGGCCGCCGAGTTGGCGAAGAACATTCCCATCACCTGACCACCGAACATGACCCCGAGCGGCTTGTCCGTCAGCGGGCGAATCGTCTGCAACGAGTCCTCAAGGAACGCATCCATCGACTCGACGTACCAGGCGATAAAATCCATCCACTCCGGCCTGCGATCAACACTCTTTTCCACCCCATGCATAGGCACGGGCGGGTCGATCTCTTCAAAGGAGGCATAGCCCGTCCCCCATCGGCTGTTGAGCGCCTCAATATCCCCGTCGTAACGCTCGCTCAGGTAAGTGCGAAAGGCCTGAATCGCGGATGGGCTATAGGCCGCCGGGGAGTGACCGATCTTCGGGTAACCCCACTCGGCCAGGCCAGTCGTACCGTAAAGTGCGAAAGAGTCCAGGCGCTCATCCTGGCCATAATACTGAACAAGAGCCTCGATCCACTGAAGGTAAAGATCGCGAGCTTTCGGGTTGAAAATGTCCACCACGTCTTCCCACTTCTGGCCGTTTCGACCACTTCCCTTAAAGGTCTCCTCTCCTTGCGGAGGCGCATCCTCGAAAGCACGTCCGAGCTGCGGTTTTATGACGAGCTCCACCGTCGCACCCGCCTGGTAAATCTTTTCAATGGTCCGGTCCAAGCCACTGAAGTCAAAGGCCTCCTGCCGTGGAGGGCCGGAGGCTCCCATCGTGCCGATAATCAGGCTGCGAACACCCAGCCCCTCAAGATAAGCCGCCCGCTGATCCTCCGGCATGGCACGCAGCAGGTAGTTGCTGCCATCGGGTGGCAGCCAGATACGGATGCTCGAAGAGTGGACGTCGTCCGGGCTCTGCACATCACCCGAAAGTGACGGAGCCATCAGACAACAAACCATCGCGGCAACAAACAACTGCTTCATCAATCAACCTGCTTTAAATTAGCAAAAAGGGTCCGGTTATTCCGCAACACCCGTTGCGGCGGGGGTAGACCGGTAGTCATTCATCATGGACATGACCTGATCCTGGATACTCTTGATGTATGCGCGGATCTTCTCCGCACCATTCAGTCGGTCATGTATCCCGCAGCTTTCGCGTACGATCAGGCTCGGGGCGGAAGGCATCGGCCAGACCGGTGCCTTGAAGCCGGCGCTGGACAAGAGCTTACAAACAATCGAACGAGAGATGTACGCATAGTCGAAAGTCATGGTGGTGATCGACGGATCGGCCATGGATGCCATGCGGATGTTATTGGCACCGAGCACCGCAACATCCTGGGGAACGCTCAGACCTGCGTTCGCCGCCGCCATCATGAAACCGACAGCAGTTTCGTCATCGTAGCAGAAGACAGCGGCTTCCCCGCGGACACGCTTGAGGCGCGACAAAAAGGGTGCCAGGTCCTTTCGGCGGACCGGGCTCTCGATAACCTCGCTCTTGACCGGATAGTCACGGGCGGAGCCGAGAAAACCCTGCACACGTCGCCGACGCGTCAGGCTCTCTCCGACCGGGGGCGTCAGATAATACACGTGCTTCATCCCCAGTCCCGCAAGGTAGGCGCAGCCCAGACGGCTGAAAATATACTCGTTCCATCCCGCACAGAGATCGTGTTTCACACCATAAAAGTGATCAGGGAGATTTTCGTAGCGTTTCCCCAATACAAGTGGTACAGCCGCATTCCGGCATAGAGCAACCATCTTGCGCGAAGCGCGTTCCGTATCGGATGTATTCAGCAGAACCGCACCGGTCACCCCCTGCTTGGAATAGAGCTCGATTTCACTCTGTATGCGGGGCAGCGTGGAGTTGGTGGCACAGTAGCTCATACCGCACCCCAGACGGCCAAGATCAGCGAGCACCTCCCCAACCAGTTCGAGATGAAAAGGTTCATAGGGCTCGAGCAACACAACTGCAAACTTGGCCTCCCGGGGCTGCTTGGCGGTCTCCCGAGTCAGCAGCCCTGCCGTCCGGTTGACGCTCACGATATCCTGAATCGCCTCGGGTTCGAGCAAGAGGAACGTCCCCTGCCCGACATGCCTTTCGATCATCCCTTGCTCGACAAGCAGCAGCATTCCACGGCGAACGGACAGGTAATTGATACTCAGCAACTCGGAAATCTTCCGTTCAGAGGGTAGCCGGTCGCCTTTGCGATAACCATCAGAGCGCAGCATATCGATGACAGCCTGAGCCACCTGCTCATAAACCAATGGGCGTGCCGCCGATGTCAGACGACGTCCGTTCTCTGTCTTATCTCCCATGAGTTATTGAATTTGCAATTGAGCCCGGTAAGAAGCGTCGGAGGGGATACCACCGCCCTGGCCCGGATAAAGTCGGATATTATCACTCACTCCGCCAGGAGATTCCGCTTCGATCCGAAAAAGGGCGAAAGAGCGTCCGTCCTCGATGTCCTTCTTGACACAGGCCGTAACGTTGATGGCCAGTGTCTCGTTGTCCCGTAGCGCACTACCGTCAAATCGCTTAACAAGTTCGCCAGTCGCATCAAAGGCGGACTTGTCAATAACGACGGCGCCGGGAGCATCCGTGACATGGATCAGCCGGTACGTTCCAATCTTTCCCGTTTGGGACTGGCGGGTTATTTTCAGCAAAACAGTCGTCGCACGGGTAATTTGGGCCGAAGACTTATCCAGCTTGAAGTTAAACAGCGCCCGAAGCTCTCCTACCTCAGCCGAACCCGCGCCCGCAAAAAGCCGGGCATCATTCGCGCTGAAGAGCTGGACGGTATCGCCACTTCGGGAGAGCGTGCGGTCCTGAACGGGAAGGATGGTCTCCTGTCCAACAGCCAGCAGCGTCCCCAGTAACAGACTAACGCCGCACACCATTCCCTGGCGCAAGGACGACCGGACAAATTGCAGACACGACATCATTTTGACTCCTGTTCGTAGTTAGGTAATCCGGGATCGGCTGCGTGCTTATTTCCCGCGGCGAAAGGCCCAGACTCCCACCAGCAACGCGAACAGCAAGGCGCCGGTGCGCGGTTCGGGAATAACAGTCAGTTGGGGGCGGTAGTCCACATTGACCGGAACGCTGGTTCCCTGCCCCGGATAAAAGCGCACATTATTACTCGATCCAGCGACCGTCACCGCCTGCACACGAAACAGCGAATACGAATAGCCCGCGTCCACATCGTCCTGCACATACGAAGTCACATCGAAGTCGATGGTTTCATTATTGCTCAGAGCCGCGGCGTCGAAAGTATCGACCACCACACCCGCCGCATCGAAGGCCGATGTTCCAATCGTAGCGCTGTCAGCCGGAACCGTAATATGAATAAGCTCGTAATAGGCAATCGTTCCCGTTGCGGAACTACGCGTCAAACTCAGTTGGATGGATGAGGCTGCGCTGATCTCAGCTGTCGAGCCATCGAGACTGAAATTAAAGAGCCCACGCAGCTCAGACGTACTAGATGCACCCGCGCCTGAGAATATCTGCGCGTCGTTAACACTGTAAAGTGCGTAGGACTCCGATGAGCTGTCGTAGGAGATGGTTCGGTCCTGACTGGGATAGATAACGACCTGGCCAAATCCGACGGAGGACAGGGAGACCAGGGCGGCTACAATCGCGATGATGCTTTTCATAAGGATTGGGGGTTAGGTTTATTGCTTAATAATTGCTATATTTTAAAATTTCAGAATCAAGGAAAGTCAATGGCGAATCTGGACAATGATTCTCATGTCGCTCTGATAATACGGCTTGTCTACGGAATCGAATACACACCCCAGAAGTTAACCGCGTCTCTCTCAATGGGGTGCTCCAGGGCACGCACACTCCCGTCGAGAAACAATGCTGGAGTGGTATCCCCATCCGGGAAATAAACCCGCTCCGTCCGTGCGCAGACACCGGGGTCTGTAGTCTGAGAGGGAAAAGTCATTTGGACTTGCCCCGCATCCGTAAAAAACTGTGCCCATCCGACCACAAAGTGCACCACCTTGGCCGGATCGGAAATATCCGTCATGCGCACATTCCTGCCCTTGGGAGCCTGCGGAATCGTCGCCGTCTGCTTGTAATTGAAATATGCGTTAGAGGCGAAAGTCAGCCCCGGCAAACCGTCAGCGAGCATATTCCCATCGTAGTAGCGATACTCGGACGGCACCTCGCTCGAAGCCATGCCTTGCCAAGCCTGCTCCATCGTGATCCTCGACGTAGCCTTGCCGGTCCACAGGTATGGAGCCAAAAAGTAGCAATAGCCCTGCGACGTTTCGCCAGCCATTTCCCAAGCAACGATCTCATTGTTATTTTCAGCCGCATACATCGACACGGCCACGCCGATCGAATGCAGCTTATGGACCGAGTCCGCACGCCGGGCGGAACTCCTCACGCTGTCCACCACCGGAATACAAATGGCAGCAAGCAACGCAATGACTGCGATCACAACCAGTAACTCAAGCAATGAGAATGCTTTGCGGATATTTTTTTCTTTACGCACGTCGGGCAATTTTTAGAGTAGAGCAATACATAAGCATTCTGTCAACTCCCATCTCTAAAAGAAAGTGAGACGACCATCCGACACGCCTCAAAAAGGCCCGTCGGATTAATCACCGCGCGTATATCATGGCTCGACCCAATATTCTCTTTGTATTCAGCGACCAGCATCGCTGGAGCGACCTGGGATGCTATGGCCACCAGGAAGTTAAGTCGCCGCATTTCGACGCTTTTGCCGAGGATGGCGTTTGCTTCGATAACTGCCTGTCCAACTGTCCGCTGTGTGTGCCGGCCCGCGGCACGCTCCTGACCGGGCAGCTGCCGCTCAAACATGGGGCGATCGGCAACGACCTGCCCATCCGCCCCGAAACCACCAGCGTAGCTGATGTACTCAACCTGGCTGGCTACCACACAGGCTACGTCGGCAAGTGGCACCTGGCCGGTATCCCCCGGGATCAGGCGGTCCTGCCTGGCCGCGGCCGCCTGGGTTTCAATGAGTGGAAAGTCGCGAATTGCTCGCATGACTACATGAACTCGTATTTCGACGACGAGGACTGTCGGCGCCATCCGATTGAGGGCTATGAACCCACGACTCAAACCGACCTGGCCATCGACTTTATCAAGCGAAACCGTAACCAAGAGGAGCCCTGGGCCCTGTGGCTCTCATGGGGACCGCCTCATGACCCGTATCGAGCCATTCCCCAACCCTGGCTCGACCTGTACCCCGCGGACAAGCTGTCGCTGGCCCCGAACGTTCGCCTCCCTGTCACCAAGAACCCCCAAAACATCTGGGACGAGGCACAACTACGCCAGGCCATGCAAGGGTACTACGCCCACATTTCCGCTCTGGATGCTGAGTTCGGGCGCATCCTGCAATGTCTCGAACAGACTGGCCAGGAAAGCCAGACGCTTGTCGTTTACACCAGCGATCACGGCGACATGCTGGGCAGCCACGGCTGCCGGGACAAGCAACTGCCCTACGAGGAATCCATCCACGTCCCGCTCCTGATGCGGTGGCCCGCCCAAGGCCTGAGAGGGCGCCGCCAACAGCTGATCGGCCTAGCCGACCTGGCCCCCACCCTCCTGGGGGCGGCGGGCCTCGCATTCCCCAACGCCATCGACGGACAGGATTTGAGCAGTCTCCTCACCGACAGCACAGCTCCCGGTCCCGACCAGATATACCTGATGGACTACACGGCTTGCCATCAATCATTCGACCGCGGCACGCCCGCCTGGCGTGCCATCCGAACCCAGGATCATCTATTTGCCAAAACGAGCGACGGAAGCCCATGGCTCTTCTTCGACCTCAAGAAGGACCCGCTGCAACTAAGCAACCTCATCGACCGCCCCGAGGGCGCGCAGGACGTCCGAAGTCTTGGCCGGACGCTGGATACACTCGTGGAGAAACATGACGCCTACTATGATCCCGACGTCCTGATCCCCTGGTGCGGACTGCTGGAGCCATGGAATGAAAGCCAGCGGGAATTCAACCTCCCGGAAATAAGCGCCTCGGCCCACTAAAATCTTCCCCACCCAGCTCAACGCTCGGTCGATTTAAAAAAATAATATTTTCCTTTGACATCATTAGATGTCCTTTTGAGCCTATGCCCCACACATAGGCATCTGCTGAAGCTCATTTGAGTCTTCGTTGGGGATGCTGCTCACTTTCGCTGTTTGGTTACTCTGCACATGAGAGCCTGTTGTTGCAGCGAAAAACTTATCGGACCATGGCGTTGTCGAAAGCGATGTCGTCCGTAATGACGCTTTTGATTGAGCGTCTCTACAGTCAAATGATCTATCTACGCAGAAACACACTCGCTATAGTTGTAACATGCGTAGGTTTGGCCCACTCGATTTTTGCTGCCGAGCCTACCGTTGAGGAATTGCAGGCACAAATCCAGCAACTGCAAATCCAGTTGCAGGAAGCTCAGGCCCAGCTTGCGCAAAAGCAGCTTGCTGCCAGCGCCAAACCGGATGCGCCTCTTGATGAAGCGGCTATCCTTGAAGATGAGACGGGAAATCCTGAACAAGTACAGAAGTCAATGGAAGATGCTCAGGAAAAGGTGTTTTATGTCTTCGACCCTGATGATTTTAAAATCGGTCCCGTAACGGTTGGTGGTGCGATTCGTGCAAACTACATCTACGGCGATTATGTTGGCACCGATGGCCCTTCACGTGGCAGCGACGGCGGGAATTTTGAGCTTGATACCTTTCGCATCAATCTGGACCTCGACTACAAAAACTGGCTGATCGGCAAACTTGAGTACCGTTGGTACGATGGCTACAGCTTCATGCATACCTGCTGGATCGGCTATCGCTTCGAGGACGGCTCGGAAATCCAGGCAGGAATCAACCGCATTCCCTTTGGTCCCGGACCATATGGCATATCCAACAGTTGGTTCTTCGATCAGCACTACTACGTCGGTTTGTCAGATAATATGGATACAGGCGTCAAATATACGACGGAAGTCGGCAACTGGTCGCTGGACGCCGGCATCTATGCTTGCGGTGAGGGCAGCTGGCTCGGTCCCGATGGCCCGAACGACGCCTACTCGGACTCCGCGCGCTACTCCTACGATCCGGTCAAAGCGGCCTATGGCCGTGGCTATCAGAAAGACGGACAACTAAACCTGCGCGGGATTTACCATACGCAGTATCTCGGACTGGAAGCAGACCTGGGCAGCTCAGCCATGGTAGGGCATCTCAATGGGACAGGTGGCTATGACGACGGCAGCATGTACGCGGTCTCTGGCTTCGCCGTCCATCGCCTCGGAAACTGGACGCTCCAGACGCAGCTCAGTTACTACAACTACAGCATTGATAAAAATGGCTTGGGCGATAACGAGCTTATCCCGATGGGGGCCTATGCCTACGAGGAGGGCGTCGCCACCGAAGGTCTCATCCCGGCCGTCAGCCTGAGTTATTTTTACGAAGTCGATCAACTCGAGTGGCTGGACTCGATCACGCCGTACATCGAGTACAGCAATATCATCAAGTTCGGGCACGATGACTCCACCGGTCAGGCCTTCAAAAACAGTGCACTTTCAACGGTCGGTGCAGCTTGGGCCGCTGGCCGCTGGTATATCTACACGGAGACTGCATTCTCCAACGGGAACTACTTCGTCGGTGGCGATCCGTTCACCAACTTTGGTGCTAACTTAAACGCAACGTGGGAGTATAGAATTAATATCAATTTTGGTTATTATTTCTGATCTGACAGCTTTTTATAACCTCAGATTCCCGGGAAAGTCAGATAAACTCTGGACTTTGCCTTGCTTATCACGGTACGACTTAAAGAGAGCATGAGTTTAATCGAGGTTAACAACCTGTACAAAATCTTCGGTCCCCACCCTTCCGAGCGAGCTTTACCGATGCTCAAAGAGGGCAAGAGCAAGAAGGAAATCCTAAAGAAAACAGGCTGTACGGTCGGTATCAACAACGCGTCTTTCACAGTCGAGGAAGGAGAGATATTTGTCGTGATGGGGCTTTCCGGGAGCGGCAAATCAACCGTCATCCGTTGCCTCAATCGCTTGATCGATCCGACATCAGGTGAAGTCAAAATCGATGACGAAAACATTGTCGAGATGTCAAAAGATCGGCTGCGACAGGTTCGCCGAAAAAAACTTGGGATGGTTTTCCAACGCTTTGGCTTACTTCCTCACCGTAGCGTGATCGACAATGTTGCCTTCGGACTTGAGATTCAAAAAGTGGCTCGCGAGGAGCGACACGAAAGCGCGTTGAAGGCGATCGAAACGGTCGGCCTGAAGGGCTACGAATACCAGATGACCGACGAACTCAGTGGCGGTATGCAGCAGCGCGTTGGCCTGGCGCGTGCCTTGGCCAACGATCCGAAAATCCTGCTTATGGACGAGGCCTTTTCCGCGCTCGACCCACTCATCCGCGTGCAGCTTCAGGATGAGTTGCTGGAGTTGCAGGCCTCGATGCACAAAACCATCGTCTTCATCACGCACGATCTCGACGAGGCGCTCAAACTAGGTGGGCGCATTGCCATCATGAAAGATGGCGCAGTTGTGCAGATAGGTACGCCAGAAGATATTTTATCGAACCCGGCCGATGATTATGTCAGCGCATTTGTCGAAAATGTCGATCGCTCTAAGGTTCTCTCGGCCAGTTCGATCATGCGCCCCACCGATGTCATTTATGATACAGCCGGGCCGCACCAGTGCGCGCGTCGCATGCGCCAGATCGGCTCCTCGACGATGGTAGTGGTTAACCAGGACCGCCACTTTCTCGGCTATGTAAAAATCGATGACGTCATACACCTGTGCAAAAAGGTGCCCAGTGCAGAGGATGATCGAGACAAGTGGAACCTCCGTGCGATCATCCAGAAAGACATGCGCACCGCGGATGTTGACGATCTGATAGCAGACATGCTTGGAGATGCTTCCTCCCAGGCTCTGCCGATTGCCGTCATTGAAAAGAACAAACACTTTAAGGGGATCGTGACGCGTGCCGCCATCCTTGGAGCCATCGGGGGAGACTGAGAGACATGAAGATACCAGTAGGTGAATTTTTCGAAAGCATCGTATACTTCCTCAAGCACCATTTGCAGGGGTTCTTCGATGCGATCAGCACAGCAGTCAAGGCTGTCATCGTATTCCTTGAGGATATCTTTCTCCTCGAGTCCCATGTGCTCTATCCCTCCATCATTGTGGCGCTTCTCTTTGGCCTCCTCGCCGGTCTGGCTATACGCAAAAAAGTACGGACATATGTCGCCGTTCTTTTCGGGATATGCGTGACTGTAATTATCGGCGGGGTCGAAGCCTATCGGCTTGATACGCTGCATAAGGAGCTTTCTGGTCCACAGAAAGAAGCCATCCAGCAGGACATTGCGGACATGGTGAAGAGCTATGAAAGCGCTGCCCCGACCAGTACGCAGTCAGCATCAGAAGCAATCCAGGCCTTTTCATCGCAGGTCGAACGCGGCAGCAAGCTTGCCCGCCAGACTCGCGTGGCGGAGCGAAGCCTGCGCGGTGTCTCTGCGGACGATTATCAAACCATTCTTGCCACGCTCGACAAACTCCATGATCGCGCAAAAGAAGAAGGCATGACCGAGGAGCAACTCGCCGCCCTCAATGATGGCATCAGCTACTACGAAAGCTTTAGCCTCATCAAGGATGTCGAACCCGTCCAGCGCATTCTTTCGTCGCTCGATGAGCCCAAGGCACGTATCGATATTTTAAATACACGGACGTATTCGCGCATCACCGACAAGATGCAGGTCGCGGAAAAAACATTCCCGGATGAATCGGTCCGCGCGACAACGACAAAGGCCCTCTCATCACTGGAAAACCTGGACCCGGTTCGTCTTGCCTGGATGTCCAAGGCGCTTATGCTTGCCCTGTTAGCGCTGCTGGCTTTTGTCGCCTCCGGAGTGGGCATGCTCTCCATGTGCGTCATCGGATTTCTGCTCATCATGTCAATGGGCATGTGGGATCTGACTATGTTGACACTGGCCATGGTTGTTTCCGCGACACTGTTTGCGCTCATCCTCGGGGTGCCATTGGGAGTGCTAGCCGCACGCAGCAAATCCTCGGAAAAAGTCATCCGCCCGGTGCTGGACTTTATGCAGACACTGCCAGCCTTCGTGTACCTGATCCCGGCCGTGTTCTTTTTCAGCCTCGGGGTTGTACCCGGGGCTTTTGCCACACTCATTTTTGCCATGCCACCAGCGGTTCGCTTTACCACCCTTGGCATTCGACAGGTTCCCGAAGAAGTCGTCGAGGCTGCCGATGCATTTGGCGCCAGTGACTGGCAGATGCTGATCAAGGCTCAACTTCCGATAGCGATGCCAACGATCATGGCGGGCTTGAACCAGACCATAATGCTCTCGTTGTCGATGGTCGTCATCGTCGGCATGATCGGGGCCGGTGGCCTAGGTGAGGCTGTCTTGAGCGGTATCCAGCAGATGGAAATGGGCTATGGATTCGAAAGTGGTCTCTCCATTGTCATCCTCGCCATCTATCTGGACCGCCTGACTCAGGCGATGGGCAGCAAAAAGAAAAGCTAACCCTCTACCCTCTCTATTTTTATGAAGACGAACAAACGTAACACCGCAATCGCCCTCATGCTGGCGGCGGCTACGCTCATCGTGAGTGGCTGCAGTAACAAGTCCACCACGGGTGAAAAGACCACAAGCACCGCTGACACCCAGCGAGCTCCTTTGAGTAACACGATCAAGGTCGCCTATCCCAACTGGGCCGAAGGCATTGCCATGACGCACCTTGCCAAGGCCGTGATCGAGGATAAACTCGGTTATGATATCGAGCTAACCCAAGCCGACCCAGGCACGATTTACACGGCTCTGGCCAACAGCGGCCAAGACGTGATGATCGACGCTTGGCTGCCCAACACACACAAATCCTACTGGGACAAGTACGGCGAAAACCTCGAGGTTCTAGGGCCGGTCTTTGGCTATGGCGTCACGGGGCTCGTCGTCCCAAGCTATATGGATGTCAATTCCATCGAGGACCTGAACAGCATCTCGGATCAGTTGGACGGAAAAATCATCGGCATCGGCACAGGCGCGGGCATTTACAAGAGCACCGATAAGGCGATCGATGCCTACGATTTGAAGCTCGAACAAGTGGCATCCTCGGGACCAGCCATGACAGCAGCGCTTCAGCAGGCCATTGACAACCATAAGCCGATTGTCGTAACCGGCTGGAAACCGCACTGGATGTTCTCGCGCTTTGACCTCAAAGTCCTGAAGGACCCGCAGGGCGTGTATCCGATCGACGCGGTCAAAGTTGTCGCTCGTGATAACTTCAGAGAGGATTACCCGGATCTCGCACAGTTCTTCATCAACTACAGCCTGACCGAAGACCAACTACTTGACTTAATGGATGCCATCAACAACGCCGATCCGGGCACAGACCCTGATGATGTAGCTCGCGATTGGATGGCTCGTAACAATCCGCTGGTTGACTCCTGGATCCCCGATTAATCTCTTTGTATTTTAGGGCAGGGTATTAATCATGACCTCCAACAACAGTCGACTCTCCTCCCATCCTCATTAAACCACCATTTCCCTCCCCTGCCTCGCTGCAGAAGTCTGCTCCGGATCAAGTTGCAGAGCGCAAGACAAAGTTTTCAGGCCTTGTTCCCCTGCCGACTGACCGCGAGAACAACAATCGTATTGAGCCCAGCCCGAGGCGAACCTGGGCGCGAGTTTGAGGACCGTCTTCAGGGGGCTCTGCCAGAGGCACTTGAAAAAATGGCAAGTCCTGCACACAAGCGCGAGTTAGCGCAACGCCTGGTGTCGCAGGGCAGATGTTAGGCGCGGGCGGCCTGCCGACGAAGGGCACGCATCGCAACCACGTGTGGAGCTGCGACTTCGTCGCTGACCGCACGGCCAAAGGCGGATCGATCCGCATGCTCACAGTACTCGACGAGTACACTCGCGAGAGCCTGTGTATCCATGTCGATCGTCATCTCAACGCA
>JAUTCS010000073.1 GCA_030673825.1 Verrucomicrobiota bacterium JB024 | reverse complement strand
GAATCGTACACATCCGTATCCCACGCGATCCGCTTGGGGCCAAAATAAGTTCCGATGCCAAGCACATCATAGTAGCGCGGCTCGTACTCGGTCAGGGCTTCAAACTCGGCCTCCGTCAGCGTCACGGGCATCATTGGGCTTTCCGGTTCGATGCCCGGCTGCTCGGCCAACGGAGTGCGGGAACGACCCCGGACAATCCCTCGCCCGAACACATCTAGGTTCAACCGTGCGGCCGCCTTGTCCGGAATATCACCGAGCGCTTGCGCAAGACGGAGGTACCGCGCATCTGCACTTTGCCGATTCAGGGCATCCGTATCGGCGGTAGCGTCCCCCAGTTCGGTAATCTTGTTGCTGTTAAGGTCAGCGTTTCCCGTCAACGCGAGCCCGGCAAAGGTCGGAGTACCGCTGGTTGAAACATCCTGCCCGATCGTGGCGGCTGACGCCGCAGCCTCTGCGGCCTTGGTAGTGGCTATGCCTGCCTGTGTGGTGGCAATACCCGCTTGAGTTGTTGCTGTTGCCGCCTGCGTGGTAGCCGTTGTCGCGGCGGCTTCTGCCGTGGCTACCGCGTCACCAACATCGGCCAATGGGGCAGCGCTAATCGTCGCGACCAGTTTCCCGTTCTCATCAAAAGACGGCACCTTTCCGGCACGGCTGGCAAAAGCCGGAAGGTCGTCGGCTGAGGTTTCGTTGACAGGTACTTTTACGCATCGGGCTATCTCCTCAGACAGTTGTTTGATACGCTGGGCGTTCTTGTCGTCGGCTCGCTCGATGGAGGTTGCACTGTAGCCGGTCCCCTCGTTTTGGGATTCCTGCTGCTCCAGTGGCATTTCCAGATAGAACTTCACCGTCTCCGAGGTCGTAGGATGGTTATCGGTCGTGATCGCCATCCCCGTGGACCCGTTTCCACCCATGACCGTGAAGTCCGTAAAAGCGGCCCCTACGCCGGTAGCCGTCGTGTACTTGAATGCCTTGATCGAGCTGGACTCCCAGAACACAAAGTCGAGAGCGACGTTGATCGATGAACCGGTGCCAACTGCGCTGGCCCAAGTATCCCCTGTTGGAAGTGCCATGCCCTAATCACCAAACAGGTGGAAAGGGCTGTCAAAACGGGCTCAGTCTTCCTCGTCTACCAGCAGCTCGTACATCTGCTTGGCCTGGGCATAGCCGGGCACTCCGAGCGCAAACCCGGTCGCATCGATGAATTTCCCACGTGCCAGACTCTCGGAGGCCGTCCACGCCACGCTGTTGACGTCTCCGGCGAAATACGCCCGCTGCGCATCGCCGGTCGCGCGGTAGTAGAGTGAGGACATGCCGCTCCCCAGCAGGGGAATCGCGCCGAAGCTCTGCCCGATAAATTCCCCACCGACCGAGCGCATCAGATAGTCGTCTTGCAGCCGCTTCTCCCGGTCATCATCCCCGAGTGAATAAAAGCTCCAGTCGCGTAAGGCGTTGATGGCTACCATCCACAGGGCAGGCATCATCCAGTACATACCGACGGAGGCCAGAAGCTTCATGGCCGTCCGGTCGCCGCGCTTGTAGTCGGCGATCAGGTTGTTGAACGCCATGTTGATATCCGTGGTAAAGGTAAACAGCGCCTTGACCATCCCACCGGAGCGGTACACGCGGGCCGCGTTCAGCAGGTCATTCGTGCTCTGTGTGTTGCGCACCAGCGTATCGGCGGCCTTGATCGCCTGTGCTTCTGTCGCCCCGTTTTCCAGGGACTCCCGGTACTGGGCCACCCACACCGTTCCGGCGGTCATCCCATCGACAAACTGCATCGGGGCAAAAGACAGGTCCCGAAACGCATCCATGGTCTTTTTATGCCCCAGGATGCTCCTTACCTGCCCGCGCTCCATCATTTCGTTGAGTTCGGCAGTAAGGCGGTTCGCACGAGCCCGGAGAAAGGGCGACTTCTGCCGCGCTTCGGATATCGCCCGGTACGCTTCCGCCCAGTTGGTAGAAAACTCCAACGAGGTCCGTAGGATGCGCCCGGTCGGCCCCTGCCGCAACGCCGGAAACAGCGAGGCCGGTTGCTTGAGCGCGACAAAGACGTTCAGCCCCATCAGGGCGGTGGAGGCATTGCGCCGGAGCATTTCGACGACCTTGTTCACCGGGTCATTGGGAGAGCGCATCCGCCCCCGCGCCACATCTCCCAGCCAGAACCGAAGTTCTCGCATGGCCTGCGGGCTGGCGTTCTTCATCGCCGTGCGCACATCCTTCTGGTTCAGCATGGCGTTGACCTCTTTCAGCGCTTCCCCATAGGCGATCATGTGCTCGGCATTGACGGCCCCCTTCACCGCCGTTTCGTAGAACGACAGCTTTTCAAAGGGCTTGGTCGAGCCCGTACGGCCCTTGGTCATCCCCCGGTTGACATGGGTGGATGCGTCCACGTAGTCGGTCAGCACATCCACATAGGCGTTTGTCCGGTCCAGGTTGACGATAGGGAAATACCGCTGCTCCTTCGGCATGGCCGTCCCAAACATCCGGTAAAAGACCTCATTCAGCCGTTGATACTGCTCGGTGTCAAAGTAGTCGATCATCCTGTCCACGATCCGCTTTTGCGAGGGGGTGAGCGCATCGGTGATCCGGGCGACATTTTTCTCGTCCAGCATAACCTCTCCACTGCCCACCTTGCCAAGCACAGTGCTTTCCAGATGAGCCATGCCCCGCTCATTCTGGCTGTAAGCGTAGATGGCCATGCCCTCGTCCACGGTGATCGCGTGGCCGTTAATGGTTGTCAGCGTCTCTCCGCCCATGGTCCGCGCCTGCCCGTCTTCGTTCATGATCTCAGCGACGCGGCCCTTGAGCGCCTCAATCGCCAGTATCTTCCGGCTCTCGGCGTTAAACAGCGGCTCAAAGACCGCGTTTTTAAAAGTGGAGTCACGCCGTCCGGTCACCGCTTCGATAATCTTCTCGGGGCGCATCATCGATCCGCCCATGTCCTTGACGAGCTGGGCATACTTTCCCACCCGCTGCACCGTCACCTTGGAGTCCGGAGCATTAATCTCCTTCACGATCTCGGCGGCGTTTTTGTCGCGCTGGGCCTTGCGAAACTCCTGCTCACGCATACGGGCGGTGCGTCCGGTGCTGACGATGCTTTCCAGGTCCGCGCGGATGCCTTTCAGTTCGGCCAGCGTTATATCTTCCGCGTAGATGCTTCGCTTCTGCTGTTCGGCGATAGCAGCATCCCAGGCGGCCAACGCCGTCTCCGGGTCTACGTTCTCCCCGTCAAAGTCTCCGCTCTCCATGCGCTCCTGCGCCAAAGCCCGCATTTTCTCCAAATAGGCTAGGTCCTGCGGGCGCTTGATCGTCACCACCTGTAAAAACTCTTCTACCCCGTCGGCGTAAAACGTCAGCTTGCGCTTGCCAGCTTTGGCCTCGCGTATCTGCTTCTCCAGCTTTTTGACCAGCTTTTCCGTGCGGTCGCGTTCCTCTTTGATCAGATAGTCGCTCAAGACCTTGCGGATTTGCTCCCGGCGCTCGGCCAGGTATCGCCGCTGCGCCTCTGGCCCGACCTTCGTGGCCAGCGTGGCGAAACCCTGGAGCTTACCGCGCACAGGTAGGGGAAGCTCCTGCACCATGCGCTCAAACTCTTGCAGGGCGTCCACCAGTTGCGCCCGCTGCCCCGTCCGGCGCTGTTCAGCCTCACGGCGCAGACGGACGTTGCGCTCCTGTTCGGTTTCGGCGGGAAAGCGTTCGGACTCCTCACGGTTAAGGTCACGCTGGGCCTCCCGGCGCATCTGCTGCTGGGCCTCGGGATTCTGTTCGGCGTCAAGCTCCTGCTGGATTTGCGCCTGTTCCTCTGGCGTAAGTTCCTCGCCCATCTGGTAGAGCGGGCCGCTGTCGCCCTGGATCAATTGGTCCAGAGCCCCCTCAAAAGCCCGTACCTGCGCCTCGGCATCTCCCCCCTGCTGCTTAACCGCCTGGATGCGCTCCGCTCCCAGCAGGGTGGCCGGATCAATCCGCTTGAGATTGTTCAGGTATTGCTGCCGACTGACCAGGTTGTCAAAGACCTGCCGCATCTCCGGCGAAATCCTCACCGCCACCGGCGAGCCCTTGAGCTTCTCGTATATCTGCTTGAGCCATTGGCTCATCGCCTCGAACACTTTGGCCAGCCGCGCATTCGGGCTCTTGCCGTCGCGCAGGTAACGCTCGAACCCGCGGGCAAATTTTTCCTCCGGCGCGTTGTTGTTCAGCGTCCAGTCGCCATCGACGGCCCCGGCCCATTCCTCGGCCACGCGGATATCCTCGTCGCTGATGCCAAGCCGGTTTTCCTGGGCTACCTCGCGGTTAAGCAGCCAACGCCTGGCCGGATGGGCAAGGGATTCGTGAATAGCCGTCGATACATCAGCCGTCTCAAATCCTTTCACCAATGCCTTTCCGTCCGCGGTAAATTGAACCATGCCCTTAGCTAAGGGCCCTTCCGGGGCCTTTCCAGACTCCGCTGTAATTTGCTCCCTGGGAAGCCCGGTAGCGTCAATCAGAATGGATACGGTGACTGCCTCTTTATCAGTCAAATTAAAGGCGTTTTTCATCTGGATCGCAAACGCGTCCGGCTCTCCGTCGATCTGCAAAACCGCCTCATCCGCCTCCCGCTGCTTCTGCTCTTCGGTTTTAGCAGCCTCTTGGGCTGCCTGCGCTTCGGCATAGGTCGGTCGGCGCAGCGCGTTGTATTGCTCCTGCGCTTGAGCGTCTCCCTCCACAAACGCCAGCCGGATCAGTCCCGGGTCCGGGTCGCCTTGGATGTCTTCCTCGGACAATCTCTTGCCGATCATGGAGAATTCCTTGTCGATCAACTTTGCATTTATCCCATCGGCAAACCCGTCCATCGTCGGCACAACGGCATCCGGCGATATTTCGCCTGCGCCAACCTCGGGGATAGCTTCCAACTTGAGCGGCGTGCGGCGGGGGTTTTGTTCCAGGTTAACACGGTAGTCTGCCAATTCGTTAAGACTTTGCGTTCCACTCGCGCCAGTCGCCCCGACGAAGCCCCCTACGATAAAAGATTCTAGCACCCCGGCGGTTATCTCCCGATCTGGATCATACTCGGATAGCCGGGCAATCGTGTTCTGCAAAATCTGCTGGGCTGCTTCGGTCCCACCTTCGGAGACAAAGCCTTCCAATCCGGATGCGGACAGCCGCTTAATGACGGCACCGATAGTCATTTTCCCGGTAGACCCATTGAAGACCCGCGAAAGTATTGGCCCGAGGCCGGCACGCTCAAGAAGGGAGGCCGGAAGCGCGTACATAAACCCTACTCTGGCCGCCTCTGCTCGCTGTTCGTCGGTCGCCATGGCCTTGTCTATACCCTGACTCTGGAAATAGTCGTCAACAGCCTCTTGGTAGCTGCCCGACAAGATAGCACCCATTCCGCCTACTCCCGTCACCCCAGCCGGGATGTAAAAGCCCATCTGCCCAAACCCTTTTGCGATTTTTCCGGCATAACTGTCTGCGAACTCCGGGTTGATACGATCGGTGTAATACTGTTCGTTGTAGGCTCGCTGCTCGGTGGCGACTTCGCGAAAGGCTCCGGCCACCGTAGCCACAAACTCCGTCGGGTTGATCGCGGAAAGTTCCTGATAGATGCGCTGACGCTCCGGGTCGTTCTGAGCCTCTTCAAGCCGAGTCTGGTATTCGCTGCGTTTCTGCGCATCCAGATCCTGACGCTTGAGCTGCTTTTCCAAAAACAGAATATTGCTCGTCGGACTCCTACCCAACCGTTTGAGCTCTTCGCCGATCTGCTTGGTCTTATTTACCTTGGCTGACTCCTCCAGCAGCCCGAATGCCCCCTCTGTGCTTGCCCATGCGGCATCAGATGCCCCTAAGGCGCCCGACTGTACCACGTCGCCGAGTGCGCCGCCTCCCTGCCGAATCGGTTCTTTCCCTAGGATATTCCGACTCAGCGGACTTGTGCTTCGGATTTTTTCGTAGTCCTCAGGCGTGAGATCATAGAGCAGGTCAATCGAGTCTTGATTTTCTATAGCGTACTGGGGGTCCATCCCATACCGTCTGGCGATCATCAACGCACCCTCGATGCGATGGTTGACTTCCGTCGGCATACGTTCGCCGTCAAACCCCTCCAGCGCTGCATTGATATCAAGCGGATCGCTCATTGCAGTAGTCCCATCTGCTTAAGGGTTGTCTCTTTTGCATGTATACCGGATCCGGCACATGCGGAGAGTCGTAGGGCTTGAAAACTTCGTCTAGATTTGCTGACTCGTTCATACTCATGTAATTAATTGCGAGTTCCCGCTGACATTAAGACCCCCTCCTGAAACATCAATTGCACCGGTTCTATCGGATTTTGCTCAGATTCCCCGCGAAGAGTTCTCGCTACAGCATCTCCAAAGATTTCGCGCATGAGTGAACCGACGGTTGCGCGTAGCTGCTCGGTCGTCGGCTCCTTATCACCCTCAAACATGCGGTGAATCTTTGGAATCGCGTCAAAATACTTGGCAGCCGCTCCGCTGGTTGTTGGATAATTTTCGAGGTTAGTTTGAATCGCCCGGAAAATACCACGCAGCGCTTCGGCTTCCTGGTCCTTGATCTCCTCCTCGGCTACCCCGCCGAACATACCATACCCCTTGAGAGCAAGCACGCCATCATCAAGATCAACCTCCATGGCCCTGAAAAGCTGGCTGGTATGATATCGCTTGAGCGGTTCAGGCATTGACGAGTTAGAAATCCTGCGTAGCGCATCCTCCATCTTTATTGGATCCGGCTGATCGCCTTTCATCTGCGGCTTGTAAATTACATCGTCCACCAGCTTGTCGTAGAACCCGCTGGCGTCGGCATACTGTTTCTTTAGCGCTTCAATGTTTCCCTGCGGCTGCTTGGCGTCATAGTTGTCAATCGCGCGATGGAGAATATCTGCTTGGTACTGGCTAAGTCCATTGCTGCCGTCAGAACTGGCCATCATGTCGATTTGAGCATGTGTTGGGCGAATGCCGTACGTGAAACCGTCCAATAGTTCACGAGACGTGGTTGCCTGTGCCTGCTCGATTTTTCGGCGACGGCTTTCAATCTCTGGCAGGATGGACGAGCGGTCACGGTCATCGAGCCCCGCATAAGGCCCTTGCGCATTGCGGTCGCTGATGGAGGCTTGCAATGATTCAAGCTGGCCCAGGCTATCCGTGTTCGTGATATCAAGCTTGAGCGCATCCATGCGCTGCACGTGTGCCTCTTTTCCCATGCGGTCACGTTGGCTAAGTGCTGATGCTCTGACGCGCTCGACCGCCTGTTCTTTTTTCATCGGATCGTCAAAGTGCATAGCCTCGGTTAATGCAACTGCCGTATCCGCATCTCCAGCCGCAACCGCGTCTGAACTTTGCTTCCACAGTTGGGCATTTCCCAGCGTCAGGCGCATATCCTGCGTCTTGTAGTCGATGCTGCCCTCTAGCGAGTCGTTTCCGAACATCGCCAGCCGCATATTGGCTACCATGGCCTGCGTCTGTGCGCGTGCCTCGTCCGTGAAACTGCCCTGCATGTATTTGGCCGTTTCATCATCGAATCGCTTGACGGCGGCGGTACGGTATTTGTCCGGATCGGACGCATACTCGTTCGACATTTCTCCAATATTCTTCTCCAGCGTCGAGAGATAGGCATCCGCGCTTACGAGCTGCCCCCGCGTGGCAACGGCATTGGCCTGGTGGGCCCGTGCGATATACTGGTCGCTGCCACGCTGGATGCTTTGTCCCAACTCCTGCCCGGCCTGTGCCTCGCCCGCTGTCAGCCCGACCGGCGCGGTCACGCTGCCCATCGCTCCAATACTGCTTTGCGGCTGAAATTCCCGTGTCGCCATACCTGTTTACAGTTGGGTGATGATGTCGAAGGATCTGCCAAGCCCGCTTGTCAGGCTGGTGGCTGTGTTCAAATTCCCGGTTCGACGAGCGGATTGTCCCTGAAGCTGGCTGATCTGGGCACGGGTATTATATCCGGCCTGCGCAAGCTGACCCTGACGCTGCATGTCCAGTGCTTCCGCCTCGAAGGTCTTAGCCTCCTTGCTGACGGTGTCCAGCGGGCTCCCTACGCCCGTTACGCCACTTTCCGCCTGACGGGCCCGGATAGATGCCAATACGCTTTCACGGCGCGTCCGGTGGGCCTGTGCGGCGGCATTTGCCTCTTCCTTGGCTGCTACGCCCTGCTGCGTCTGAACATCAGCGTTATACTTGGCCAGAGCAGCCGCCGATTGAGCCTGTTGTTGCCCAGAGTAAACACCGATACCGGTTGCAATAGCCGACACGGCCAGCCCGGCGATAAGTGCGGTTTCAATGCCCATCGTGTTTGATTGCTTTAAAGATCGGGACGATTTCGTGGTTTTCGATCCAGCCCTTGCGCTTGTAGCGCCAGATTCGCCGTTTTGGCACGTGCGTAACGACCATGCCGTAGTTATGTTCTTTGGCCAGCGCCTGCGCGGCCCCCATCAAAGCTTCCTCCGATTTAGCGCTCTGCCGGGCGCTGTTGGCCGGATTCATCGTAAGCCATTCGATAAAGGCGATGCCTTCACCTGCGTTGCTCATCAGCACAAAGACCATCCCGTGTTTCTCACCGCCGTCAGCTTCGTCAACCAGACCAACCCGGTAGATATGCGGAGGAAATACGTCTACCCCATGATCGAGTGACCAGCGCTTGAGGTCTTCGTAGTCATCGTCTGTGTAAAGCCGGATCATGAATGAATATCGAGTTCCGGGTAAATCCCGGCGATATAGCAAGGTTGGGGCTGATTGGAACGGATGTAAACCGAGGTACGCGTCCGAACATGCTGTGTGAATGGAATAACCCGCGGCACGCTGTAACTGGATTTAAGCCCTTGATTGTAGGCGATCGGCTCATCCTTCAGTGGCTCGAGGTTGTCCACGTCTATACCGGCCAAAATCCCCACCGATTCGAGCGTATCAATCGTTGCCTGAGTGATGGTTTTAGCCTTGTCACGGGTGCTCCCGGATTGAAACAGGTATTCGAGCCACGAGGTTTCAATATCGGCGTAGTATAGCAGCCCCACCCACACCTTGTGGTAAGAGTTCCCGAGCGTGATGCTTCCATTCTCGACGATGAACGGCCCCAATGTCACACCGTCGGCATTCGCCCATACGGTCGCGCTTTCCAGGTGCTCAAGCCCAGTGATGGTATTCACAGACTCGTAATACTTGGCGCAGTCCAGATAGTCGGCGGCCCGGGTTATAACCTCAAAGCTGCTCGTCACGCGGATATCTTTGATCGATGCGATAAAGTTATCAACGAGCCCCTCTCCCTCCTCGATGAGAACCCCGCCGGTCTGCGCGGCGATCTGCGCGTAGTCTGTCTGACTGGAAAAGCCGTAGTTGAAGATGATCGACTTTGCCTGGCAGGCGGCGATCGCTTGTGCCATGGTGACGGATTGCGTGTCCGAGTCCTCATCCGTCAGCATAATAATGTTTCGGCCGACGTCAGCACCGGTGCGCCAACTCAGGTCATTGGCAGCCTGATAAATAGCCTCGTACCCGTATTCGAGACTTCCACTAGGGCCGGACAGAGTTGCAATAGCCGCCTCAATCGCTACTCGGTTCGTGAAGTCGCTGATTTTTGTCACCAGGTTGTTTTTGCCGAACGTATAGAGCGCGTAACGTACCGTCCCCTGACTGAACTTTTCCTCAATCCCTGCATTAATCAGCGGTGCATTCGCCTGAAAGGTCGCCAGATCATCTCCAGTGGAACCGCTCATATCGATCAGGTAAACCACGTCCTGATGCTTTACGGTGGTCGTTCCATCAGACTCAGTCTCAACGATAGAGACGGAGTTTGTAGCCGTCTTCTCACTCTGACGCCGTTCAATGTAGTAGCGTGTCCCCAACCCGGGAATATACCGTTTAACGCCAAGCCACAGCTCATCTCCGACCGAGCTTGCCGTAGTCTCGACGGTTACGTATTCGTCGCCGGCTACCGTTTCGTGCTCGCTCCAGGCGATGTGATTTTGCTGCCGGTCGTAAACCATGCTGACGAGCTTACCGTCGTCCCCGCGCACGCCCCATAGGATATTGAGTGGACTGCGTTGGTAGGCCAGATCCGTAATGCCCGTGCTTCCGGTAATGAACGCCGCCAACTGCGTAAGGTTGATGCCCTTGAAGGTTTCTTCGACCAGGTCGGATGAAAGCTCGCGGAAAATCCGGTTTTCCTTCTCGGCAAATATCACGACGTTGTTGATAAGCAGCGGGGGCAAATCACCCATCCCGTAATACACTTCTCCCTCCGGCGCGAAGGTGTCCGGCGTGGTCGCCTGGTTGTTGTCAGGCCGACGGTGCGCGTAGAGCCCATCTTCAGTTCCAAAGAGCAGGTGCCGCTTGCCGATCATCCATTTGATCTTGTTTCGACTGGACGAGGGTAAGGGACGGTAAATAGCTCCATCGTCGAGCCCGGTACGCTCGAAGTTTTCAAAATCGTCGCTGGCGGACCCGAATACCTGGTCATCCCGGGCGATCCACAACCGCCCTTTGTAGAACTCGATCGCAGACGGATGCCCGAGCACATCCGAGAAGGCTGCCTCTGCCCATTTCTTGGTCGGGTTGGTGTTCAAGATTTCCTTGATGACCGTTGCGGTGACCGAAGTCGTGCTGTTGACGGCCGTGATTTCAAAGATCCCGTCATTGTCGTAGTCCTCAATATTCCAGTCAAAACTCAGGTCGCCGCTGGTACGGGTAAAATTGACGCGAAGCAGTACCTCTACCGGCTCGCTTCCCAGCAGTTCCTCGTTCTTGGTATTCGACCGGTTAGAGGTTGTCAGGTAGTTTTCCCACTCGGGTGAGGAAAGATTATAGCTGCGCTCGATCTTGGCGTCACCATCCCAAACTCCGTGCGGCGACCATGACCACTCCCCGCGCACACGGATGCCACCTGTTGACGGGAAGGTTGATGTCGCACTCAGCGTGACCGAGTTGGAAATATCCTCCCGCGGGTGCCGGATCATCCAGCGCGATCCCACATGACCAGCCAGGAAAATACCCGAACTCGCAGTGATGGTGACCGTCCCACCTGGCGTCAGAGTGCCGGATGGCGTCAGCGTGATACCCAGCGACGTGTCAACGTCCAGCACTGGCGGGAAGCTGTACCCGACCTTTGTCAACGACCAGTTGGTGTTCCCAGCCCGCTGGAGCTTGTAAAGCGGGTAATTCTGGTCGGTGTTCACAATGTAAACGACGTCATTCTTTTGGCGGAACTGGAGCCGCGCGATGTCGCCTTCGTCGTAGGGCGTGCTTATTTCATAGACCTTGCCGACGGTACCGCCGCTCGTCCACGCCGTGAAATTCTCCGCGTTGAAGGGTGTAACATCGAAGGTATTGGTCGTAACGTTGGAGATCGTGTAAATGTTCTTGTTCAACTGCGTCATTCCTCCGACGTCGTTGAACTAAATTACGTTCCCGTTGCTGTAGCCGTGACTGTTGACGGTTACGGTCAGTGTCGCGCCCGGCGTCGTGATGTTACTGATGTTCTTCTCGCTTTCGAGAATGCGCAGCCCATTCGACCAGAAGCGGATGTACTGGTAGCCCATTTCAAGCATGTATGGGGTGTTGTTCCCAAGCTTGAACTCGACCAGGCCAAAGTCCCGATCGTGGTACTTGGCCTCCCCCATCCACTCGTCGCCGTGCCGCTTCTCCGCGCCGCCCTCTGTGCGCGGGATGAAGTTGCGCATCACGCGGCAGGACTTGCCGTATTTCTCCAGGTCGTCGCGCGGCTGGACACGCTCGTCCCACACCCCGGCGTTGAGACAGTTGATGTGTCCGGTAAATGCCATACTCAGGTCGTTGGATTCGTAGGATCAGGCCCCAGATAACCGGTTGCTACCGGCAAAGTGTCGGTGTCCCGGATGTAAGAGGCGAGAAAGGCGGATTCGCGGATGGGCTCATAGCCACTGCCGATGCTGTTGCGCAGGGAGATGGCGGCGGGCTCGATTATTTCCCGGTACTGCAGCAGTAGCTCACGCTGGCGCTTGTTGTCCTTATGCTTGATGTAGGCCATTTTCGCGGCCACCTGATAGGCTACGCATTCGTGGATCTCTGGCGGCAAAAGACTGACGTCGCTCAACCGTGCAATGTACCGGATAAAGACCGGAGCTTCAAAATTCGTCAGCAGACTTCGGCCTTGCAATTCGACCAGACCAGCCCCGGTGACATTCGCCACATCCTTCTCGTTAACCTTCAGCAGGGCTAATAGATACGGATCCTCGGGAAGCTTGTAACGGTAGGCAAACTCGTAGGCGCTTGCCGTAACGCTATAGCTTCCATCGGAAGGTAGGCTGGCAGTTCTCACCGCCTCGTGGGGCTGCACGCTGCGCAGGACCATATCATAGGCTATTCCAAAGAACTGCTTGCATTGCCGCGCTGTCGAACTGGGGTCATCGATCGAGTTTATCAACTCTGCGCTGATCAGGCTGAGCGCGTAGTTGCATACCTGCGTCGATGATTGTGTGGAAGATGCGCTCATAGACTAGAGAAGTAGATCGATGTAAACGGTGACCTTAATGTCTGTATTTCTCCCTATAACAGTCCCATAACTGACAATGATCCACCGATCTGAATCTGCCTTGATCAAACCCGTTGACATCGCTGTAGGCGCTAATCCAGACAGGAAGCCAACCTGCCCCGGGTCGCTTACATTTATGTTATTCGCAAAGGCAGTAAGGTCATATTCCGTCAGTTCTGCATTGGTGTATCCGACAGAAATTGGAACGGACGTCCCCAAGTCCTCATGTGTGTATGCGTAACTCAAAAATGGGTTGACGGTCCAGCCGGCCTTGAGGATGCCCATCCATCCGATACCGCCACCGGGTACCGTCCTGAAATCAAACAAAAGCCCTCCCCGCTTGGCCCCTGATTCCAGGGACCGAAGCGGATTGAGGGCCTTTTCCTGGATGAGGTCTACGCTGTCCGGCGAGTTCACCAGCTTGGCGGCCTGCGTGGACAGGTAGTTCGGCATCCGTAGTGGGCGGTTGAGCGATTACAGGAGGAGGTCGAAGTAGAGCGAGACCTTGACCGCGTTGACGTTGGTCGCCGTCCGGTAGGTCCAGATCAGCCACACGTCTTCACTCAGCGTGACCGGTGTACCCGTGAGGGCTACCGGTGCCGTACCGCTGGCAAATCCGACCTGCCCGACCGCGCTCAGCGCAATGCCGTCCGCAAAGGCGTCATCGTTAGCCGTCAGGGTCGAGGAGGCTTTGATCTTCTCGTAGCCGACATCGCCCACCAGGGCGTCACCGGCATCCGAGTGGGTGTAGCCGTAGGACAGCAGCGGGTTGACGGTCCAGCCGGCCTTGAGGATGCCGAGGTAGACCTTTTCGGTCGCGGCCGCGCCTGCGTCCACGGTGAAATCCAGCAGCAACCCGCCCCGCTTCGCTCCGGCCCCAAGGGTGTTGAGAGGATCGAGCGGGTTCTGGTTGAGCCGGGAAACGTCCGAAACCGAGGCAACGAGCTTGGCCGCCTGGGTGGAGAGATAATTCGCCATTGTTCAGGTTCCTTTCTGGTTAAGGTTAGGGCTTGGCGGTGCCGGCGTAGTCGTAGGACTCGTCGCACGGGATTTTCACCACAAGCTTGTCCTGGATGCGGGCGGCACCTCCACGGAAGAACGTGCGGATACGGGTCGTGTCCACGCGGGTGGGGTCGGGGAAAATCTCGACCTGCGTGCTTTCCTGGGTGCACCAGGTCAGGGCATCGCCGTAGAACATGAAGCAGTTGCGCACGTTCGAACTGATCGTGAGCTGCTGGCTGCGGACGATCTGGAACCCGCGGAAACCACCGATACCGTCGGCATCGTAGATTTTATCGAAGGCCATGATATCGCCAGCATTACCGACCGCCTTGATTTCCTCATAGAGGTCGTCGAGCTGCACCTGCGAGACCAGGAGGATTCTCTTGCCGTACATGTCTTCTTCGACGTCGTTAATCCCAAAGATCGATTTGGCCCGGATGAGCTTGAGCAGGTTCAGCCCGGTGTTGTTCGAGGCATGGCCGATGCCAACGTCAATCGCCTGATTGGTGTTGTCGTAGTTGACCGAGGTCGTCACCGGGGTTCCGGTGGTCGTCACACGCTCTTCGGCGGGGTTCTCGAGGGCATCGATCACGAACCGGTCCATTTTGCGGGCCAGGGCCGCGTTCTGCTCGGCGTAGATCGGCGCGTCCTGGTCGTAGTTCATGTTATACCGATCCGTGTGATCGTAGTAATGGAACTTCTGGCCAGTGCGTGCGTGAATCGCACGCTTGCGGAAGATATCCATCTCGTGGAAGGGGGCCAGCGGCATACGCCCGACCTTTTCCTCGGCTTCTTCCGAACTGATCACATCCACCCACTTGGGGCTTCCCATCGTCATGGTATCCTGCCGCAAAAACGGCACGATGCGCGGTTTCCGCTGATTCGGCTCATAGTTGAGGTTCGCGGAAAATTCTTCAATGAAGGCCTGCGTCACAGGCCCGGGCGTTCCAGCCATTGTGGTGTCTCCTAATTTGAAATTAAAACGTGTGGTTCAATTTCGGGTCGGATACTCCACGTGGCCGTGGTCCTCTCCTCGCGTTTACGCCCGCTCGGCGCTTAGCTCGGAAGGTCGCCTGTGCGGCGATGGTCCCTCTTGACTGACTCTATTACCGCCCGCACTGAAAGGGCTGTCAAAGGGGGCAAAAAAGCCCCGCTGGCACACGGCACAACGGGGCTCTGAAATGAGTTCGGTAGCTAAAAAAACCTTACAGTTATTTCTGCTCGGCCTTCTGGTGGATAAGAGCTTGCCGTTCCTTGGCCAGGCGCTGGTACTCGGGCTTGAGATGCCCTTGGCTGTCGCCCTTCTTCATCGCGGCCATATCCTTCTCGATAGCGGCGATACGGGCGTCCGTTCCGGCCTGCGTCTGCACGTACTCTGTGCCGACACCGGCGATGCCGTGCTCCTGGTACGAGCGTCCGAATTTGGCGAACATGCTGTAGAGCACTTTGTCTCCCTGGATTTTCTTGATCGCCGCCTGGACCTCGGGGCCGTTGCGATCAAAGCCGAGTTCCTCGACCAACTCGGCACCCTCGTTAAAGGCATTTTGCGCGAACTGGTTGGTTTCCTTCACCCGGTTCTGGCCAATGACCTTGTTCTTCGTCACCCAGTCGGCCACGTCCTCGATCTGCTTTTGCTCAGCTTCGACCTGGGCTTGCTGGGCCTCGGCAATCTGACCGCCCATGCGTTCGTTCCAAGCCTCGGCAAGCTGCTTGGCCTGCGTCGGGGTGAGTTTGGCACCGTGCGCCAGCTCACGAAACCATTTGACCTGCTCCTCGTCGGGCTCCATGCCCTCGGGAAGCTTGTTCTCCCACTGATACTTGTCCGGGCTCTCGGGCACGCCGATCTTCGTGTAAAACTCGGCCAGTTCTTCCTCGGTGCTGTGCTCGGTAGGCACCATCACCTTGTCGCGACCGGAGTTCTTGACCTGATCACCGGCAAACTTCGTCAGGGCGTGCATGCTGGGAAACCGCTCCAAATACCGGGAGTTTTCCCCGCGGTAAGCGGGGTGGATGGCTGCGGAGTTGCGCCACTCTTTGCTGAAGGTATGCGTCTCGTCACTGTTGACGGTAAAGGCCGGGATCGTGACGGCGGGCGGCTGCGACTGCTCTTGCGGTGCCGGCGGCTGAGCCTGTTCGGGGGCGGGTTCACCGCCGGTGGTGATTTCGGTTGCTTCTGACATAATGGTCCTGTGTTCAGGTTATGTGTATATGGTTAAAAAAATTCCTGGCTATTACGCCTCGTTCGGGTCCGCGTCTGGCATGGGAAGTCCGGTCTTTTTGTAGACATCCGGCTTGTACTTGGCGCACCAGCGCTGCCACTCCGGCGTACGGCACCCGAGAATCTTGTCCTTCTTCGGCTCAGGCGGGATACCGGCATTTTCTTTGGCCTTCGCCGCCGTCGCTTGCTGGCTTCTTTCAGCCAGGGATTCAAGGCTGGCTTCGCTGCCATTGTCCTGCGCCTCGGCATACTCGCCCAGTTGGTTGCGCTTGCAGTAAGTCGAGAGCACGCCTTTGAGCGCTTTCTTGTTCTCGTCGGTGATGGACACCTTGCCCTCGCCGTCGAGCACGGCTACCTGCTCGCCCTCATAGAACAGCAGCGTGTTTCCGTTGTCATAGGTCTGATGTGTGATTTTACTCATGGTCTTCCTCCTGTTGCTGAGATTTACGCCGCTCATCGGCGGCAGTGAGTACATTGCAAATATGCTCGATCGGCTTCTTCGCCATCTGGTTCGCGAACACTGCCGTCAAAGCCTCCTGGCTCACCGCTCGCATAGGAAAGCCGTCCACCAATATCCCTGAACCCTCAAAGGCAAATGTCTGCTTGAGGTCTTCCAACACCCACCTTCCAGCCTCGCTCGTGAAGCAGGCCTCGTACATGAGTTCGCGCTTGGCCTCATGGGCGCGAAGGTCGAATTCTTCCTGTTCGAGTGTCGGCTGTTGCTCCTCTTCGCTCATAACTTACCCCATGGCCAATTGAAACTGGCTCACGATGTCCTCCTGCGCCCCCTCAGGCAGCTTGTTGATCGTATCTGCACCCTTGTTGGCCAATTCGCTCAGCTGCGCCAGTTGGGCCTGTTGAGCCCGCATCATGCGCACGGCACTGACCTCATCAGTGCTAAATAGACCTTCGGTCACCGCCCCCGAGTTTTCATACAACTCGCGAATGATCTTATCGAAATCGAAGTTATCCATAACCTCGGCAGCCTTACCAGGCGCGACTGACGCGGCTTGCGCGGCGACCATGCCAATGTCTTCAAATGCAGCAATGATGTCCTGATTCTTTAGTGCCTTAAGGGCTATAGTGATCGAGTTGGTGTATTCTACCTTGAAATCTGCCACACGCCCCATGATCGCTGGCGGCAGATCCAGTACGCCAGCTTGGTTCATGATGTCGAAGGCCCGCAGATGAACCGGAGTCAGAAACTCATTTAGCGATCGACCGACTTCAGGAGCGATAGACAGTAGCTTTTCGGTAAAGCGGATACGGAATTCGCCTAGCGTCATCGTAGGCGGCTTTCCTCCAGCCAGCAGGCTGTCGAACATTTCAAACAGATCGATGTGGAAGAACTTCTGCACTATCTCGTGCTGCATCAGCAGCAACTCACGCCCATACTGAGGGTTGCTTTTGGTTTCCCGGTCGATCACGTCGCGGTCGTTGTCGATGATCGTAATTCCCCCCGGGGAATTTCTAATGGCATACTTGTGACTCGCCTTTTTGAAAGTACGCGGGTTCACCTGTTCTTCGACGGCCAGCACTGTCGCCCGTTTGGTCCGGCTGGTCAGATCCTGCTCGTCGATAACCTCCATGCCGTTCGATCGTCCCCACTTCTCACTCGGGCGTACAATGGCGCGGGCGATGATGTACGGGCAGGACGTGTATCCGCCCTCGTGCACGGTCTGCATATCTTCGACATGCACATAGCACGATTCCCACGGCATATTGCGATCGTTGCGGGCCTGGGGATCGTAGATCGCACGTTTACGTACGCTGTGCAGCCATTTTTGCTTCTGGTGCTTGAGTTCATCCGGTGCACCCGGCTCGAGGGCCTTGGCAACGCTCTTTCCGAACTTGGCCTTGCCGCCCCAGATCGTCTGGTTCATGGCCTCGGCCTGTACCGGTGTCATCTCGAACCAACGGGCGACCTCGACGACATTGTTTTCGTGGTCCACCGAGAACTCATAGGTGCCGATCGGGATAATCTGGAAATTAAACAGCGTCTTTGTCCCCTTCGTGAACAGGATACAGCACGTGCCGACAGCCCCCAACTGTTCGAAGACTTCCCCCTTAACCGTCTCGAAATTTGAGGCGTTGAGGTAGTTGCTTAAGCTCTCGCTCGTTTTGTCCCAGTACTCCTTGACCTCCTGATTATCCTTGAGCGCCGGGCGCGTATCTTTCAGTCGGCTCCAGCGCTGGTTGCTGGGGGCGATGCGCGAGGACATGCCCGATGCGTACCGGCGGCAGCTCAACACGCCTATCTTGTCGATCGGTCCCGGGCGGTTCTCCCCGTCCAGGTTCTTGCGCTCTCCCCTGCCAGAACTGATCACATGGCCGACACTCGGGATGAACCGGTCAACGCACGCCTGCCAAAGCGGTAGCCACACATTATAATCGGCCTGCCGCAAAGCGTCCGTACGCCGAATGATCTCCTTTGCCTTGTCGTCTGACATGATGGGGTTAGGCGAGGGTAGTTGCCTGCGGGCGGCTGTATCCGCCATCGGTGGTGATTCGTGTGTTGGCCAGGCTGGCACGGCGGCGGGCGCGTTCGACCTCGCTCATACCGGCGGCTTGTACACGTTCGTCCCGGGTCCGGATAGAGGCCGGTATGGTTTGTGCGGCTGGTACGTCAGTGCCCTTCATGCGTGCCCTTTGCTATTCGTTTGATCTGGTCCATGCGGAGAGGTCCAATGAACTCATTTCTCCTTTCCCAGGAAACGAATGGCAAATCAGGCAAGGGGTCGTAGTCCCAGCACTTGGAGACATCTCCCGCCATACAGTAAATGTGCCAGCAATCCCGTACTGCCTCCGGGAACACATAGTAGGGATTGCAAATAGCCTCACGGGCCGCCTTGTGCCAGACCGGACGGGCCATGATAAACACCTCCGGCGTCACCAGCACGTAGCCGTGCGCCAGATGAACCCCGAAGTCTTCTTCAAAGCCCCGGTGGCGGTAGCCGACATCGTACAGCGATTTTGCCTGCTCGTAAGGCGTCATGGCTTACAGAAACGCGCTTGTCTGTCCTTGGGCTGCCAGGATTTCGGCCTGCAGGCTCGGCATTTTGAGTTCCGCATGGTGCTGGCCCAGTGTCGGATTACGCGTGGAGATCAACCCTTTGTCCTCGGCCTGCCCGATGATGGAAAAGGCGTCGGCAATGTCGGACGTCGGGTGATCATGCACCGCTTCATCCATGTACTGGGCAACTTCACTCGTGCTTTGCGGCGTCTGCTTGCGCCGGTACAGTTCGAGCCCACCGATACCCAGCTTGACCTTGTCCGCGTCGAAGTAAATCCGCGAGAATAGCCCCAGCATACGCCGGACGCCGTCCCACGTGTGTTCCTGCACTTCCACGATGTCGCAATCCTTGATTCCGGCCGTCATGAGGTCTTTCTGCCAGGTCGTGCCGCCATGCTTGCGGGCTTTGGCATCGTGCGGAAGAAAATGCCGGGCGTAGTGGTACCCCCGTTTGCGCAGGCAGTCCGCCCAATCAGCGGCGGTTTCCAGGTTCACGTCCGCCCCGCCCCGCTGGCAGTCGATCAGGTAGTAGGCCCCGCCGATCGCCTGAAAAAACCAGCAAAACGTGTTCTCCGGAGCGCCGATATCCCAGGCCGTATAGACCGGGTAGCGTGAATCGTAGGGCCATCGGGAGATACGACCGTCCTCCCGGGCTTTCGTCAGCGCACCGCCGTAAATGGATCCCTCAACCGGTGCGCTCCAGCACTCCGAGAGCATACTCGGGTACTCATGCAGCATCTTGTCCCCATATTTTTCCTTGTGGACCTGATACCATAGCCGTTGCTCGGGCGTGAGCTTGACCCCCATCTGACGCTCAACCTCATTCAGATACTCATGCGTCTCTCGCCGAATGCGGCTTAAGGCTCCCTGCTGCACATGCCGCGGGTCCATGAACCATGCGAAGAAAAGCACTTCAAAGTCCTTGTCCGTCCGGTGCGCAGGTGGAACCTCGAGCGCTTCGGTCACCAGCCGCTTGAAATGTCCGAACGGCCCCTTGGCCGTCGATTCGATAACCTGGATACCTTCGTCCGCCGCCGGCAGCGCCCCGGTGATGATTTCCTCTGCCCGCTTCGGGTCATCAAAGTCGATCGGGCCGAGCTCGGAAATGTGCTCGAACTGCACCGCCGTGCCACCGCGACCGCTCGTATTCGCCGAAAAGATACTCCCGCTGTTCCATTCCAGCACCTCCGAGTTACATTTGCGCGTGGCCAGTCCGGCGTACTCCTGCGTGCCTTCGATACGCTCCCAGGCCTTTTGCACCCGGTTCACCAGCTTGTCTGAGGCGTCGGCCTGACGCTGGTCCACAATCATGCTGTGGAAGTGTTTGCGGTGCAGACAGGCGTCGAGCTGGCACAGGTTGATCATTGTGCTTATGCCCTCGCGTCGCGCCTTGGGGATCAGCAGCCGCCTGCATCCCTCACGCAGGAGCTTCCGCGCCACCACCTGCTGCGCCGGGAGCGGACGAAACGGCACCCACCACGCATCCTTGGTCACGATCCAGTAGATATTGCCGCTCGTCACCCGCCAGTACGGATCACGCCACGCCCGCTCAAGCTCAGCTTTCGTCATCCTCGTCCAGGATTTGCGAGATCAGGCTCACGTTCCCGCTGTGCTCGACCTCCTTTTTGTCGCGCCAGTCCTGCGGCCTGCGGTTTTTTAGCCAAAATATGCACGCGGTCGGGTCGGGAGGATAATGCTTCACCGTCGGCACGACGACCGGCACACCCTCGTACTGGAAAATCTTGTCCTCCGGGTGCGAATACCCAATGGCACGCTCATACAGGCGCTTGCCCACGTTGGCGTCCGCGAAATCGCGTCCCCTTTTTACGGCCCCCAAAAACTCAGGGTCATTCGCCAGCCAATTGTCGATCGTGGACGAGCACACGCCCAAGAACTGTGCCAGTTCGTCATTCTTGGCCCCAAGCATACAGTAATTCTCGACCTCCTCATTGCGGGATGGATCGTACTTGCTGGGTCGGCCTCCCCTGCCCTTGGGCTTTCTTGCCGCCCGCGCTGCGGGCTTCGCCCTCATCTTCGCCTTGGCCATGGGGACTTATTACCCCATAGCCCTAAACGCCCGTCAAATGGGGCAGCACGCGCCTGACAATTTCTCGTCGGCTACCGCGGTCACGTCTCCGATTAACTGTCCCTCTTTCCACTCGCCAACGTTTGCTCCGAAAAAGAACTTTTCATGGGGGATCGGAAACGGATCACGAAAAAGAGCGGTAAAGCAGCATGACCATATGATTTCCCCGTCAGACCAGCATTCCCGACGCATGGAGACCGGATTATCGTACGTGCACACTTTTACGCTAATTTCTTTCATCCCCTACTCTTTCGACAATATGCCTGGACCAATGCTGTTCCTCTATCTGCTCGCGGATGGACGGTACATAAACGTCCGCGGTCTTCTCAAACATCCCACAATCGCCCCTGATGCGATACAGGGAACGCGCATAAAGTGCTTTCACTTGCCATCCTTCGCGGTCAAACGCTTCGTCTGCGGATGCAGCCATATGGTAAACCCAAAGGGATGAAGCGGGATTTTCACACTGAATCTCCTGTCCGTCAAGCGGGCCTCCTTTTAGCACTACCTTCATCACCCATTCCTCATGGATGGTTCGCGTCATAGATCGCCAGCCCGGCCTCGCGCAGGGCAGCCTCTTTGACGAACTGCGACTCGCTCTTGCCCGCCCGCTGGGCGGCGTACATGACCTTGAGCTTATCCACCCTCGTCACCTTGGCTTCGATCCGCTCGCACTTCTTCTCACCATCGGGCAGCACCGGACGGCCCCGTTTTTTTCGCGGCACGTTTATCTTTTTTAGCCCCCCGATATTTTTTTCTCCAAAGTTTTTTATAAACTTCTGGTATTCAGCGTGAAATTCCTTCGGCCAGGCCTGCCGGTAGAACAACCCCATGTTCACCCGACGCTGGGTTTTCACGGCCTGCTCGTACCGGGCCTGCTGTTCGTGAGTGAGCGCAATCTTGACCACGCCATCCGATACCAGGCGCTCAAAGTCGGTCTTCGTCGGTTTCTTCATTGCTGTTATTTTCGATTGTGTAGGCAAATTTTGTGTGCGTCCGAAGCGGTGCAGTTATTCAGTCTTCGATCTTCACGATCTTGGTATTTCCGCTGGAATCCTTCATTAGGAGGATGCCGTATGGAAGCATCGGATTTATGTTGATGGGGACGCCGAGGTGCGAGGTATCCGGGGGATGTATGCGTATGTGGCCTGGCAGCGAGGGGGCGGCCCCGAGCTTTTTGCGGAGCATGTCATCAGTGCCAAAGCCGATCTCAATCTTGGTCGGGATATTTGAATCTCTGAGGGAGGCGACTATCTCCGTGAGCTTGTCCAGTGTGAGAGTATCGGTAGTCATTTCTTATCTCTCTTCACGGTGTTGTCTGCCTTCACCAATGCCTCGCTTAGTTGGCAAGGTGGAGCGGATAGATGTGGGTAGATAGGACCCATGCCAGGCTCACACGGACCGTGCAGTTCATGGATGTAAACGAAGAACATGTAGGCCAGTGCCGCTTGACTTCCTCCAGCCTCGTCCATCCGTTTGCACCATTGCTGAATAGCCGGGATGATGGCATTGTAGTCTTGCTCGTAGTGAGGGACTTCTGCCCAGTTGCCATGAATGGGATGTGTGCCCCAAACGCGTCCAGCCTTCTCGATAACGCCGCGCCACCCGTCAACATTGGCAACCTTTCCGCGAAGTTTCAGGTCGGGCTTGTTAATTGCCGTGCTCATAACGTCCCCCTTTCCCAAGTAATTCCGAGCGGGCCAAGTCTAGCCTCGCGTTCAAGAAACCGCCGCCGCCGTGAATCGTAAATTCGCCGGGCCTCTTCGGCTTCACACGCTTCTTCCCGCATGATAACGGCTATGCTGGCATCGTAAGCAGACCGCGCACACTCAAGCTTTTCCTGCCACTTGCGGTCTCCAAGATATTTTCTCATCTCTGCTATGCTCATCCGTCGATCTCCTTGCGTGCGGCCTCCATAGCCAATTTAATGCGCCTGTGCTCGGTCTCAAACTGGGCATTCGTGATGACCTCTCGCTTGCACATCTTCAAAATAGCTGAGGCCGGGAGTTCCCTGAATGCTGGTAGCCCATCCAAGTCCGGTGCAATGGGAGAGTTCTCGACAATCGAACGAGGCGCACACTCGGTAAGCAATTTGCCGTAGGCATCGCGCAGGCGCTTGACCTCGGCCATTGTACCCGCCAGTTCGCGCTCCTTCTCGGCAAGTTCGCGTTCAAGCCGGCGGGCCCACTCGGTAGCCTTATTGCCCGAGTCCCAGTTCTCCAAGGCGGCATCAGTCCTTGGCGTTCCGCTGGCGTGCTGTGTGCTCATAACGAATCGTCCTTGGGCATATACCAGTCAATCGCTCCGCTCTCGAGAAGGACATTACGGTCACGCCACATGCGGGAGCGGATACGTTCGTCAAACTTGGCTATCTGCCGGGCGGCCAAGTTGGTTGTCATCAGCGTCCACTTGCCCATACGCGCATCCAGCAGCCGATACCAGTAATGTGACTGTTGATCCGAAGACAGACGTTCGAACCCGAAATCGTCCAAGATCAACAGCCACACGGATGATAGATCATCGATATGGCGGTCGATTGCGTGGGCTTTGCTTCCGTTAAAGATGTCATAAGTTTCCCTGCACCCTCCGAAGAGAACATCTCGTCTTGCTCGAGAAGGCATAAACATTGGAGGCTCTACCAGCGGGCGGGCTTCGTGGTAGCGCAAGGCCCATTTTAGGACCTCCTTCGCCAGGTGCGTCTTGCCGCATCCCGGTCGGCCTGAAAGCGTCAGCCAGCGCGGCACAGACGGCTTGCCGGCACACTCGCGTTCGACTTCCTCGCAGAATTTACAAACTGCCAAAAATAATTCTGTCTGTCCTTCGGGTAAAGGCGCTTCGTGAAACGAGGATATTTCTAAGAATGCCTCAGGGGCATTGATTGCTTCTGATGATGTTGTTTGCTTACCGGGTTTGCTCATGATTTTGCTTTGGTTGTGTTGATGTGATGGTTTGATCACGAAAGACGACGATCTCGAAGTAATCTTGGAATCTCCGGACCAGATCCGTCCCTTTTGTGATATCGATTTTTTCGAAACGCTGAGGAAGGCTGTCCGAGCGGAACCGTGTCGTGATTAGGGTTGGCAGGCATTCCTCGCAACGGCTGTTGATCACTTCGAAGATCAAGGAGCTGACGGCTTCCCCGATTTGCTCCTTGCCGAAGTCGTCAAACACTAGCACGGGCAGGCGTACGAGTCGCTGGACAAAGGCCTCGCCAGCCCCATCCCTGCAGGCCCTAAAATAGGCGTCGGCCAACTTGCGCCCGCTGTAGATTTCCCACCCGACACGCAGATTGTGCACCTTGCGCAGGATATGCCACATAGCCGTCGATTTACCTGCCCCGGAGTCTCCGCACAGCATCAGGCTGCTGCCCTGACCGTAGTCCCAAGCCAGAGCCTTGTCGTAGGCCTTCCAGTCGATACGCCGGGCCCTTGACTCTTCCCGGGCTTCCGCGCGGCTGTCGATCTGCCGGTACAACTTCGGGCACAGCTCATTAAACCGCTCCTGGTGCTTCCACAGTTCGACCAACTGCCCAGCCTGATCATACAGCGACCGCATACGATCGCAGTAGTAAACCGGGCCGTAATCGTCTGTGGGCTCGGAAAGCCTCTTCCCACACAAGGCACATATCCCAAGGGTTTTTTCGTCAGCCTGCCAGTTCGGCCTGCTGATGTACTTGGCAACACCCTCGACGGTCACGTCGCAGGCTTTATCTGAGTCAGAATTCATCGTCCCTCCTGGGTTGGGTGTTCTCGATTTCATCCTCCCAGCGTCGGTCATTCAGGTACTTCTTCGCCATCGGGATAAATTTACCGTTTTCATCTTGCCACCCCCGGGTACTCGCCATCGCCGTTACGTGGCGGACGATTACATCGGTCAGCGGCTCCAGCCTCCCCTTTCGCCATGCCTCGAGTGCTGTGTGCTTCCCGGCTCGTACGCCTTTCCGGGGCGGGTATGCCTCCCAGAATCGGCGAAAGCCTGGGTACTGGTCGTACGATGGGCTTCCGTCTTTGGGTTTTGGGGAAGGCTCGGATTCCAGCGTTAGAGGTTCTTGGCTGTCTGCTGGTTGATGCTCACTTGACGATGCTTCTTGAGGAGATGCCCCCTCACGCGCACCTGTGCGCGATATGTTCGTATCCGCCTCCGACTCCGAATTACGAGTTTCGCATTTCGAATTAAGTAACGGCTCGTAACTATCAGTTACCGACGGTAACGGCCCGTTACGGTTTTCGGCGGGTTTCGTGAAAGAGATATAAACCCCTTCCTTTTTCTCGACGAGGCCCAACGCATCCAACGGCGGAACCGGAAGCTTGGGCTTACCCTTCCGCTGCTGGCCGAAGTTAAGAATCACTCCGTACGGTTTCCCAGCATCAGTATAGAGAACGATCAAGCCGGCCTTTTCGCACGCGGCGAGCAAGTGGGTCATGTCGGTATCTCTGACGGTGGGCCGAAGCGCATACAGGCGTGCCTTCAATATCGGTTCACGAGCGTCGAACAAGCCGTAATCATCGGCTACGCTGAACAGCTTTCGGTAAAAAAGTTCCTCGCGCTCGGACAGGGAATTTACCCGGTCCGAGTCAAGGATACCTTCGCGGATTAATCGTGTTGGCATCGGAAAATGTTATCTGTTTTCGTCGATGACGGTATGGTTGAGAATTATTGGAGCGGCGGTATCAGTTGCCGATCTGCTGCCTCAGATTGACATTGCAGTAGGCGCAGGCGCACTGAGCGTAGAATCTCGATCCGGACTGATACGGGAACCCTGTAGCCTCACACTGGATACCCGTGAGTTCTCCTGGAACCCATGGTTCGTCGTCGTGATCGCGAAAGAAAAACCCTTTTTCAGCCTGACCAGAAAAGCAGCTCAGCACTTCACTCATGGAATACTTATCGATTCCAGACTCCACCTCCACGAATTCGGCAGGAACCACTAGGTAGTCGCTAAAATATGTCGGTTTCCCGTTAAACGGATATTCTCTTGATGTGGACTCGATCAGAAACTCGATATCGTCATCCCACCCGAATGAGCGACGAGGCTTCTCTTGACCGAAAATAAAATGCTCACGGAAATGGACACATTCCTTGCCGTCTAGAGTCCAGAACTTAACGGGGCCATCTTGGACTTGGCTGAGAGGAACGATATTGGGCTTGGCCACCGCGGGTTTACGGTCCTTAGCGGGCAGGCGCTTGCTGGTGGTACGGGGTGATCTTTTCTCGCTCGTAGCAGTCTTCATAGTCATTCTCCTTGGGTTGCTGTTTACGGTTACAGAAAAGGCCTGATGGCCGCCCGGAAACCCACGGAGAGCGATCCTCGAGGTGCGCTTGACATCCGTCGAGCGGCGGTGAGGATAGTACGTGATTGGTTTCTTAACGGACTCCATGATTTTGCCTTAGCGCCTCGGCTTGCTCCGCCGGGGCGCTTCTTTTTATTGGGGGTTCTCGCAGTCGAGGGTAAGGTTGTCGGTGTTGGCGACGGCGATGTGGTTACGCCGCCATTCGAAGAAATCCTTTGGGCGAACACATAGGTCGCGGCCCACGTACTGGGCAGGAAGCCCGGCCTTGATCCACTTGCGTACGGTCGAGCGGCTGGCCAGCGACGAGAACCAGCGCACGGGCAAGGGCTCGTTAGAGTTGAGGGCGAGCGTGTTAGAGATGAGAGTGTCAGACAGGTTCTTTACCGTCTCGCGCATCAGGCGCACATCTTCGGCGATATCTGCAGCGTAGCGGGCAAGATTCCCTTCCGCCTGGCGCTGGAGTTGGCCGATCTCATCAGCCAGCTCATGGATACGCTGCATGTGGGCCTGCTCGGCCCCTATACCGTAGTTGCGTGGTTTCTTTGGCATGTTGGTGCTCCTGGTTACTTGCAGAATCGCTCGACCTCGCTGGCTGTGATGAGGATGCGTTTGCCGGTGCCTGCCACTCGCTCCAGTTGGCCACAGGTGACCATCCGGTGGACCTTGCTGCGGGAGAGCCCCGTGATCCGGGCGAAATCCAGCACGCTGACCGGTCGTCGCCCGACAGGGCTCTGACGCTGGACGAGCTTGGCGGCCTCACGGGCTATCTCTGCCACTTGCTCGGGGGTAAGGGTGACGGTCAGATCCATGGTGTTACCTGCCGCTACTTGGTTGCTGTTACCTGTTGGGTAGGCAAGGACTCTAACATGTTTGTACGGGCTTCAGAAGATAGGCCAGTATCTGTAGCCACCAGCGAATTTATGTAGCTGCTGGTTGATTGCCTCCGCTCCTTTGCCCGTTTTTTCGCAGCACTTAAAATATCGGGCTCAAATGCCACTCCACGTGTTACTCGCTTCATGTTGTTACGAGTTGACAACAATCAACAACAAGAGTCAACGCTAAAGTTGACAACATTCGTCAATTTTCAGAAGTAGAGTCTATGACGAAAGCCACCAGAAAGACTCGTGGAGTATCCTTCGCTGACGAACGGGTACTCGAGGCTGCGATTAGCAAAGCCGAAAAACTAGGCATTAGATCTTTGTCCGACTACATCAACCAGTTAATCAAGCGTGACACGGGTATGCACAGCTACTTGCCGGAGCATGTCCGCAATATGCAGTCCTCCCCAAACGCCTTGATAGAAATCGCGGAAACCTTTTGCAGCCCGGCATTGGCCGACCGGCTGAAGGCGTGCGTCGATAAATACCTGGACACCGACCAGCGCACGCTCATTGAGCGGCTTATAGACGCCCTATGTGAGTCTTTCGACGACTATGGGAAAGAGACCGGCTACTGCCTGTATCGGATCATGCCATACATGCGATACAACTGGATTTGCCAAGAGATTCAAGCGCTGTCCGGGAAGATAACCGAGACCGTTGATGATGCAGCACTGCACGCAGCGGATCCAGTTGATGAAGATTCGCTGAGAAGTATCAGGGATGGCTTGAGTGAATGGTGGAAGGCCAACCATCCTGAGACGATGGCGGAAGAGTTGGAGATATACCACAAAAGCCTCCAAGCCCGCCTAACCGGCACGAAGCGGCCGAAATCCCCGCAAAAGTAGCCCAAAGCATCCATGAGTGACGACCGATACAATCACTACTCGGAAGAGTTTAAAATCACCGAGCAGCAAATGCTCGCTCAAGGAACAAAATTATCCCAGACGATTATAACGCTCTCCGGAGGTGCTCTTGCACTGTCAGTAACCTTTCTCGAGAAGATTGCGGCTGAGCCTGCCCCATATACCTTGCCATTCCTGGGGGGGTCCTGGTTGTTGCTGTGCCTCTCGCTTTTGTCTATTCTGCTTGCGATCGCATCGAGCCATCAGGCAATGGACTTCCACTTAGATTACCTGATAGACTGCCTGAATGACCCGGAAAAAGAACACGAACGCCCCGAAAACCCGCACAACAGTAGAACCTTCGTGATGAAGCGAATCTCCTTGTGGGCTTGTGTATTAGGAGTTATCTTTCTGGCGACATTTGCATTCATCAACGCAGTACTTAAGGCATAAATCATGAGCAACCAACCTGGAGACAAACCCCAAACAACTGGCAGACCCAATATGGAGTCTGCAAAAAAGGCTCCTCCGCCCCCAAAGAGTCCCCCTCCGACCAAGAAGTAGCCGGGGACCGCGGATCCGATCAGTTATCGATTTCCATACGGACAAGGACCTTGAAAAGGCATTCCTTATCGGCCCCTTGCATGGCTGGCGCATCTTCACTGTCAAACCCCAGGTTCATGTCGTCCGTATCTTCGACAATCTGACGGATCGAGATGCTGGTAACGCGGTAGACCTTATCCTCTTGCGGCTCAAAAATCAGTCGGTCTCCGATGTCCAATGAGCGCATACGCTGCCGTGACTTTGCCTCTTTAACATGAAACAGCATGTTGATGTCGGCCGTAGAATAGCAATCGCCTCCACTCAGGAAGACAAACTTAACGTAATAGGGTAACTTCGAGATGTTCATGACGCAATATATGTTACAGGCCGTAGCTTCCTGCGATTCCTTAAATGGGAGTCGGGGTTGTCGCAGGGAGAAACGCCGAAATAAGTTCTTTGCGCGCCCTTACTTCACCATGCCTTCTTAGAATTAAATCCATCTTGTTGATGGCATTCAGGTCACGCTGCAACATGCGCTCGCCGGCATTCGCATATTCTCTTGCCAATGTGGGGCTCATGTCTGGGATATCTGAAACCTGTTTCCAATTATGCTTGGTGAGCTCAAGTACAAGATCCCGGCGCCTTTTTTGAGTAGGCGATGGTTTGTATTGGCGGAATTTATCATGGACATAGTTTTCCCACGCAACGTTTTGTTGCTGTGTACGAATCAGGGAAAGCTGTTCACGTAAACCATCCAAGAATCCCTGAAGAGCGTACGTTATGAACGGAATCACGTCTCCGCCTGATTTGCTGGCATGGTTCAATTCACGATAATACTGAGTTCGAGTTTTATTGTAATGGTCGCTAAGTAAGTGAGCCGCCGGGAGCGGAATTCCGCACGAAAAAAGTACCTGCAGTTCGACTAGCCGAGCGGTACGCCCATTCCCGTCGCCAAACGGATGAATCCACGCAAGATAAACATGGGCTACAATTGCCCTTATCAAGGCTGTCGGAATGGTCAAATCATTGTCCTGACACTCAAAATCACTGCCATTCAGCCATTCGCATAGCCGGTCGACGAGGTATTCGCAGTCTTCAGCAGGAGCGCCTCGGTACACATTTCCAACCACAACGGAATGGGATCGGAATTCCCCTGGCACGACATCATTTTCCACATCAAGCCCCTTCAACACTTGGCTGTTATATTCTTTTATTTTGGATGAACATATGTGTTTAGCCCAATTGGGATCGTTAATCTGGCCACGCACCTCTGCATTACAGGCATCCAATATGTTTTGTATTTCCTGCTGGAGGTAGCGTTGGGAAGGGGGTAAATCGAGCGTCCCGTCAATTTGCTGGATGACTTGTTCCTCGTTTAGTGTGTTGCCTTCAATTGCTGTCGTTGCCAAGACACCTTTTGCCAGAAATACCGTGTGCAGCCGTGAGGCGATATCAGGCCGCAATGGCACCCCGGCCAAATGCTCACACTTCGATGCAATTTCCCCCATTTTCAACCAGAACATGTGGCGATCAAGCGGGATATTTAGCTTAAATGTTATCCAAGGATGACTCTTTAAATACTTCCGACCCATAGTGCAGCAAAACAAAGGTTTAAGCACTAATTTGCCATCAAATTGACCATTTTAAAAGAATATTCTTAAGGATAATCTTACGCACATTAATTGTCGGGATTCAGGGCATTATTATTCCAGTCCTGACTGGCAAAGGTGATTTTAAATGTTTTAGCATGAAATTCGGCCGTATTTGTGCATAAATGAGCGCCATGGCAATGCAGCCCGATCAAGCCTCGCTCACACCCCGCGACGAAGCAAACGCCCTGACGGTATTGGCGTTCCGGAATGGCTTTATTGAAGACCTCCATGCGGGCCGGCACGATACTGCCTTAGATGATCCAACAGTAAGCCGCATCACTGACGCCGAGATGAAGCGCCTGATGGTTGAGGCATCTGAACGCCTAGCCAAGCTGCTGCACCTCAAGGACACAGACCCGGGAGAATACAGAAAGCAGATAGACTTCGCACGCCAGTACTGCGGGCATTGGGACCGGACATGGCCGATCCCGAAACAGGGAAGTTAATTTTTCCCGCCTCAAATGAGGGCGAAAAAACCGACATGGCAGAGCCGTTGCACCGAACGACGCCCTTGTCGTTCAAATGTGCTCTCTGGTGAGCGACAAGCCGCCTTGCCGTCAATACGTGAAGGACAAGCGAAACTGCCCTGGACAGCCCGTCCATGCCTCTTTACTTCGAAGCCGTCTCTTTGACCAGGCGAGCGGCCACCAGGGCGACCGGTGGCGTCGGCCTGCCCTGCTCCCACCCCTGATAGGTTTTCAGCGGCGTCTCGAGGCGGCTGGCAAAGGCTTCCTGAGAGAAGCCGATAGAGGCACGAATGCGGGCAAGCTCGGTCTCCACTGCAGGACGTCGGCCCCGGCGCATGGTCACCCGTCCAGCCGGGCTTTCTCCCCGCTGGATAGCCTTCATTTGATGGACAGAGTCTGTGAGTCGCTTGAAGTCTTTGTTGTTCATGGCCGTTCCTTTCACTCGATCAGTTTTTTCAATGCCTTGGCTTGCTTCGGCGTCAGATTGACCTGCCGGTTTTTCGCGTACAGGAAGAGCAGAAAGCAGATATCGGTGGTTTGGAGATAGTAAATCACCCGGTAGCCACCGCTCTTTCCCCCGCCCTTCCGAGCCAGGCGGATTTTTTTGAATCCACCTGTACCTGGCATCCGGTCGCCTTTGCCTTGCAGGATCTCATGCTGTAACGCACGAAGCTGTTCATCATCGAGGCCCTCATCATTCCAGTCATCGGTAAAGATAGGGGTTTCGATAAATATCATTGCTGCAATATCCGCATCATGCGGATAAAAGGCAAGTCAAAATATACGCAAGTTGCGGATATTTCTACTCATCCATCATGTATTCCAGATCCCTGAGGGCCGATCTGATCCATACCCGGACCTGAGTAATGCCACCCTCATATTTCCAGTGCTTCCGCACGCTGTAATAGTCCTCAAGGTGCTCCTTGAGCTCATCTGTCTTACAATAGCCCGGAAACTCGTGGCAAATCACCGTAAAGGGCTGCTTGTACTGATCGCTGGGGTAGCCGCCGCCATCTTCGATCATAGCGCGTATCTCCGCAATCGCTTCTTTCGCTCGGGTAGTTGGCATCGCGTTTCGAATGATTTGATCTTGGTGAACCGCGGGCAAGCTTATCCTCAGGCCAGAACACACTTTGAACTGTTGCACTTTCCGCAACGATTGGCCCGTGCTTGCATCAGAGAAAGACGCTCATCGGCGATCGTCCAGGCGTTCACCAGCCCGCAAAAGTTGACCACCGCATTGACCACCGGAAATTAAAAATGCGCACTTTCGATGGATTCCAAAAACCACTAATTCCTTTATTCATCGAACATCGGAACCAGTTGAAAAGCTGTGCACACCGCCAGATATAATTACAAATCAGTTGCTCTACCAACTGAGCTAACCCGGCGTAAAAAGGGACCCGATCCGGGGACAAGGCCCCTGATCCTGGGAGCGGATAGTAGGACACTTGCCCGGCGCGTCAAGCCGGGATCGGAGGGCGGAGTACGGATAGGTCGGAATAAGGGACAGGCCGAAGTGTACGATGAGATGTCATTGACGGGGATACGGGCCGGCGGCATCATCGCGGCATGAAAGCCATCCTGCCCCTCCTTGTGCTGTTGTGTTCTCTCGCTGGTCTGCGTGCCGATGTTGATTTTCGCGAGGGGCCTTTTACTCTCGGACCCAGCACGTTTCGGGAAGGAGACACTATCACCATCGAAAAAGTCTATGCGGTGGAGGGGACCTTTGAACCAGACGACCAGATCGTAGTGCGCGGGTTTTACCGGCTCGGCAGTCATGATGCGGCCAGTCTGAGCCTCTATGTCACTCAGAAAACGAAGGGCGGGCGCACGAGCACTCACCCCGACCAGCAGCTTCAGGTCGTGCAGGGAAGCGGCCCCTTTGAGTTACGGTTGAAGGTGCCGACCGAGGGCTATGCTCACGTCAGCTTCTACCCGGCGGGTGGCGGCAACGGCTTTGGCTGTGCGTATTTCGGTACCCGGGCACAGATGGCGGAAATCCGCCACTGGGACCTGAAGTATTACCTGAAAGATGAACCGGAAAAATCGGGCAAACAGGAAAGCTCCGCTGATGTACGGCCGGTGTGGAGCGAAGCAGGCGACGTGCGCCCGGTTGCTTACACGGTGGGCCCCAGCGCCTTCCTGCCGGGGGATTTCATCGAAGTCGAGTCCGTGGAGGCCTCGAATGACGACTTTGAAAAGGGCGACACGGTGGTCGTACGCGGGCGCTACCGACTTGAGAGCCAGGAGGCGGCGAGCATCCTTTTTACGGTGACCAGCAATGACCCCAAACCGATACCGAACACACCCGAACAGTGGATGCGTATCCAGCGCGGGAGCGGAACTTTCGAGCTGCGCCTCAAACTGCCTGCGGACGGCTATCCGCATCTGGGCTTTTACCCGAAGGGCAGCGGGACGGGTTTCGGCAGCCTGTATTTCGGGACGGAAGATCAGATGGACGAGATCAAGGACTGGGACCTGCAGAGCCGCCTGCGCAGGAACGATAATAGCTAGGTCGTTGCGAAATTTGCCCGCCGTCATGCAGTTTTTAGCCAGAAAGTGCGTCAGCTTCGCTTACGGCATTGTGTTCAGTCTCCCCGTATACAGTGCCATGTAGAAGCCTTTACCTATTAATGGGTTCTGAGGTCATTTGGTCAGATCCAAGAGGCGGAAAGCCACTGTGGGTGGTGGTCCCCTTTTTGCGTCCGCGCAACTCGGCGCTCGCTATTTGTGGGAAAACCGTCATTTTGGCGCGCTTTATTTTGATTCCCATGAGCGCCACGGCCACTATTACCACAGCGGAGAAGATCCGCAACATCGCGATTATCGCCCACGTCGACCACGGCAAAACCACCCTGGTGGACTGCCTGCTGCAACAATCCGGCACTTACCGCGAGAACCAGGCCGTGCCCGAACGCGCCATGGACAGCATGGACCTCGAGCGCGAGAAGGGCATCACCATCAAGGCCAAGAACACCGCCATCCAGTGGAACGGCTACACGATCAACATCGTGGACACGCCCGGGCACGCGGACTTCGGCGCCGAGGTCGAGCGCGTGATGAAGATGGTGGACGGCGTGCTCCTGCTGACCGACGCCGTCGGTGGCCCCCAGGCTCAGACCCGCTGGGTCCTGCGCAAGGCCCTCGGCCACGGCCTCAAGACCATCTGCGTGGTCAACAAGGTGGACCGCGAAACCTCCCGTGCCGACTGGGTGCACGACAAGGTGCTGGAGCTCTTCCTCGATCTGGAGGCCTCCGACGACCAGTTCAACGCGCCCTTCCTTTTCGCCTCAGCCAAGAACGGCTGGGCCGACCGCGAGCTCAACGGCCCGCGCGAGAACATGGAAGCGCTCTTTGAGACCATCGTCGAGCACGTCCCGGCTCCCAGCGTGGAAGAGAACGACTTCCGCATGCTCGTCTCCAACATCGACTGGGACGACTTCGTGGGCCGCCTGGCCATCGGCCGCATCCTCTCCGGCAAGGTCGCCAGTGGCGACACCATTTATGCCCTGCGCAAGAACGGCCAGCGCGAGCGCGTCAAGATCACCAAGCTCATCCGCTTCACCGGCCTGGGCGTGACCCCGGTCGAGGAGATGAGCGCGGGCGACATCGTCGGCATCGCCGGCTTTGAAGAAATCGATATCGGCGAGACGCTCGCCGCCACCAAGGAGGCCGAGCCTCTGCCCTTCATCACCATCGATCCGGCCACGATCGAGATGGAGTTCCACGTCAACGACGGCCCGCTCGCGGGCAAGGACGGCAAGAAGGTCACTTCGCGCCAGATCCGCGACCGCCTCGTGCGCGAGACCAAGAGCAACATTTCCATCCACATCAAGGACACCGACGAAGGCACGCGCTTCCTCGTCTCGGCCCGCGGGGCGATGCAGATCGCCGTGCTGCTGGAGACGATGCGCCGCGAAGGCTACGAGGTCATGGCCTCGCGCCCGACCGTACTTTATAAAGAGATCGACGGCCATATGTGCGAACCCTACGAGCAGGTCTGGGTCGAAGTCCCCGGCGACCTTCTCGGGGCGGTCATGGAAAACCTTTCCAACCGCAAGGCGCAGATCACAAACATGGAGCACCACCACGCGGGTGTGACGGTCGAGGCGACCATTTCGACCCGCGGGCTGATCGGCTTCGAGAGCGATTTGGTCACGCTGACCAGCGGCCACGGCGTGTGCTCGCACATGTTCCTGGAGTACCGTCCGCGCGGCGGGGAGATCATCACCCGCCAGACCGGCACCCTCGTGTCGATGGAGACGGGCACCAGCATGCCTTACGCGCTGGATATCATCCAGGCCCGCGGCAAGCTCTTCGTCGCGCCCGGTGAGGATATTTACAACGGCCAGATCGTCGGTGAAAGCCCCCGCAAGGAGGACCTCCCGGTCAATCCGTGCAAGGCCAAGCACCTGGACAACATGCGCTCCTCCGGCAACGACAAGAACGTCCAGCTGGCCCCGCCGATCCGCTTCTCCCTGGAGCGCGCCATCGAGTATATCGCCGCAGACGAACTGGTCGAGGTCACCCCGAACCACCTGCGCCTGCGCAAGCGCATTCTCGACGCCGAGACGCGCCGCAAGACCATGAAGCGCATGCAGCGCGACTAGAGGATACTCTGCCTGCCGTGCCGGGGTTGAGTCCCGGTGCGGCGGTCCATTTTGGAGTTGCCCGGAACGGCCCGAGGGGAAAAAGTGCTCTTTTGCCCACATGAGTTCTCCCGTCCAGATGATGAGTGCCCGCGAGCAACTGGCTTTCTTTGCCAAGTTCATCAAGCCGCACAAGAAGGTCTTTATCTGGGGGCTGGTTTTCAGCCTGATCTACGGGGTCAGCGGCGGGGCCGGGATGCCCTTTGTGGTCAATTACGTCTTCAAAAACATTTTTGAGGACACCTCGCACGCCTACACGATCTGGGAGATCGTGGGAGTCGCCGCCACCTTGCCGGCCATCTTCATCGTCAACGGCGTCTTCGGCTTCCTCGGGGCGTACCTGATGGCCGACCTGGGCCTGCGCGTATCCGTCGGGATCAAGCAAGCGCTCTTCGAGAAGCTCCAGACGATGTCGCTGACGTTTTTCTCGCGCCGCTCGACCGGAGACCTGCTCACCCGCGTGCAGAACGACGCCGAGAAGCTCCAGTTCGTCATCGTGGAAGTGGCCGCCGAGTGTATCCGCCAGCCCTTGCAGGCGGCGGCGGCCTTCGGGTACCTGATCTACTACTCGGTCGTTAACAGCGAGATCGTCTTCATCTTTTTCTTCCTCATCGGCATCCCGCTGATGATGATCCCCGTGCGCGTCATCGCCAAGAAGCTGCGCCACCGCAGTGTGCAAATCCAGGAAACGACCGCCACCATGACCCAGCAGATTTCCGAAAATCTCGGGGCGCTGGTCGAGGTGCGCTCCTTCGGCATGGAAAAGGAGCAGAGCAAGGGCTTCGAAAGGACGAACCAGCTCGCCGCCGACTTCATGCTCAAGCAGAAGAAGTACGAGCGCATCCAGCAGCCGCTGAGCGAGGTCATCGTCTCGCTCTTTATCGCCGCCTCCTTCGTGTACTGCTACGAAAAGGGTATCGGCTTCGACGTGTTTCTCACGCTCGGGGTCGCCCTGTACAAGATTTTCGACCCGATCAAGCGCGTCACCAAGCTGATCGGCACCTATAACCAGAACGAGGCCAGCGTGTACCGCGTGCGTGAGATTCTCGACATGGAGCCGGACATCCAGGACGCGCCCGGCGCCCGCCCCCTCCCCCAGCCCGAGGGCCGGATCGGCTTCGACGGGGTGACCTTCGCCTACGAGACCGAGGCCGTGCTCAAGGATGTGAGCATCGACATCCCGTCGGGCACCGTCTGCGCCCTGGTCGGCCCCTCCGGCGCGGGTAAATCCACCTTCGCCAACCTGATCCCCCGCTTTTACGAGCCCAACGCCGGGTCCATCACCCTCGACGGGCACGACCTCAAGGATATCACACTGGAGTCCCTGCGCTCGCACATCGCCATCGTCTCGCAAACGCCCGTGCTCTTTAACGACTCCCTGGCCAACAACATCCGCCAGGGACGACGCGACGCCACCGACGAGGAAGTCATTGAGGCCGCGAAGAAGGCCTACGCGCACGACTTCATCACGGCCTCGCCCCGCGGCTACGAGACCCTGGCCGGGGAACGCGGCGGGCAGCTCTCCGGCGGGCAGCGCCAGCGCATCGCCCTGGCCCGCGCCTTTCTCAAAAACGCTCCGATCCTCATCCTGGACGAGGCCACCTCCGCCCTCGACAGCGAAAGCGAGCACTATATCCAGCTCGCGCTGGAGGAGCTCACCCGCGGCAAGACCGTCATCGTGGTCGCGCACCGGCTCTCGACGATCAAGTCCGCCGACATGATCTGCGTGTTCGACCAGGGGCACATCGTCGCCACCGGCTCGCACAGCGAGCTTGTCACCACCTCCCCGCTCTACCGGATGCTCTGTGAGCGCCAGTCCCTCGATTGATACCATGGCCCGGCCCAAGCTCAAACTGGACTTCTGCGACTTCAACGGGATGAACAAGGTGGACAATCAGTTCACCCGCATCCTGCGCAAAGCCTACGATATCGAGATCACCGACCGGCCCGACCTGCTCATCTTCACCGAGGGCGGTCACCTGAACCGCCTCTACACCTGCAAGAAGGTCTTCTGGACTGGCGAGTCCATCCAGCCGGACTGGTCGCGCACGGACTACGCGCTGACCTGCCACTACCTGGACGATCCGCGGCATCTGCGCATGCCCTACTACGTCTGGGGGGCAGAGGCCACGCCCGCCGATCTCGTCAAGTCCGACGAGGAAGTCGCCCGCATCATGGCCGAAAAGACGAAGTTCTGCTCGTTCATGGTGGGTAACTCCAACCCCCGGCGCACCGGGCCGCGCATCGCGTTTTTTGACAAGCTCAGCGCCCGTAAGCGCGTGGACTCGGGTGGCTCCTTCCGCAACAACATCGGCCGGGCCATCCCGCGCGGCGGCCAGCCCAAGTACCAGTTTAACCTGCCCTACAAGTTCAACCTGTGCTGGGAAAACAAGTCCCTGCCCGGCTACACGACCGAGAAGATCGTCGAGGCCATGTGGGCGCGCTGCGTCCCGATCTACTGGGGCAGCCCACGCGTGGGCGAGGAGTTCAACAAAAAGAGCTTCCTCGACCGGCTCGACTACGACTCAGACGAGGCCTTCATCGAAAAGATCCTCGAAGTCGATGCCGACGACGCCCAGTGGGAAGCGATGCTGCGCGAGCCTTACTTCATCGATAACCAGCCCAGCGTGTATTACTCGGACGACTACGTGCTGGAGTTCTTCGAGCGCATCCTCGCCGATAAGACCCCGCCGGTCTCACGCAAAAAAGGGCTCATCTCCTTCGGTCGCTGGAAGCTGGCCAAACGGCAGCATCATTGAGGAAAATTTATAGATTCGTTGATTTGTAAGCTTAATTGAGGCTGGCTGGAAAATTAACGAATTTATCTAAAAAAAACGCGGGTCGCGGCGGCGGTACCACTTTTTCAGCAAACGGGCCAGCGGGCGCGGAACGAAGGAGAACCACGTGGCCGCGCCCTGGCGGCGGGCCTGCCGGACAAAGGCGGTGAAGGACATCTTTCCCCGGTCCGAACACCACTTGTAGAAACTTTTCAATACAGCCCGGTTGTTGATGACGAAGCAGCGGCCCGACGAGGTCTTCCACGAGGTGCCGGTGTGGCGGGCGTAGTAGGCCTGGAGCGCGAGGGCGTTGTCGAGGAAGGGGCCGGAACTGCTCGTGACGGAGTCCTGCCCGGCGTGCAGGCGGTAGAGCACCAGCACCGGGTTGAAGACCACGGCCTGCCCCGTGCCGAGGGCCTCAATCATGGCCGGGCGGTCCCAGAGCTTGCCGAACGGTTGGTCGTCGAAGTCGAGCGCGCGAAAATTCTCGCTGCGGTACAGGCACGAGGCGAAGGCCAGCGTGTTGTCCGTGCAGCAGAAAGCGGCGAAGTGCGCCCGGTCCTCCAGCAGCCGGTAGTCCGCGCCGTCGGGCTCCGGGTCGAACTGCGCCAAGCTCGGGTCGAGGACGCCCTTGTAGTTCATCGCGCAGAGGGTGGCCTGCGGGTGCCGCTCGAGAGCGGCGAAGGCCAGCTCCAGCGCGCGGGGGTGCAGCAGGTCGTCGTCGTGAAAGGCCATCACCCACGGGGCGCGGGCGAGTTCGCGGATGCGCAGGAAGTTACGGAAGACGCCGATGTTCTCCGGGGCCGGGGCGAAGGTGAAATCGTGCTCGCGCTGGAGCGCGGCAACGACGGTGGCGGTATCGTCCGTGCTGGCGTTGTCGAGCACGGTGAGCCGGAAGTCCTTAAACGTCTGGTTGAAAAAACACTCCAGCGTCTCGCGCAGATAGGCGGCGCGGTTGTAGCTGAGAATGAAGACATCCAGGCGCGGCGGGGCGGACTCAGGCATGGTCAGCGGTGAGTAAAGGTTGGGCCCACTCCAGCAACTGGTCGGCGAAGCCTTCGAAGCTGCACCCGTGCGCGGCGGGCGAGGCGAGGAAGTCCTGCCCGGCCCGCAGGTACGCCTGCGCCTCGGGCTCAGTTATGGCGAGGAGTTTTTTTTCCAGCGCGGGCAGGTCGGTGTGCTGTGAGAGGTCGATAAAGGCATTGGCGGGGACGAGGCGCGTCACCTCCGGATCCCCACGGTAAAGCGGGATGGTCCCGGCCCGGAAGCAGTCGATGAGCTTCTCGGTCAGGTAGCCGGGATAGGTGAGGTTTTCCAGGCACAGGGCGAAACGCGCCTGGCCGAGCGCGGCCAGCTTGTCCGCGCAGCGCCGGGGATTGAGCTTTTTCAATAAGGGGCGCAGGTGGCGCCAACGCATCGGAAGCAGCCCCGGCTCCAGCCAGCCGCCGCCGTGGAGGGCGAGGTGCCCGCGCTGGCCAAAAAACTCGATCAACCGCAGGCGCTCGTCGTGAAGCTGGCGGCGGGCGGCCTCGCGCTTAACGAGCGACTTGGTCAGGCGCAGCTTGCCCCGCGCCCAGGCTTCGAGGCGCTTGGGCTCTCTCAACCAGCGCAGGCGAAAAGGCGTGCGCCAGTACTTGTTACCCGCGACCATCGCGAGCGTGCCGCGTTCGGCCCAAGGCGGCGGCGTGGGCACGGGGTCGGATAAGGAGTAGTTGGGGATCGTGATGGCGTGGACGCCCGGCTGCCCCCGCAGCGTGGTCTGCGCGAGCCCGGCGAACACGAGCTTGAGCGGATACGTGCGACACAACGTCTCGGCCTGCTGGTAAAAAGTCCGCGCGAACAGCGGCGACTCGAAGCAGAAAATGGCGAGCGGACGCGCCCCATGGGCGCAGAGGGCGGCGGCGTGACCGGACTCCTCCTCGCTGATGACCCAGGCGTCCTCGACGCGGCGGCGGCCCGCCTCGATGTCAGCCAGGGCGACATCGCCGGTGATCAGGTCCATGCCCCGCCCGCGCAGCCGCTCGGCCAGCACGCGCACCCAGCCCGAGCCGGGATGGCGGGCAGCGGTGTCGGCGTCGAGCACGCGGTTGTCACGGTAGCCCGGGATGTCGGAGCAAAATGCGAGGTAAGCCCCCATGGCAAGCGGGTCAGGTACCCTCCATTTCGATGGGTTGGACAAAGGGCTCCATCTTTGTGAGCGGATGCCCGTAGGCGATTTTTGGGTAAACGTTGGTCAGCGTGCCGAGCATGACCTGGAGCAGGAAGGGCTCCCGCGGGTCGGCCCAGAGCGCAGCCAGCCCGGCGGCGGTTTCGCCCGGGGCATTGACCGTCATCGAGGCGATCCCGTAAGCCTGCGCGAGCGCCGTAAAATCCGGCGCGGAGTAGCCCTCCAAGGTCGAGCGATAGCGCTCGTGGAAGTAGCTCTGCTGGAACTGCCGAACCATACCGTGGCAACGGTTGTTGAGGATGACGAGCTTGAGCGGCAGGCGGGTGCGGGCCACGGTCTGGAGCTCCTGCAGGTTCAGTTGGAAGCCGCCGTCCCCGGCGATCATGACGACCGGCGAGCGCCCGGCGGCGAAGCTCGCCCCAATGGCAGCGGGCAGGGCGTAGCCCATCGCCCCCATCCCTCCCGAGGTGAGGAAACGTTGCCCGGCGGTCAGCCGCAACGACTGGGCAGCCCACATCTGGTGCTGGCCCACGTCGGCGACGAAGGCCCGCGCCGCCCCGGAAACTGCCGACAGCTCGGCCATGAAGACGTTCGGGTTGATGTCCTCGCCGCTATTGGCCTCGGCGGTGTCGGGGTACTCCCCACGCAGGCGGGCGATCTCCTCCAGCCATGCGGAGCGGGCTGGCCAGGGCCTGTCCCCGGCCTGGGCGATCGCGGCGCGGCAAAAATCGTTCAGGTCCGCCTCGATGGCGTGGCAGCCTTTGACGCGGTTGTTCATCTCGCCCGCGCAGACGTCCACCTGGTAGATCTCGCGCCCCTCGCGGAAGCCCTCCGTATCGGCCCCCGTCTGGCGCACGTCCAGCCGCGAGCCGAGCACCAGCAGGCAGTCGGCCCGGCCGATGGCGTGGTTGGCCCAGCGGTTGCCATAGGAGCCGAGAAAGCCCGCCCGCAGCGGGTCGGCGTGCGGCAGGATGTCCACCGCCATGAGCGAGCCCACGACGGGGACTTGCAACAGACCAATCAACTCCCGCACGGCCTCGGCGGCGCGTCCAGAGTGAACGCCTCCGCCCACCAGCAGCAGGGGTCGCTCCGCCGTCGCGAGGGCCTCAAGTGCCTCGCGCACGAGCGCCGCGTCGGGCTCCACCGGCGCGGGGAGCGAAAGCTTTTCCGGAACGGGCGCGTGGATGGGCGTGTTTTGCACATCCATGGGGATGTCCACCAGCACGGGGCCAGGGCGGCCTTCACAGGCCAGGCGGAAGGCTTGTTCCAAAATCGCGGGCAACTCTTCGGGGTCTTCGACGAGGATGGCGGCCTTGGTGATGGGGCGGGCCATGGAGACCACGTCCGTCTCCTGAAAGCCGAGCTGGCGCACGGGCTTGTCGCGCTTCATCTCATGGCGGTTGACCTGCCCGGTGATGAAGACCGCTGGGACCGAGTCGAAGTAGCAACTGCCGATGCCGGTGAGCAGATTGGTCGCGCCGGGACCGCTCGTGGCCATGGCCACCTGAGGCGTGCCACTGATGCGCGCGTGCCCGTCCACCGCAAAGGATGCAGCCTGCTCGTGATGCACGCTGACGATCTCGACCTGCCCGCGCCGGTGCAGGGCGTCCACCAGATGCGTGATCATGCCGCCGATGACTTCATAGACATGCGTCACCCCCTGGCGGTGCAGAAAATCCGCCACGTAATCGGCGGCCTTGATCGGTGCAGTCATAGGCTTCGGGGAAAAAGGGCTGTTCCGCCCCGCTTCGGGGGCTGTGATCGAAACCGCCATCGTAGGCGGCCCCGGCCCGGCGGGGCAAGACCTCTGTGCCGCCCGCCGAAAAAAGCGCGGGAGGGGCTGGAGCTGCCGGAGAGGCTCTTTTGGGTTGTCAAACCCGCCGCCGCTGGCGGAACATAGCCCGCTATCGCCGGGGAGAACCCAGCCGCGCCGCTTCCCGTATCCATCGCCCATGACCCAGCCGCTCCAGGCCCCGCAAAGCGTCCTCATCGCCAACATCCGACTGATCGGCGACGTGCTGCTGACGACCCCGCTGATCGGGCTCCTGCGCCGTGCCTACCCGGATGTCCAGATCGACGTGCTGGCCAACAAGGGCACGGCGGAGTTCCTCCGGGGCGACCCCCGCGTGCGCGAGGTCATTTTGACGAAGAACAGCGAGTTCGCCACCGCCGCCGAACGCCGCCACTACCTGCCAAGGATTTTCCGTAAATACGACTGGGCGCTCAACCTTAACGCCAGCGACCGCGGCAACACTGCCGCCGCCCTCGCCGGAAGGCGCGTGCGGCTGGGCTTCAGCGACAACCCCTCCGCTTTCAAGTCCCTGTGGAAGCGCCTGCTGCTCACCCACAACCTGCCCTTTACCAACACCGGGCACACGGTGGACCGCTGCGCCGTCATCGCCCGCGCCCTCGGCCTGCCCGAGCACCCGCTGGAGGTCACCCTGGCCTTCACCCCGGCCCACGCGGAGAAGGTCGAGCGGCTACTGGGGGAGCTGGGCGTGGGGGAAAAGTTCGCCGTCGTCCACCCCTTTGCCCGCTGGGACTACAAGTTCTGGCGCGGGGAGGGCTTCGCCGAGGTCTCCGACCACATCCACGAGCGCTACGGGCTGGACATGCTCTGGACCTCCTCCCCCGACCCCGAGGAGGTCGCCCGCCTGCGCGAGGCCGCCGCCAAATGCAAGTACCCGCCCAAGCTCTGCCCCGGCCTGCTCAACCTGAACGAGGTCAGCGCCCTGCTCTCGCGGGCCAGCCTCTACCTGGGGCTCGACACGGCGGTCACGCATATCGCCGCCACCCACAGCGCCCGCCTGCCGGTGGTTGCCCTCTACGGCCCCACCCTGATCGAGCGCTGGCACCCGTGGAACCCGCTCGGCCCGGCCTCCCCCCAGCTCGGGGCCCGCAAGGGCATCCAGCTCAACGGCCTCATCGCCACCGTGCAAAAGGACTGGGACTGCGTCCCCTGCGGCCTGGCCAACTGTGACGACCGCGGCGGCCTCAGCCCGTGCATGCAGCAGATCAGCGTCGCGGAGGTCGAAACCGCACTGGCCGCCGTCTGGGCAAAAGCGGGAGAGAAGAGAGATTCGTAAATTCGAAAATTTGTAGATTCGTAAAATTAGCAGATAATGGTTGGAAACTGGGCCCATTTACGAATTTACGAATTCTTGAATTTACGAATCTATTGAACCTTGCCGCCGGTTGAAGAGGCCCGGTAGGCTTTCCGTTTTTATGGCGAACTCTCCTCGCACCTGGCTGATCCTTTCCCACGCGTTCAACATGGACGGGCGCGCGGCCAGCCAGACCATTACCGACAAGATCCCCCGCCTGCGCGAACGCGGGATCAACCCCGTGGTCATCAGCGCCATCACAGGCCGCAAGGACACCGAGATTGAGCACCACCAGCTCCTCCCGCGCGCGCCCTCGGGCATCCGCTTCGACCTGCGCCACTACTGGCCGCGGCGCTTCAAATCGCCCGCCACGGCCAAGTTCGTCAAAAACCTCTGCTCGGCCCTGATCGCGCCCTTTTACGGGATCGAGCGGGCCTTCCTGCACCGCGAGCCGCACTGGTCCTGGTACATGTCGGCCTACCGGCGCGGGCTCAAGCTCGTGCGCAAGCACAAGCCCGAGGTCATCCTCTCCACCGGCGGGGCCAGCTCCGCCCACTACGCCGGTTACCTGCTGGCGAAAAAGACCGGGCTGCCCTGGCTGATCGAGGTCCACGACCCGATGATTTTTAAGGACTGGTACGGCTCGGCCCAAGCCTATGAGTGGAACGCCTACCTGGAGTCCCTCTTCTGCCAATACGGCGACGTGGTCTGGTGGTTCACACCCGAGGCGCACAAGCGGGCCCTCGCCCGCCACCCCGAGCTGGACGGCTACGGGCACGTGGTACTTCCCGGCGCGCTCAAGCCGGACTTCGAGGGCATGCGCTACGCCAAGGGCGACTTGCTCAACATCTCCCACAGCGGCTCGCTCAGCTCGACCCGCAGCCTCAAGCCCTTTCTGGAAGCGCTCGTGCTCGTCTTTGAAAAGCGGCCCGAGCTGCGCCAGGTCGTCCGGTTGAATGTTTACGGCAGCGGGCTCGACGGGGTCACCCGCAAGGCAATCAAGGCCACCGGGCTCGACGATGTGGTCGTGGCCCACGGACGGCTGGAACTGGACCCGGCCACCGGCAAGTCCGGTCGCCAGCGTGTGCTGGAGGCCATGCGGACCTCCGACCTGCTCCTGCTCGTGCACGGCACCGGGGCCTTTACCGAGGAGTACATCCCCTCGAAGTTTTACGAGTACCTGTGGGCCCAGCGCCCCATCCTCGGCCTGCGCCGCAACAACGACGACATCAAAGCCCTCTTCGACGCCACCGGCAACCGCATGTTTAACGAGGACGACACCGCCGCCATCGCCGAGGCCGTGCTCGACACCGCCGCCCGCTGGGAAGCCGACGACCTGCCCGACACCGGCGTCGATTCCCCCTACACCGTCGAGGGCGCGGTGGACCGCATCGTGGACATCACCGACAAGACCCTGACCGAACGCGGCGTCCGCCCCAAGCGCTGAGGGTCGCCGCAGGCAAGAAGGCCCAACCGCCTCCGCCCTATCCGCCGGGCGAGAGTACCCCAGCCGCCTTAACGCGATTCTGTCGCCTGCGCAGCCTCAGGGACCGCTTGTTCCAGAACATCGGCGGGTGACGACTGCTCAGCCTGCCACTTGCGCAAAATATCCACGAAATCGAAATACTCGCTGTCTTCCGGGGTGGTTGCCATCGACACCTTGTAGATATCCCCGGACAGCTCGCCCTTAACCCAATCGATTATTCTCTGAAGCATTTTCTTGAGGCGCTCATCTCCGACAACGATCGGATTCTCCAACTGCTCCTCCAGAATGGCCAACGACTCGGGATGCGGGGATTGTTCCAAAGCACGATAAACAGACTTCAAGAGGTTCGGATCGGCTTCGTCAAGAAACGTTCGGTAAAACTGAATCTTCTGTTCCGCGGACCAGTATTGAACCCTTGGATCAACGGATTTGCTCTTCAATACCGCAAACTTACTGTATTGAGGCAGAATAGATGAACTCGCTCCTCGGATGGCCAATAGCCGGTAAATGGGATATTTTCCCTGCCCCATTTCTGCCCAGAAATCCATCGGAGCGCCAAGAGTAGTCCCGTTCATCTCTGGATACATTGCCATGGCAGCTCGATAAATCTCAAGATCACCCTCGACAGGAGGGAGGCTGTCTTTGCGCTCAAGCATGGCATTCAGGAAATAACGGTAATTACCCGCGCCCATAAATGAAATACATGTAATATAGTATAGCTTTGCGCGACGCATCTTATCCTGAGATGTCTCACCCGCCAAAACTTCTGGAATGTAGTATTTCTCTTTATCAATTAATGCACTTTGCATGGGTAAAAAAGAGCCATCTGCAACTGCAACATCCGCCGCATCTTTTACTGGCTCAGCCAACTCCCCGGCAAATAGTGCACGGATATGGTCTTTATACTCTTCCTCTGTCCAGTTGGGTATAGTACCACCAATTTCATTGTCTAAACAACTATAGATACCTTCATCGTCCTGCAGTTCCCAGAAGCAACATGCACCAGTCAATAGGCGCACCACCCATGCAAGAACAAGCAGGCACGCCGCCCATAGGACATACTTGAGGTAGGCTTTTCTCATGATTCCCAGACGGTGAATGAAGCAAACGGTGATGGCTGCGTAAATGTACCGGATCAACCCGGCTGGCAGAGTGTACTAACGTTTCATCACCGAACTCAAGAACAAGGATAGGCGAACCTCTTCTCCCATGGACGGGCCTTTCGGCGAAAATGCGGTACGGAGCCGCCGGGGGTGAAAATTAGTCTTTGCGCCAGCGCGGTGAAGTGTCTTTTCTGTGAGCGCAATCCCCGCCGATGGAAGACATCATCCTCTTTTGCAAATCCTACCACCAGGACGCCAAGCGCTTCCGGCGTCTGGCCGAGAGCGTGCGGCGGTACAACCGGGAGGCGATCCCGCTGTACGTCGCTTACCCGCAGGCCGATGAGGAGCACTTCACCGAGACGGTACGGGAGTTCGGGGTAACGGCGCTGCATGAGGAGGCCATCCTCGCCCTGACGAAGGCAGCCTCGAAGGCGAAGGAATTCGCCCCGCTGACCCCGAACGTCCTCCAGCAGGTGACCAAGAGCGAGGTCTGGCGGCTGGGCATCTGCCGCAACTTCGTCATGATCGACTCGGATTCGTACTTCATCCGGGACTTTTACCGGCGCGACTTTCTCTTCGACGCCGACACGCCTTACACGATCATGAACGAGGGTCGCCACCAGCGCGACTGGGCCGCCCGCGCCGGACGGGAGAAGTTCCTGCGCCAGTACACCGAGTTGCGCGAGCGGGGAAGAAAACTCTTTGGCCGCGAGGGGTTGAACTTCGACTTCGCCCCGACCCCGTGCATCCACTCGTGCAAGGTATGGGAAGCCCTTTACGAGACCTACGCCAAGCCGCGCGGGATCAGCTTTTACGAGCAGGTCGTGCAGTACCCGTGCGAGACGCAGTGGTACGGCGAGTTCCTGCTCACGCACCCGGTCATCCGCCTCATCCCGCGCGAGCCGCTGTTCAAGGCGTGGGGGTTCCGCGAGCAGTGGGAGGAAGGCGCGCGCCTCGGCGAGACCGAGGACGTGCTGGCCATCAACTACCTCGGCATCGTCGAGCAGTCCAACTGGAACTACGACCTGGACTGCTACCGCCGCCCGCGCCGCTCCTGGCGCACCTTTTTCCTCAAGCGGTAGAGATTTCTTGTTATAAATATTGGGGGCTCTGCACCCCCAAGCCCCGCAGCAGGCAAAGCCTGCACTTTCGATGCTACCGCATCGCGTCCGGGAATACGGCTTTCAGCAATGCTGAAAGCCGTATTCCCAGAGGAGCATAGAAACTGAGTTGCACCCAACATTAAAAAAGAATTTCGCTAACAGCACACGAACGCCCGCCCCAGTCAGGAAGCCCGCATCCAACGTGCGCCCCAAGTATTTGCTTGGAATCTGCGGGCTGATGCAAACAGTCTGGAATTGCGGCACAGCCGTTGTGCCCGCGTGTTATGAAAGTTTCCGCTTACATCATCGCCTACAACGAGGAAGACAAGATCGCCGAGTGCGTGAAGAGTGTTCTGTGGGCCGACGAAGTCATCGTGGCCGACTCCCACAGCACGGACCGCACCGCCGAGATTGCCGAGTCCCTCGGGGCCCGCGTCGTGCAGGTCGAGTTCAAGGGCTTCGGCGACCTGCGTAACCAGGCCATCGCGCACTGCACGGGGGATTGGATCTACAGCCTCGACTCGGACGAACGCTGCACCCCCGAAGTACGCGACGAAATCCTCGCCCTCATCCCGCAGGCCCCGCTGGACATCTACCGCCAGCCGCGCCGCAACTTTTTCATGGGCCGGTGGATCAAGCACTCCGGCTGGTACCCGAACTTCCGCCAGCCGCAGCTCTTCCGCAAGGGCAGCATGAGCTACGACCTCAAGCCCGTGCACGAGGGCTTCGTCTGCCACTCGGACAAGCCCATCGGCGTCCTCCAAAACGCCATCTGGCAGTTCCCCTTCAAAAACCTCGAAGAGGTCATCCACAAGATGAACCGCTATTCCACCCTCGGGGTCCCGAAGCTGGAGGACCAGCACAAGAGCAGCGGCTTCGGCAAGGCCCTGCTGCGGGCCAAGTGGGCGTTTTTCAAGCACTACTTCCTCAAACTCGGCATCCTGGACGGCTGGGCGGGCTTCATCATCGCTCTCGGCAGCTTCGAGGGCACCTTTTACCGCCACGCCAAGTACCACGCCAGCCGCCAGAACTGGTCCGCTCCCCGCGTCGAGAAGCCCATCCTGCGCGATTCCGATATAGAAAAGGACAAAACCGCCTCCTGAGCGCGTACCCCGGCCACGCCACCGCCACACGTCCGATGACTTCGCCCAGCCTCACGCTGATCGTCAGCACCTACAACAACCCGCGGGCTCTCGACCGCGTGCTGGGGTCGGTCGCGGCGGGCACGCGCATGCCGGACGAACTGGTGGTCTGCGACGACGGCTCCGGCCCGGAGACCCGAGCTCTCATCGAACAGTGGACCGGGCGGGCAAGCTTTCCGGTCATTCACGCCTGGCAGGAGGACAAGGGCTTCCGCAAGGGCCGCGCCCTTAACCTGAGCCTGGCCCGTTCGAAGTCTGACTACGTCGTGCTGCTGGATGGGGACTGCATCCCCGGCCGCCGCTTCGTGGAGGACCACGTGCGCCTGGCCGAGCCCGGCTACTTTGTGCAGGGGCGGCGGGCGTTCATCGCGGAGCAGGCGGTACCGGACTTCCTCGATGGCAAGACCGGGCTCGTCTCGCTAGCCCTGCGCGGGCAACTCGGCGGCCTCTTCAAAGCCATCCGCTGGCCCCGACCCGTCATCAAGGTCAACTGCGAGATGCGCGGCATCATCGGGTGCAACCTCGGTATCTGGCGCCGGGACTTCGAGGAGATCAACGGCTTTGACGAGAGCTACGAAGGCTGGGGCATCGGGGACGACTCCGACGTCGGCGCCCGGCTCTACCACAAGGGCCTGCAACGCAAGTTCGTGTACGGGCGGGCGCTGGTGTACCACCTCAACCACCCCTGCCTCTCCCGCGAGCACGTCGAAACCAACGCGGGTAAGCTTCAGCAGACCATCGACTCGGGTAAAATCCGCTGCGACCGCGGCCTTTCCCAACATACCGACAGCCATGTTTAGCCACATCCGCGCCGTCACTTTCGATGTGGCGGGCACCCTTCTGGCCCCGCAACCCTCTGTGGGCGAACTCTACGCCGCCGCGCTGGCTAACTTCGGGGGCCGCGCCGAGCCCGCCGAGGTGCAGGCTCGCTTTGTCCGCGCCTTTAAGCAGGTCAACGCCGGGCCGCGCGGGGGTATCCTCAATCGCTCCGGCTGGCGCGAAATCGTCGAGCTGACCTTCGAGGGCCTGTGTCCGCCGGAGAAACTCGACGCGCTTTTCGACGAACTCTGGGAGAGCTTCGCCCGGCCCGCGAGCTGGCGACTGCTGCCCGGCGTCCACACCATCCTCGACCGACTCAAGGCCCGCGGCCTCAAGCTCGGCATCCTCTCCAACAACGACGAGCGCCTGCGCCGACTGCTCACCGCGCTCGAGCTCGACGGGTACTTCGACACGCTGGTCCTCTCCGCCGAGGTCGGCGCGGGCAAGCCCAGCCCCGCCATGTTTGCCACCGCGCAAGAGCGTCTGGGCGAGAGCCCGGAGCACCTCATGCACATCGGGGACACCCCGCACGAGGACATCGCCGGGGCGCTCGCCGCCGGATGGACCGCCGTCCAGGTCGGCCACCGGGGTGAACTCCTCCCCGGCGCACACCGCTTTGACGGCCTGCCCGAGCTGGCCGATTGCCTGGGCTGAGGGCTTTCCCGCCCAAGCCCGATCTTGCACCGACGGGAAAAATCGGCTTGGTTGTGGGCAGATGCACTTCCGACCCGATGTCGAAGACCTGATTTCCAGCCTGCTGGGGACCCCCGGAAGGGCCAGCCGGGCCCGGACGCGCAGCCCTGTCACGCTCGACAACGTGGTTGAGGTCATCTTCGAGCGCCACCAGATCGGCAAGGACAACATCGAGGACGTCATCATGGCGCACTGGAAGGAGATCGTCGGCGAGCGCACCGCCCACCGCTGTCGCCCGCAGCGCCTGGCCAAGGGCACCAAGCTGATCATTCTCGCCGGCAGCCCCGTCATTCGGCAGGAGTTGCAGTTCAGCCAGCACCGCATCCTGCGCAAGCTCCACGCCCTCCCCGGCTGCCACACAATCAACGAGATCGTCGTCCTCAACGGCTGATTTTCTACCGGGCAGACCGCAGGCGATCCCGGGAGCGGCCATGGGGGGCTATCCGGAAACCTGCCTACGCAGCCCCACCACCCGCTAGCGTAGCTCGTGCCCGGAAGTGCAACTCCCTTGCATGTAATAAAAATAATTACTGGACGCTTATAGTCCGACTAATTCATCCGATATATGCAGGCAGAGGCAAAACGGAATAAACCGCCAGCCCCTACCCCAAGACAACTACCCCCGACCCATGAACAACCGCATACCACATAGGTTAAAGTGGGACTCTCGCCATCACGCTCAAACCATTTCGGTTAGTTCGTGATGGCAAGCGGGCCGCAGGCACGCATGCGGCCCGCTCCCGCGCTACCGGCCAACTCCCGGACGCGCATTACCCCCAAGCCATTCGTTACCAAAGCTTTCCCCAAGATCGTCCCGCCCCACCTGTTTCCGGGACATCGCCCCTCACCACCCCGACCCTCTGGCACCGGGAATAGAAAAGCCCCACAAGACTCTCATTTCAAGCCAGTCCGTGATATCGAACAGTCAGACCCAACACGGACGGGTCAGCGGGCCGCAAGCACGCATGCGGCCCGCGTATTCGCTGCCGGGTAGCGTGCTTCCGGGCCGACTTCTACCTTCGAGGCCCGAATCCCCCCCCGGCAGTCACGGGCGTCGTAACGCCCGGTCCCTCGGACGGCCCCTTCTGTTTGACACAGAAAGGGCCGTTTTTTTGCCCCGAAAAGGGGTGAAAAATGTCCTTGAAAGGCGGCGGTAAACCCGCATGCTTCTGACCTTTGCGTTAGAGGCCGGCGGCTCGTTCGCCCGCCTCCGCGGTCCAGCGCCCTCGGGCGTTGTCAACGGTACTTCCGGCGAGTGGCTGGGGGTACGACCCCTCCCCTGAGGCGGTCCGGGCACCGTGCAATCGAAAAAATCATTATGGCTGAAGCTGTAGACAAAAACAAGGTTATCGGAGAATACAAGGTCCACGACAAGGACACCGGCTCGTGCGAAGTGCAGGTTGCGCTTCTGTCGGCCCGTATCGCTCACCTCACCGACCACCTGCGCACGCACCGGAAGGACTTCCACTCGCGCCGCGGGCTGATCGCGATGACCTCGCGCCGCAGAAAGTTGCTCAACTACCTGAAGCGGACCCAGCTCGACAAGTACAACGAGCTGATCAGCCGCCTCGGTCTGCGCCGCTAGTCCCAGCAAAGGCCGCCCATACAGTGTTTGGGCGGCTTTTTTATCGACCCGGGGCACACCCGCCGCGCGCGGCTGTCTCCGGATAAAACCCTTAGCGTCATGCCGGCGCATTTTCACCGACGTCCGATCCGTCTCCGGCATATCCCGAAATCACAAAGAATCCCATGAAGCAAAAATACTCGGTCACCGCCGGTGACCTCGGAATCACGATCTCGACAGGCTCCATCGCCAAGCAGGCCAGCGGCGCTGTCACTATCTCCCTGGGGGAAACGGAAGTTTTCGTCAGCGCCACCGCCGCCACCACGATGCGGCCCGGCCAGGACTTCTTCCCCCTGACGGTTGACTACCGCGAAAAGTTCTCCGCCGCCGGGCGTTTCCCGGGCGGGTACTTCAAGCGCGAAGGCCGCCCCTCCGAAAAGGAAATCCTGACCTCGCGCCTGTGCGACCGTCCCCTGCGCCCGCTTTTCCCCAAGGGCTTCCTCAATGAAGTGCAAGTCATCGGCATCCTGATGACCACCGACCTGGTTAACGAACCGGACGTCCTGATGGTCAACGGCGCCTCCGCCGCCATCATGTGCTCCGACATCCCGTGGAACGGCCCCATCGCCTGTGTCCGCCTCGGCGAGATTGACGGCGAGTTCGTCGTCAACCCGACCAACGAGCAGATGTTCGAGTCCACCCTGGACCTCATCTACGTCGGTAACGAAAACGAAATGATGATGATCGAAGGCTCGGCCGACCAGATGGAGGACGACCGCTTCGTCGAGGCGCTGGAGTTCGCCCACCAAGCCATCCAGCCGCTGATCGCCGCCCAGAAGGACCTCGCCGCCCAGGTGGCCAAGGCCAAGAAGGAATTCGAGCTGCACAACGCCAAGCCCGAAATCCTCGAAATGTGCCGTGAGCAGACCGCCGGTAAGCTGGCCGAAGCCGTCTTCCAGGACAAGAAGCAGGACCGCGAGGCCGCCGTCAACGCCCTCAAGGACGAGTGCTCCAAGTACGTGGAAGAAAAGGTCGGCGAAGAAGCCTTCGACGAAAACCAGATCTCCATGGCCTTTGAAGTCCTCCAGGAGGAAGTCTATCGCCAGAACATCCTCGACTCCGGCAAGCGCGTCGATGGCCGCGGACCCGAAGACCTACGCGACATTTACTGCGAAACCGACGTGCTCCCCCGCGTGCACGGCTCGGCCCTGTTCCAGCGCGGTGAGACCCAGAGCGTCGTCAACGTCACGCTCGGCACCACCCGCGACACCCAGGACCTGGACGGCCTCACCGGCGGTCCCCGCTCGAAGTCGTTCATCCTGCACTACAACTTCCCGCCCTTCTCCGTCGGCGAATGCGGCCGCTTCACCGGCCCCGGCCGTCGCGAGATCGGCCACGGCGCGCTGGCCGAGCGTTCGCTCCTGCCCGTGCTCCCGGCTGAGGACGACTTCCCCTACGCCATCCGCGTGGTCTCCGACATCATGGAGTCCAACGGCTCGACCTCCATGGCCTCGGTCTGCGGCGGTACCCTCGCCCTGATGGACGCCGGCGTGCCGATCACCGCCCCCGTCGCCGGTATCTCCTGCGGCCTCGTCACCAAGACCGACGAGAGCGGAAAGATCAACCAGCACGTCATCCTGACCGACATCATCGGCGCTGAAGACCACTTCGGCGACATGGACTTCAAGATCTGTGGCACGAGCGAAGGCATCACCGGCTTCCAGCTCGACCTCAAGATCCACGGCCTGCCCTTCGAAATCGCCAAGGAAGCGATCAAGCGCAACAAGATCGCCCGCGACAAGATCCTCGGGTACATCACCGGCGCCATCGCCCAGCCCAACGCTGAGCTGAAGGAACACGCCCCGCGCATCGAGACCCTCCAGATCGACCCCGAAAAGATCGGCGCCCTCATCGGCCCCGGCGGCAAGAACATCAAGCGCATCACCGAAATCACCGGCGCGCAGATCGACATCGCCGAAGACAACAGCGGCAAGGTCTATGTCTTCGCCACCGACGGCGAGAGCATGGCCCGCGCGGTCAAGGAAGTCGAGATGGTCACCGCCGAGATCGAAGACGGCAAGACCTACAAGGGCATCGTCCGCTCGATCAAGGAATTCGGCGCCTTCGTCGAATGCCTGCCGGGCCAGGAAGGCCTCGTCCACGTTTCCGAACTGGCCGACTTCCGGGTCGAAAAGGTCGAGGACGTGTGCAAGGTCGGCGACGAGATCGTGGTCAAGTGCATCGGTCGTGACGACCGCGGCAAGGTCCGCCTGAGCCGCCGTGCCGCCCTCGCCGAAGCCCAGGGCATCCCCTACGAGCCCAAGCCCAAGCCCGAACGCTCCGGCGATCGTGGTGACCGCGGCGATCGCCGTGGCCGTGGTGGCGATCGTGGCCGTGGCGGAGACCGTGGTGGCCGTGGCGGTGACCGCCGTCGCCGCGACGACGACTAAGGCAGAGTGCCTCCGCTGGCAATGATGGGGCTCCGCCCCATCGCTCCCTCCGGTCACTGCCCCGTCTAAGCAACATCCCATTTAGCAAATCCCGGTTCCGAAAGGAGCCGGGATTTTTCTTGGACTCGCACAGGCCGGAAATATCATCCAACCGGTGTCCGATAACGAAGTTAACAACTTGAGGTTCTCATTCCGATGCGTCGGCATACTGACGCTGATTTGCTCGGTCTTGTTTATGCTTGCGGGCCTGTTCCTCTCTATGTCTCTCTTCCTTCGCGGTTTCCTGATCGTGGGCAGCGGGCTGTCAATCCTTGGTTCCCAACGCGCAATCGGCATATCTCGTGCGAGTGATTCAATGCTGGAGCGATACTTGGCCGAAAAGTATCCGGGCAAGAAATTGCTCTCCCCGCGGGCGGTTATCTTCTCGTGCCTGCTGATACTGTTAATCCCCTTGGCTTTTGCCCTCTATATGGTTTTCCTTTTGCCGGAATGACAAAGAGCAAACCGCTTGCACTGATAACAAACGACGATGGCATCGACTCCTGGTTCCTGCGGACGCTGGTCGAGGCGATGCTGAACGATTTTGAGGTGGTCGTGGCCGCCCCGATGGGCGAACAGAGCTGGATCGGCCGCGCCATGAGCCGCCGCCGCGAGGTCCACTACGCCGAAAACGAAACCCTCGGCTGCAAGGCCTACGCGCTCGACGGTACGCCCAGCGACTGCGTCAACATCGCCCTCGGACACCTCATGGACGGGCGCAAACCCGATGTGGTCTGCTCCGGCATCAACCTCGGCTACAACGCCTGCCTGCCGCTTATCCTCTCCTCCGGCACCGTCGCCGGGGCGATGGAAGGAGCCTTCTGGGGGCTGCCCGCGCTTGCCTTTTCGCATGTCATCCCGCAGGTCGAGTTCGAGGCCATCCGCGAGAAGCATGGCCGCGCCGAAGGCGAGATGGCCGAGTCCGTCCGCTGCTCCGCCGCCATCAGCACCCGCCTCGCGCTCGCCGTCGTCGGGCAAAAACCGGCCTCCCCTGTCGTACACAACATCAACTTCCCGCGCCGCACCTACGCGGACACCCCGGTCGCGCGCACCATCCCCTCCCCCATGCCGATGCACTCGCTCTTCGCTCGTCGCGGGGAGAGCTCGTTCGGGTTCAACAAAGTCGAGCGCGAGCCCATCCCCAGCGGTCAACTCGACGACATGGAGGCCCTCAACGCCGACCAGATCAGCCACACCGTGCTCGACCTGGCCGCCATCGCTCAGAGCGTCCCCGCCACCTCCACGGCGTCCGAGTAAGGGCAGCCAACAGGATAGCTCGCCCTCCCCCTCTGCATCGGCTAACGGCCACGGCAAAAAACCTCCAGACGCGGAACCGGCTTCACCTTTGCAAACAAAAAAAGCGCCTCCATTTCGGAGGCGCTTTCCTTTTTAAGTATATAACGTAAACCCAAAGGGCGTTTACTTGCGGAGGCGACGGCGCAGGGCCACGAAGGCCAGAGCCAGGCCACCGGCGATACCGGCGTAGGTGGAGGGTTCCGGAACGGCAGCGTTGGCAGAGATAACGACGTTGTCGATATTCAGCAGGCTGTCCATCGAGCTGAAGGTCGCCCGGAAGTATATCTCGTCAGAAACCACACCACTACCGAGGGCCACCGAATTAACGTCGGCATCGTTATTGCCCGAGAGAGCGGTGATTTCGTTGATACCCGCCACTGTCCAGCTGCTGCCATTCGTGCTGTATTCCCACGTGATGGTGGTGCTACCGCTCAGAACGTTGGCCGCATAGGTCAGCGTATAGTCCGTGTAGCCGAGGGCATAGCCGGTCGTCGACGTGGCAAACACGATCGAAGAACCGTCAGCCGAGGTCAACAACTGGATGGCCTGGGCAGGCGTGCTGTCGAGGTTCGTGAACTGACGGTCCTTGTAGCTGGTAAGGCTGTAGTTGTCATTAACGTTCGCATAGGGAACCGTGATGTCGCCCGGGAACGATTCGGCGTCGTCCAACAGGTTCGTAGAACCAGACTGGCCGTTGAAGTACAGCGTGCCGCTGGACATGCCGGGGCCGTCCAGGTCCGTGTTGCGGTCGAAGAGATCAGCCGAGATGCTACCGTCGGTATATTCCAAGGAATGGAAATCCCAGGCAGACACCAGAAACGCGCCATGGGATATCGCCGCGCTGGCGATAAGGGCGGAGGTGAAACCAATAAGTTTGTTCATGTCAGTTTGTTGTTCGGGAGGGCTTGGCGGGCTGAACCGCCAAGCCCAATCGTTAACGTATCAATTGAATATCAATCGGGAACCTAGTTGTGAAATTCAACCGGGTTTGTTTAGAGGTCGCCGCCACGGCTATCCACGAGGATGCCACGGAGGTTCATCGCGGTCCAACCGGTGGTCCACAGAGCAGCAGTCTGGGAGGGAGCGAAAGCGCCGATGTAGCTAACTTCGTCGAAGAAGGTGGCACCATAGGCAACGCGACGCGAGGCCGAGCCGGCGATAACCGGAGAGGGAACCGGGTTCAGGCCGTTCGGAGCGGTCTGGCTGACACCGGTGATCTGCGGGTTGGTGCCCACGAAGTTCTTTTCGGCACCGGGAGCCATGACCGTGTTGTTGGTCAGGACCGCGTACTCGACGCTGGAGGCGCCATCCTTGGCGATGCTGGCGGCGGTGTTGGCGGCCACATTGTACCAGAGCGTACCGGCGAAGTTGAGGGTACCGGCAGCGACCTGGTCTTCCGGCGAGGTGCTGGCATAGCCGAAGTCAACCGGGGCCGTGCTGGTGGAGGTGTCGATACGGAAGACACCGCTGACAGCAGCCGGGGTGTTCACCATGATGCTGTTGAAGACGTTACCGCCGAAACCCTGACGGGCGCGGATCACACCACCGGTCAGCGTCTGACGGGTACCATCGCGCGGGCCCATGAACGTGACGTTGTACAGGGTCGGATTGGCGAAGGGCTGGCCAGTCGGGCTGATGTTATTGTCGTCTTCAGGGATGTCGTCTTCGCCGTCCCATTCACCGAGCCAGTCGGCACCGAGGCCGGTTTCGCCAGACTGGGTGTAAGTGACCGTACCGGTGGAAGCGGTAAAGGTTTCGTCAGCACCAGCGTCGGCGTAGGTGAAGGTGAGGGAGTCGATGACGGAGGCCACCGTAAAGGTGCCATTGGGATCGTCGGAGCTGAAGCCGATACCGGAAACCGTGAAGGTATCACCGATGCTCAGGCCGTCAGCATAAGCGCTGGTGACGGTGACCACGCCGCCGGAACGGGCGGAGGAGGCAACCGTGACGGTGTTGGTGCCATCGGGGCCGCCCAGCGAGCTGCCGAGGATGAAGGCGAACTGGACATAGCCGGTGTAACCCTGGTCGAGGTCGAGGCCGTCATCGTCGAAGTAGCTCAGCATGATGTTCTTCAGGCCAACGGTACCACCGAAGATTTCGATACCGTCGTCGCCGGAGCAGTAGATGTCGATGTACTCGAGGCGGGTACCGGCACCGACGCCACCGAGGGTCAGGCCCTGCTGTTCCTTACCGATGGCAAGGGCGTCCCCACTGTGGCGGATGGAAACATAGGAGAAGATACCGGAGTTATCGAAGGGGCGCTGGCCGCCATAGATGATACGCTCGGTCTGAGTGCCGAGCTGATAACCTTCGATGAAGTCGATACCGGGGGTCACGCCGTCGGCGGCATAACCGGCATTACAGGGAGCATTACCAAGGATGGTCACGGCACCCCAGAGATTGACGTAGGCGACGCTTTCGTCGGTGGGATCGAGCGGAGGCAGCGGGCTGTTGAAAGGATCGCTGTCCAGGAAGGTGTCGCCAGATTCCCAGCGTCCGAGGCTGGTGTCAGCAGCCGTCGTGAAGATGATCGGGTCGGCAGCGGTACCTTCAGCGTCGATGAAGCCGTCCTTGGTCACACAGAGCGTGCCCGGCTGGTTCGTGGCGTCGCGGGGTTGGCCGCGCACGAGAACGCCGGCGTCCAGCGAGAGGGTCGCACCGTTGGTCACAAAGACCGCGCGGTCGAGGATGTACTCACCGTCGGTGGAGTCCCAGCTGCCGGAGGAGGCACTGGTACCGAGAGACAGGTCAGCTTCGATGTTATAGGTGCCGTCACCGACGTCAACGACGGTGCCCGGGAAGTTGGTCGGATTGACAACCGTGATGGCGTAGGCGGAGGTCCCGGCCACAGCAGCACAGAATAGCGTGAGCAGATTTTTCTTAGTCATAGTTATTGGGATTATGAATGGAAAGGAGGCCGCATTATGCGCCTCCCTCGTATCGTTTCCGCGTCACCCGTGTTACAATCGCGTCACAAAGACAGCGTTTCGCGGACTACTTCCAGTGGGACAGCCCTAGAACTTCCACTCGATCGAGATGCTGTAAGTCTGGCCGATCCGGTAGTCCTGCCTGGGTGGCGTATCGGCGTTCACCAGTGTCGGGTCGTAGATAACCCCGCGCGGTGAGTCCGTGAGGTTCGCCACCCGGAACTTAAAGGTGAAATTCTCGTCAAGTGCCTGACTCAGAGTAAGATCGAGCTGATAAAACTGGTCAGTATACTGGTCCACTGAGTCCGCACTGCCCGAGCCGACCCCGGAAAGCACGTCGCTCTGGGAAAAATACGCCAGCGTGATGGCCGTCCCCCACTCCGGGTTATTGTACGTGATATCGGCATTGATAATCCACTCGGGCTGGTCGTAGAGACGCCGGGTAGTTGGAGGGGTCAACCCCGCGTAGGGAGAAGTGATCACCCCCGTCCCGCTGTAGTAGGTGGAAAGGACATTGTCCGGGTACCCGACCTGCGCGTCGATCATCGTGTAGTTGCCGCCGACGGACCAGTACTCCAGCACATCGTCGATGAAGCCCAGGCTCGTCCGGGCTTCGAACTCCAGCCCCTTGACCTGAGCGGTATTGGGGTTGTTGAAGAAAGTCTGAATCTCCTCACCGGTCTGGATCTCCTGAATCACGATTTGCTCGATCGGATTCTTGATGCTTTTATAAAAAGCTCCCACCGACAGGAGACCACCCCAGTCGAAGTTATACTCCACACGGGCATCCCAACTGGTCACATCCGAAGTTTTCAGATTCGGGTTACCCAAGATGAGGTCACCGGTCCCCAGGTCGCGTGAAAAATACGGAGAAAGTTCGCGAAACGAAGGCCGGGCGACCGTCACTGAATAGCCTGCCCGGAAGGTCAGATTCTCCAGCGGCTCGACACTCAACACGATCCCGGGCAGGATATAAGCCTCGTCGATCACCCCGGGAACACTGGCATCGGTAAAACCGATCAACTGGCCGTTCGTGCTGTTCCCGGCGGGTTCGTCGAGTACATTCTGAAGACTGATGGTATCCGTCAACTTGGAGTCGCCGGTGGCGAACATGTTGAGCTTTTCAAAACGAGCGCCACCGGTGACATTAAAGACATCGAGGATGTCCAGTGAGGGCATGAGGTAAAAAGCCAGAGTCTCCTGACTGGTGGAGGCGTTGGACGCTAGCGGTTGCTGGGCCACTAAGTCCATGACATCCGCCAAGTCCTGCGGTGTACCGGCAGAGCTACTATTAGAGGCGAAGAGCGAGTCAAACTGCTCGGTGTTCCGGCTCGACTCCGAGTAAAACATCCCACCGGCGAATGAAAGGTCTGAGGTCTCATCTCCCCCAAAATGCGGGATATTGTACTCCGCGTCGGCTCGCGCCCCCCATAGATCCTCTTCGATCGTGCGCCAAGTCTGCTGGAGCAGGACTGAAGAGCCGCCGATGGCGCTCGCTGGCAGCGTGAAATACTGCCCAGTATTGGCATTGTAGAAGTACTTGAATACGGATTGGTCCGGCGTATCGCTGCTGGTATGCGCGTAAGTCCCCCCCCAGGAGAGATGCAGGTCATCCATTTCTTCGAAAGTGTGATCACCAGCCAACTGGAAGGAATACAGGTCGCGCTGCTCGTAACCAATAGTGTCTTGGTTGACGTAGACATAGTTACCGTCACCACGGTCGGCCAAACCAGCAACGTCTGGCATATTTGTACGGTCGGACTGAGGAACCCCGGTGTTGGAGACGGCATACTGCGAGGGCAGGTAGCCGTCGGCTTTGCGCTGGGCGAAGTCAATCCCGTTGCGGCTAAAAAGCATCGTACCCGAGACGTGGTGGTTACCTTCTTTGTCCAGGTTATAGCCCACACTCGTAAGCACCCCGATCAACACGTCCGAGGTCGAGGAGGTAACATCATAGAGCAGGTCCGAACCGCCCAGCTCGCCGGAGGCCAGCGAACCGTACCGGAGAACTCGCCCGGTGGAAGAAAGATAACGACCGGGCGTGGCATACTGATTCTGCTGCGTGCCCAAAGCAGTCGTATAGGAACTGTCGTAAGACGCCGACACGATGATCCCCAGATCACGTCCGCCGACCTCGATCGTGTTGCCGATACCCGTACTGAAAGTCAGGCCCATCGGGGCGTCAGCTTCGACGACGGCGTTCTGGCGGTTGGTGAAGTTCGGGAGGTTGAGAGCGGGAGTTCCCTCGGGCGGAGCGGGCGGGCGGTTGGCAGCACCGTTGGCCAGCACGTCGTCGAAGCTCGCATGCGGGCTTTTCAGAAAGGTGTCCATCGCGTTCGAATTGAAGCGCACCCCGGCCTTGAACCACATGGTCAGCTCCGTCGGGTAGGACTTGGTGTTGAGCTCGAAGGCCGCCCCCGAGGAGTTGCTCGGCATGTTCGGCAAAAAGCTCTTGTTCGTCACCACGCTCTCGATGATCGTGGTCGGGAAAAGGTCCAGCTGAAGCCCCTGTCGGACCGGGTCGGGACTGGGCATGGGCAGGCCGTTGACCAGCGTACTGTTGTAGCGGTCACCCAGACCACGCACAACCGCGAACTGCCCCTCGACCACCGTCACCCCCGGGATGCGCTGGATGATGTCCGAAAGGTCCGTACCGCCGAATTTGGCAAAGTCCTCCGTCGAGAGGAAGTTAACCATCCCGGCAGAGTTCTGGCGCATGTCCAACAGCCAGTCTCCCGAGCCTTCCAAGCTCTCGGCCGTCACCTCAAACTCCTCCATGTCGAAGATGTCGCCCGCCGTTTCAATCGGCTTGCGCGGGAGCGGAAAGTCCGCCCGCGTCACCTTGTCCGGGTAGACCTTCAGGTCTTTCAGTGTGGAGATGCGATAGTTCCCCTTGGAAAAGCGGACGTTGTAAATGCCGGAGGGCACCGGCTGAAAATTAAAGTTACCGTCCGCATCGGTCGTTGTCACGAGCTGGCGCTCGACTTCATTGTCTTCTTCCCGGCCCTGCTCACCCTGCCACTCCAGGACCACAGTCACCTCGGCGATGAAGTTTCCAGTCTCCGCATCAATAACCTGACCGGCCACCTCGCCCATGCCCTGCGGGATCGTTTCACCGGCAGCCGGCGCGGTCACCTGCTCCACCTTGGAAGCATCCTCCACATCGGGGTTGATCCCCGCCGCCGCGTCGTTGGGCGTCGCGTAGGAAGCCTCGCTTCCGACCGGTTGGGCAAGCGCTTCGGTCATCAACCCTTGCCCACAGGCCCATGCGAGCACGAGAAGTCCCGCCAGAATGCGAACGCATTTCAGCAGATTGCTGGCGTAAGGCCTTTGATTCATGGTCCCTCTAAAAATTTTCATAGCTACCGTCTCCGGCATTAAATAGCCGTTTCAGTGCTGGGCATGGCCACGCCATGCGTCAGCTTGTCCTCCTGCATTTTCCGGCCAACTTCGGCCATACCGATAGAGAGTTGCTCTTCCCCCTCGGATTCTACTCGCGCCAGCAGGCGGCCGTTTTTATCGACCAGCACGAGCGTGCCGTTTTGCGGTTGGTGGTGGAGCACATCGATATAACCGGTACTCAGGTACGGAAACATTGAGGGCCAGGTCACTTCACCCGCTTCAAAAGCGGCCATGAGCTCAGCCTTGCCCGTCTGCATGGGCAGAAAGAGCACGGTGCAGTTGAGGCCATCGTGGCTCCATTGTTCCTGCGCCGCTTCGACGGCGGCAAAGAGCTTCTGGCAAGGCTCCGTCCCGAGCTGCCCATACAGGATCACCAGGTAATCCACCTCGTTGAAAGTCTCAGGGTTGTTCTGCCGACGGGTCTGCGGGTCGATCAGTTTATTGGCCAGCTCATGGGAGAGCTTCCCCTGCCCACTCCAAGGAATGTCCTGACGAGCCCGGGCCCGCTCGACCAGATCGGTCTGCTCAGGCTGAAGCGTCAGCATCCCCATCCGCCCACTGTCGGCGATGACCAGCCCATCCTCGACGCGGACCAACATAACATCGCGGCCGGCTTTGATATTCCCGTCGGGGGCCTGTACATCCTCAAGCAGAGTCAGGCGAACCGGCCACCACTGCGAGTGACTTTCGATCGCGACAATGTCGAGTGGTTGCTCGCCAGCTGCCTGAAGACAGGCGGACGAAAGACAAAGCATACCGAGAAGATTGGCAAAAAAATGATTCATTTAGCGCCTCCGTTGATTGCTGCACGCACCTCTTTCTGGGGTACGGACAAGCCACTGTTGACGGGGGAAATCGGGAAAATGCGTTTCGAGCCGCTGCCGTTGGAGGCCCGCCGGTCCTTGGCAGCCAGAGCCTGCGACTTCGACTCCTCGCGCAGCTGATCCCGCTGATCAATCAGGTCCTGCTGAAAACCGGGCGTCCCCCAGTTCGCGGGCAATTCGATGTTCTGCTGGAGCAGCCGCTCCTTGAACCGGGGGTCGTTGTAGTGGATCTGTTGACCGATCGGCATCGATGAGTAGGCGCGCTTCTCGACGGCGCGGCCATCCGAGCCGAAACGCGGCTGGCGGGACTCCGCGATCAATTGTGCGCGCTCATCCAGATCGTCGGCCAGGGCGTACTGATAGGTACGGCCCCCATGGGCATAGCTGACCACTCCCATCTCCGTATCGTAGCCCGTCACCTTGCCCCCGAAAACGTCCTCGCCGATCCGGCACCACTGGGCCTTGTCCAATTCCAGATTGTAAAGGCTGACATAGCACTCGCCGCTGAACACCATCACTCCCCGCAACGCAATATTGGGCAGCGGTTGAGCAGGTGCCTGCGGAACAGGCGGGGGAGTTTTTTTCTGATCGGCAGCATGATAACCGGCCGGAAGAAAAGGAGAATGAGCGAGCAGGCTGGTATCCGCCGCAGGTGCGCCCGTCATCTCCAGACTGACAGTCAGCATCACCAATAACTGGAACCAAAGGCGCATCGTAGAAACAAAACCGTCGCTCAAGCTGGGGCCGGAATCGTGGGTTAGGAGTTTTTGGCGGCACGCTCGACGCGCTCAAGGAAACGGGCCACTCGGGCATCGTCCTTGTACTGCAGCGCGGCGCGAAGCAGCGGGATAGCCTCGTCAAACTTGCGCTCGCCGACCTTGATCCTAGCTTGGCAAAGCAGGGCCTTGAACTCGTAGCCATCAACCTTGGCCGCGCAGTCGTAGAGGAACATGGCCTTGTCGGTGTTACCAGTATCCTGCTCGTAACCGGCGAGCTCGATCAGCGCCTCACCGTTGAGCGGGTCACGTGCAACGATGTCGGCGAAAGCCTTGTGTGCATCCTCGTCCTGTCCCTGGCCGCGGGCGATCTGGGCCTGAAGGAGAAGCAGTTCAATCTGCTCGTCCTCAGTCAGTTCCGGGTAGCGGTTCTCGATCGTCTCGATCATCTTGGCGGACTGATCATAGCTACCGGCCTGCGCAAGGTACTTCGCCACACGCATGGAAGCGTCCTTGTAGCTGCCGTCTTCGTCCTGCGCGAGGAGCTCCTCATAGACCTCGACGGACTTGTCGGGCATGCGCATGCTCATATAGATATCTCCGAGCAGCTTGAGGCTGGCGGGCTTGACCGCGCCCATGCGGCGAACCACTTCGATGTTGACCGCGGCCTCGCGCGGGCGGTCCATGCCCAGGGCGGTGTTCACCTGATAAAGCCACAGATCGGGATTGCTGGGATCGGCCTCGATCAGGCTGAGGAAAAGCGCATTGGCCTCGGAGTATTCTTCCTGGCCCAGCAGCGACTGCGCCAGACCGAGCTTCCAGTCGTTCACGCTGGGCTCCTGCAAAATGGCGGTGCGGTAGGCCGACTCGGCGGCAACGTAATCGGCCTTGTCCAGGTAACAGTAGCCGAGCAGGCCGTAGTTACGCCCGTCGAGATCGCCCAGCTCGACCGCGCGACTGAGGTGCTCGGCAGCGCCGGCCAGGTCCTGATCCTGCATCATGAGCAGGCCGAGATTCTTATGCGCGCGGCGATAGTCCGGGTACTTGGCGATGGCGGCCTCGTAGTACTTGGCAGCGTTAGCCAGATCACCCTCCTGGAAATAGAGGTTGGCCAGCACGAAGTTGAGCGCGGCACTGCTGTCCTCGTCGATCTCCTGACTCAGACGAAGGGCGGCGGCCTGCGGGTCTGTCTGGATAAGGTCCACCAGCTTGCGGAACAGCTTCACCTCGTCGTCGGTAACCTCGGGCTCGACCTGCGGGTTGACGCCGTAGCTTCCCAGAAAGTCCTTCACAAACTCAGGATCGCTCCAGAACTGGGGCGCATAGACCTCGACCAGCGGATACGGCTGCGGGGCGGCGGCGCTCTCCTGCGCGTGCACAGCGGGGATGGCCGCCAGACCGGCGGAAAAGATAAGCGCTGCGTTCAGAATGAGTGTCTTATTCATTTTACGTTAAAGGGAAGGGGGAGGCGCACGCGGGTGCGGACTTTTTCCCCGTTCTTGGTTCCGGGTTCGAATTTCCAGCGTTTGACGGCCTCGACGGCCGCATCGGCAAACTCCTTGTGTGAGGCTTCTACGACTTCGATGTCCTGCACCTTGCCGTTTTCATCCACGATGAACAGCAGCTTGACGTAACCGCTGATCTTCTTGCGCATGAGGGCGCGCGGGAACTTCGGCATCGGCTGGCTGAGGGCACGCGGTTGCTTGTCGAGGTCGTCGAGGTCGAAGATGGACGAGATGTCCAGGTCGGCCTTGCCCAGGCCCATGCCGGGCAGAGCAAAGTCGCCCGCGAGGTCGCCACCCATGCCGGGGTTGAGCGAGAGCTCAAGCTGTTCGAGCGAGAGCTCCGGGGTCTCTTCCATTTCCGGCGGCTCTTCCTCCTGCTCGGGGGGCGGAGGCTCTTCCTCCATCTGGAGCTCCTCGGGAGGCGTGAAAGCGATGTCCATCTGCTCGGCGTCGCTGCTCTCGGGTTTTTCGTCCGCGATGAACTGCGTGAGCGGAACGAGCAGGAAAACGATGAAGGTGAAGATCGCCCCCAAGATCACGCCGAGGACGACGTGACGGGCCTTGGTCTTCGTCGGATGGTAAATCTGCGTCATGATCGGCCCTATTCCTTGAAGGCGGAGAAGTTGACCTCGACGGCACCGGCCAGCTTGGCCTCGGTGACGACGCGGTCGAAAACTTCCACGCTGGCGTGCTCGTCACACTGGACGTTGACGGGCACCGTGTTCTTCATGAGCGCCTGCTTGATGCGCGGGGCCACGCCCCCCACCCCGATCTCCTTGCCGCCGTAGATGACGCGGTCGTCCGCGGTGATGGCGATCTGGATGCTGTTCTTGTTCAGCTTGCGGTAGGTGGAGACGTTGGGCTTGTGCACGTCGGCACCGGCCTCGTCCACAAAGACGGTCGTGACGATAAAGAAGATCAGCAGGATAAAGATACAGTCGATCATCGGAGACAGATTGATCTCCGCGACGGTGTCCTGCTCTTCGGTAATGCTTGCGCGTGGCATGGCTAGAAAATCACTTGGGTACGTAGTGCACGTTCTGGGCTCCGGCTGCGACGACCTCGGCGTACACCTTGGCCAACAAGCCGAACTCGCCCTTCTTCTCGGCTTTCACGCTCACGGGGACATCCTCGCCCACCATGAGCTGCTTGATCTTGGGGCCGACGCCGTTGACGCCGATATCCTCGCCCTCGTACATGACCTTGCCGTCCTCGGTCACGAGAAACTCGATCGTCTCGTTTTCATCCAGCGAAACCGACGCGGCTGCCTGCGGTTTGTTCACGTCAAGCCCGACCTCCTCGACGAAGACGGTCGTGACGATGAAGAAGATCAGCAGGATGAAGATACAGTCGATCATCGGAGACAGGTTAATCTCCGGCGGGGCTTCGTCCTCTACGATGCGGTGACGTGACATGCGGTTAAAAAGTTCTAGGCGGCTTTGGAAACGGTCAGGACGATGGACTCCAGACGGGCCAGACAGGCCTCCAGGGCGTGCTTTTTACGCTGGATGACCATAACGATGAACACACCCGGCAGGGCGATGGTGAGGCCGGTCTGCGTGGTGATGAGCGCCTTGCGGATACCGTCGGCGATGACGCCCGCGGTCTCGGCACCGCCGGACTGGGAGATACCGTAAAAGGTCAGCAGCATCCCGATGACGGTGCCCAGCAGCCCCATGAGCGGGGCCGTCGCGACCAGCGAGGAGATAAAGATGATGCGTCGGTCGATCATGCCGGTGATGCTCATGCGCACCTCGTCGAAGCGGCGGCGAATGTTCTTCTGCATGCCCTCGCCCAGCATGGCGTACTTGATGATCTCGCCGACGCGGCCTTCGCCGTTCTCAGGGTCGTTGATCCACTTCTTCCACTGCTCCTCGTTTACCTTTCCGAGGTTGGTCGTGTAGAGGTACATCAATACCTGAAACGCGGTCGCGTAGGTCAGAAACGCCAGGACCGCCAGCGGGATCATGACCCAGCCGCCGCCGTCCCAGATGTCTATGATTTTTTCCCACATGGGTGTGTCGCGTTACTTGATCAGGCTGAGACCGTTGAGGAAGGCGATGGCGGCCTGCTCCATCTCCGAGAGCTTGCGCTTGGCGAAGCGGGAGAGAGCGCCGTGCAGCAGCAGGGCCGGGATGGCCACGATGAGACCGAACTCGGTCGTAACCAGCGCGACGGAAATCCCCTTCGAGAGCGACTGGGCGTCGCCCGTGCCGAAGATCGTGATGAGGTTAAAGGTGCTGATCATCCCGATAACAGTACCGAGCAGCCCCAGCAGAGGAGCGGCGGCGGCGATTAGCGCGATAAAGGGGAGGAAACGCTCGAGGTTCGGGCGGCACTTGAGGATGCGCTCGTACATGAGCTCTTCGATCACGCCGCGCTTTTCCTTAGCATGCGCAGCACCACAGGCGAGCATTGCGCCAACTGCGCCTTTGACTTGGTTGGCGCGGGCTTCGGCCTCTTCGGCCTTCCCCTCGGCCAGCAAGTCGAGCGTATCCTGCACATCCTTCACCGAGGCGGTTTTAAAGCTCATGATCTCGAAAACCTTGAACAGGCCCATCAGGACGGCGACCACGCCCAGAGCGATGATCACGTAACCGACGGAGCCGCCCTTTTCGATGTGCTCGGCGATCGAGTCGCTGGAGCGCTCGACCTTGATGGCCTTGCCCAGCGTCGTGTCGGCCGGGAGCGCGCCCTGGCCGCTCTGGATCAGTTGGGTCAACCCGGCGTTGAACTGCTCGGGGAGCTGGATGACGATCGGGTCCGCGGTGTTGACCTGCGTCTCGGCCTGACCGACGACGAGGCCGTCGTCACTGGCAAAGAACACGGTCGGGCCGAGCACGAGGAAAGTCCCCTGCTCAAGTACGCCCTGGTTGGAAAGCGCCTCACCGTCGAAGGTGTAACCACCGATGAGCTCGTCCATGCGCGTGATGGCGACATCCACGGCCTTGATCTGGGCGGAGAGCTTTCCCTCCTGATCAAGGTTCGGATTGGTCGGGGCAAACTTGGCGGCATTCAACGTATCCTCGTACTTGGTGTACTCGCTGATGGGCATCTGAGCCTCAAGGTTGCGCACGTATTCGTTAAGCAGGCCGGCGATGTACTCGTTGGACTTGGACATCGTCTCAACCTGCTTCTTGAGCTGGTCGAGGTCCAGCGTGCGGCTGTCGCGGGCACGCAGCAGGCGGTCGTACTCGCGCTGGCGCTCCAGCACCTGGTCTTCCAAGTCGCTGATTTCCTTGGAAAGCGGAATCTTTTCCTGAGCAATCTGGCTGCGCAGATCGGAGAGTTCGCGCAACGAGGCGCTCAAGTCGGCATCGGCCTTCGACTGAACCTGGTTCATGTCTTGCGCGCACGCGTAGTGCGCGGCAACTACAACGGCGAACGCCCCCGCGAGGGTTTTGATCGTGTGTTTCATCTTTAGCGCGAAATTTGTAAATTACTGGATCGTGACCGGCACCGGGACGAATTTGATGTCCTGGTCGGTGTTTTCGTAGTAGGCGCGCATCTTACCCACGCGCGCGGCGATACTGTCGTCCTGCGTGAAGACCCAACCGTCCTTGGTGGGGACGCCGATGCCGCCAACCTGGCCGAGCTCATCGACGTAAAAGGCTGCTCCCAGCCCCCAATAGAAGGTCCAGACCTGTACCTGCTTGTCGCTACCGGCGACCGCCTGGGTCTCACCGATAAAGGTGATCGAGTTGTTGAACTTCTGGGCCTGGGAAAGAATACCCACGATATTCTGCACACGCTGACCGAGGCTGGCGTCCGTCTCTTCCGGGTTTTCCGGGATACGCACCAGCAGCGGCTCGACGATATCCAGCAGGGGCTGCGGGTAGTAGGCGGTCTGGGCGACCAGACGCTGCTCAAGACCGGTAACGACATCCGCCAGGCTCTTGTTCGCGCGCATGTAGGCGGCCCGCTCCAGCAGCAGGTCGTTACGCTCGCTATCGGCCTGGGTGGCGGTGTCTTCGAGCTCGTTGATCTTCTCGTTGAGGGCCTCAAGCTGCTTTTGCAGAAGCTCCTTGGTATCGGCCAGCGACGCCTGCTCCGCGGTCCAGTCGTTTTTCTCCTCGGAGATGAGCTGTTGGGTCTCGACCCATTTATCGAGTTTGGACTTCGTCGCCTTCACGGGCGAGTCCTCCTGCCCGAACAGCGGAGCGGCTGCCAGGCAGAGCGTGGTGATGATTAAAGGCTTCAGCTTCATAGACGCAAAAGGTTTCAGGAAAGCAGCCTAATCAGCAAAAAAAGCCCGCTCTGACTAGGCTTCTAATGTTAAAGTTCGGTAACGAAGGGGCACTTTTGTGACAAAAGCGGGCACAAAAAAAGCGCCCCAGCCCAATGCCGGAGCGCCTTTACAGCTCTGTTACAATTTCGTTGCAATCAACCCTCAGGCTCCCCCGCAGCAAGCACCCGGCAGGGCAACATGGCGGCGTCACGCATCCCGTGGATGATCTTCTTATCGGCCGGGCAAAAAGTGGCGAGTATCCCGTTCAGTGATACCTTCTCGCCCTCAATCATGTAAAAGGGACACAGACGCAGGCGCCCGTCCATCGGGACGGCCTTTTGCTCGTCGTTATAAACGGGGTGTTTCGAGCGGCTGGGCTTGTGGTAGTCCTGAAGGACGTGAAGGGTCGAGTCGGCCATCTCGACGGCGTTGGCGATGCCGTCCTGCCAGTCGGCCTTGGACACATCGGAGCCGAGCACGACGCTGCGCGCCCCCCAAGCCAGTTCGTGGAAGCCGCTGGCCTTGATGATAAGGTTGCGCTCCTTCTGGGTGGCCTCGCCCAGTTCCTCCCAGCGGCGGATGGGCTTACCCTGCGCGTGCGGGGCGTCGAGCACGGCGTTGGGCGGGAGCTCGACCGGGTCCATGATCCACGAGTGCGGCACGATCTTTTTCAGCACCTTGTAGGAGCGCTTGGGCAGGTTCTCGCGCCAGAAGTCATCCAGCACGTGGTGGTGCAGCAGGGCGAGGTTGAGCTTTTCCTCCTGGTAGGCCTTCATCGGCGGGGTCACAACGACGTCGCCGCTCTCGGCCGCCTCCAGGATGTATTGGGCGGTGGATACGTTCCCAAGGTCGAAGAGCTCGAAAAAGCGGTACACGACATCGACGGGCTCGGGGCTGCCGTCCACCGCGACGCAGAGAGTCCTGCCCAGTGGCATGATGTCCGTGGGGTGATAGACGTACACGCGCTTGCCCTCCTCGCGCAGGCGCGCGGCCAGGTACTGGAACTCGGGGCGGTAGGTGTCGGCCTCGTCACTGACCACGATGGCGATGAGCGGGTTGGGCTTGTCGGGCGCGGTGGCGGCCAGGGCGCGGTAAAAGGCGTCACGCATACCGGTGGCCCCGCCGATCACGGCGGAGTCGTCGCCCTGTGCGTAGAGGCCGTTTAAAAAGTCGGTCAGGCCGATGCCGCCGGGCACGGAGTCCATCTCGGTCAGCGCGAAGCCATCCTCGGTCAGCAGCAGGTCGGGCCGGAGCACGTGCGGCATGAGCCCCTTGAACTGCGGGTGCCGGGCGTGCTCGATCACGCGCAGGGGCTTGCCGCGGTCGAGGTAGTCGGCCACCCAGGGGGCCAGCAGTTCCTTATTGCGCAGGAGGTTTTTCCCCTGCCAGGAGCGCCGGTAGAGGATGTCCAGCGCCTGGTAAAAGTCGCGGCAGGCCTGCCCGATCAGTTCGATCTCCTTGAGCTGGGCAGGCGTAAGCGGCCAGGCCTCGGGCGAGAGGCGCCAAGTCTTGTCCTCGAACAGGGGTTGCGCCTCCAGCGAGGCCTTAACGGTCTGATAATCAAGCGTGGCCATGGCAATGTCGGGCTTCATCCATAACGGTTGAAACTTCCAAGGGGAAACCTTTTCCGCGCCGGAGCAAGCCGCAGATGCATTTTCCGGATGTGCCCGCTCCTTAGCCCCCTTCGCCCCCAGGCAGAGCCGTCCCATGATCATCAGCACTTGATTTTTCCCCAAGAATAGCCACCTGTACCCAATAAGCTGTCCACACGGTAGTGAGCACTTCGGTTAACCGTATGATAAGTGTGACTTTCAGGATAATGCCAGTAACGTAATATTCCTCCGTTACGGACATAAACGTCAAACCGATGAACATGCCCAACACTCCAGAGTATTCACTTGAGCCCTTTTTTGAATCGTTGCCCGAGCTGTTGTGCATTGCCGGTTTTGACGGGTATTTTAAAAAAATCAATCCCGCCCTTTGCAAGTTGTTGAAGTACACGGAAGCCGAGCTCTATGCCCATCCCATCAACACCTTCGTCCACCCCGAGGACCAGGCCCTGACTGAAACCCACCGGCGTAACCTGTACGCGGGCAAGCCCCTGATAAACTATGAAAACCGCTACCTGACCAAGGACGGCGAGACCGTGTGGCTCTCCTGGAACTCAATTCCCCAGCAGGAAGAGGGGCTGGTCTACGCCATTGCCAAAAACATCACTTCCAATAAAGAGCACGAGGTAGCGCGAAACGCGATGCTGGCCGAGATGACCCGAGCGAATGAACGCCTGAAGCAAATGAACTATGCCACCTCACATGATTTACGCTCCCCGGTGGCAAACCTGATCTCGCTCTTCAGCATCCTGGACCACAGCAAAATCACCGACCCTCAGACCCAGGAGTTTATCCAAATGATGACCGAGGCCGCCAACGAGCTGGAGCAGATGCTTAACCGCTACCTGGATCAAATCGAGAAAAGCCAAGCTCAGGACGCTCAGCTCGAAATCCTCTCGATCCATACAACCGTCGAAAAAGTCAAAAAGCCGCTCTTCTACCTGATCGCAGGTTCGCATGCCCGGATCACGCTGGACCTGAAAGCGTTCGACACCCTTACTTTCAAACAATCATATCTGGAAGGCATTTTTCTGAACCTGATCACAAACTCGATCAAGTACGCACACCCGGACCGCCCCCCGATGATCAGCATCGAGACCCGCCTGTGCGACGGAAACAAGCAAATCCGCTATACGGACAACGGAATCGGCTTCGACAGCAAATCCCTGAAAGACCGCATCTTCAGGCTACATGAGAAATTCCATAACAACAAAGATGGCAAGGGAATCGGACTCTACCTGATAGCCTGCCATATGCGTGAGCTCGGCGGCCACATAGAAGTCAGCAGCCAAGTCAATGTTGGCACGACTTTCACGCTGCACTTCGCCCGGGAAAGCGACTAGAGCGTGTTCCGCTTTCAGATCGGCACGCGCTCCCGCTGGATTGGGGCAGAAGTCCCAAAGCCTGAGGAATAAAGGGCTGTCGCCCCTCAGTCCTCCATCTTGATATCCTTGTTGCGGGAGGTGGGGCAGCCGGCGCGCAGCCAGGCGTGGATGAAGTTGTCGAGGTCGCCGTCCTGGACGGCCTGGATGTTACCGGTTTCGACGCCGGTGCGCAGGTCCTTGACCATCTGGTAGGGCTGGAAGACGTAGCTGCGGATCTGGTTGCCCCAGCCGATTTCGCCTTTTTCCCCGTAAAACTTCTCCATCTCGGAGCGCTTCTTGTCCTGCTCGAACTCGTAGAGGCGGCTCTTGAGCTGCTTCATCGCGCTGGCCTTGTTCTTGTGCTGCGAACGGTCGTTCTGGCACTGCACAACGATGTTCGTGGGCAGGTGGGTGATGCGCACGGCGGAGTCCGTCCGGTTGACGTGCTGACCGCCCGTGCCGCTGGCGCGGTAGGTGTCGATGCGCAGGTCCTCGTCGCGGACCTCGATGTCGATGTCGTCCTCGATTTCGGCGATCACGTCCACCGAGCTAAAGGAGGTGTGGCGGCGTTTGTTGGCGTCAAAGGGACTGATGCGAACGAGGCGGTGCACGCCGCGTTCGGCCTTGCTGTAGCCGTAGGCGTAGGGGCCGATGATGCGCAGGGAGGCGCTGTTGATCCCGGCTTCTTCGCCCGCGCCGATGTCGAGCACTTCGACGGTGAAGCCCCGGCGCTCGGCCCAGCGGGTGTACTGGCGCAGGAGCATGTCCGCCCAGTCGCACGACTCGGTGCCACCGGCCCCGGCGTGGATGCTGAGGATGGCGTTGTTGCGGTCCATCGGGCCGGAGAGGAAGGACTGGATCTCGATCTCGTCGAGCTGCTTGAGCAGGGTCTTGACGGTAGAGGTCAGTTCCCCGGCGAACTCCGCGCCGTCCTCCTCGTCAGCTTCCTCGACCAACTCGGCCAGGGCCTGCATGTCGTCCACCTTCTGCTTGTAGCCGACGATGCCACTGATCGTGCCCTTGAGCTGGTTGGACTCACCGATGACCTTCTGCGCCGCCTCCTGGCTGTCCCAGAACGACGGGGAGGCCATCTGCTCCTCCAGCTCGCCTATGCGCTTTTGCTTACCCGCAACGTCAAAGATACCTCCAGAGATAACCGGCTCTCTTGGTGATTTCTTCGATATGGGCGCGCAGTTCGGGTTCGATGATCATGGGATTAAATGGTTGATTGGTTAATGGGTTAAAAGGCTAGTGAAGCACGCCGGTCTTCTCACGACCAGACGCCCCCACAAAGAACCAAGCACAAGGCACAAAGAACCTCCCGTCCATCAGTTGCTGATGTCGTAGCTGTCCATGCGCTTTTTCAGGGTGGCGCGGGTGATGCCGAGGATGGTGGCGGCGCGGGCCTGATTGCCGCCGGTGTGGGCGAGGGCGCGGCGGATGATTTCCTTTTCCACCTCGACGAGGACGTTCGAGCCGTTGCGCTCCAACGCGGTGGCGAAGGCCAAGTCAAAAGCCTCCTCCGGGCTCGGCGGCGGGGGCGTATCCGCGATAAACTGCGGCACGGGCGCAGCGGGAACCGGGGCGGCAGAAGCCGACGCGGAGGGCGGAGCCAGATCGACCGACGAAGCCGTTGCGGGCGGCGTCTCGGGGGCTTCGGCGGGGGCCGATTCCTCCCGCGCGGGCACGGGCATGGGTGGCGGGGTGTGGCCGTTGGCCCGGATCTTGTCGCCGACGGCGGTGACAATCTCGGCGGGCAGGTCCTTGCGCAGGATGGTGTCGCCCTGAGCGAGCACCGCGCTGCGGAACATGACGTTCTCCAGTTCGCGCACGTTGCCGGGCCAGGTGTGAGTCTGAAGGATGGCCAGTGCATCGGTGGAGACGCGGGTGACGCGGGCCTTGCGGTCCTTGACCAGCTTCTGAAGCATGTACTCGACCAGCATGGGGATGTCCTCCAGGCGCTCGCGCAGGCTGGGCAGGCGGATGCGGAAGACATTCAAGCGGTAGTACAAGTCTTCGCGGAAAGTGTTCTCGGCCACCATGTGCTCCAGGTCCTTGTTGGTGGCGGCGATGAGGCGCACATCGACCTTGATCGTCTCGGTACCGCCGACGCGCTGGATCTCGCCCTCCTGGAGGGCACGCAGGATCTTGGTCTGGGTCGGGGGCGACATGTCGCCGATTTCGTCGAGGAAGATCGTCCCCCCGTCGCAGAGCTCGAACTTGCCCTTGCGCTGGCCGGTGGCCCCGGTGAAGGAGCCCTTCTCATGCCCGAAGAGTTCGCTCTCGATCAGGTTTTCCGGGATGGCGGCGCAGTTGACCGCGATAAAGGCGCGGCCGTTGCGGTGGCTGTGCTGGTAAATGCAGCGGGCGACAAGCTCTTTGCCGGTGCCGGATTCGCCGGTGATCATGACGGTGGCGTCGCTGGCGGCCACCTGCCCGATGATCTTCAAAACCTCCTGCATCGGCTCGGACGTGCCGACGATGCCCTCCTTGTAGTCCTCGGAGTTGAGGACGGGGGCCGCCCCACCCTTTTCCTGGTTGGAGTCCTCGTAGGCCGAGACGGCCTTCTCCACCAGTCCGAGGATCTTTTTCACGTCGAAGGGCTTGATGATGTAGTCGAAGGCCCCGAACTTCATCGCCTCGATGGCGGTCTGGGCGGTGCCGAAGGCGGTCATGAGGATGACCATGGCCTTGGGGCAGGCGTGGCGCAGGTGCTGGAGGGTCTCGATCCCGCTCATGCCGCCCATGCGGTTATCCAGCAGGATGACGACGGGGTTCTCGGCCTTGGCGACCTTCAGGCCCTCCTCCCCGCTGTCGGCGGTGACGACCTGGTACTGGCGCGCCGAGAGAATCCGCTCCAGCGAGTAGCGGATTTCGGAATCGTCATCAATAACCAGAACGACTGGACTTTTGTTACTCATGGAATAATGTGTAAATCACCTCGCGGCCAGCCGCGGGGGAAAGGTTTATGCTCTAGCGGACATGCGCAGGTGGTCAATCAAGTTGTTTCGTCTCTTTGGCATCCCGTTGGAGGTGCATGCCAGCTTTTTGCTGCTGCTGGTGCTGGTCGCCCTCTGGGGGTACGATGCAGCCGGACCGGCTGGGATTGTCGCCGGGATGATCTATACGTTTTTCATTTTCACCTCGGTGCTGCTGCACGAGTACGGGCACTGTCTGGCGGCGCGGCGCTACGGGGTCAAAACCCGGCGCATCCTGCTGCTGCCCATCGGAGGGATGGCGCAGTTCAGCCACATCCCGCGTGAGCCCAGCCGCGAGCTGGTCATCACCCTGGCCGGGCCGCTGGTGAATTTCCTCATCGCCGCCGGGTTGTTCGTGGTGGTGGGCGCGCCCCAGAGCGCGTTTTACAACCCCTTCAGCCTGAACCCGCGGGAGTTTCTGAGCATGATCATGATCTGGAACATCGCCATGGGGATTTTTAACCTGCTGCCGATCTTCCCGATGGATGGCGGGCGCATCCTGCGGGCGCTGCTGGCCATGCGCTTCGACTACCTGTCGGCGACCCGCTACGCCGTGCACGCCGGGAAAGTCCTCGGCGTCATCGCCATCGCGCTGGCCGCCTTTTACCTGAAAAGCCCGCTCACGGTGGCGCTGTTCGCGTTCATCCTCATCGGGGGCGAGGTGGAGTTCCGGCAACTGCGCTCGATCGAGGCCTACGCCGGGCTGTGTATCGCGGACGTGACCCTGCCCGCCCGCTGGGAAGAAGTCGCCCCCCTCGCCGGGCACGTGCCCGTGCTCCAGGCCGCCTGGCCGCTGGAGTTCTACGCCCCGCTGTTCAAGGCGCAGACCGACCGGGTCATCCCCGTGTACGAGGGGGACCGCTTCGTCGGCGTGGTCCGGACGGCCTATTTTGAACGGACCCTCGATGTGGCCCACACCCGCCGCCAGGTGCGTCAGAGCGCGTATGGCCGCGAGTACGCCAGCCCCGGCGAAAAGCCGCCGGTGTTGTAGGGGGAAGTTCTTTGTTCTTTGTGCTTGGTTCTTTGTGTTGGGACTGCTTATCGCAGGCCGAGACAAAGCCAAGCCTTCGAGGTCACTCCCCCCCTCATAACCAAGAACAAAGCACAAAGAACAAAGAACTCCCCTCCCACAAAAACATTTGCCCAGCCTCCGGGGTGGACCTATCCTCGGGGGCTTTCATGAATACCCACACCACGATTGAGGCCACGCGCATCGCGCAGGCCTTCGAAAGCCTGACCGGGGACATCGCCGCCGCGACCGGGAAGGCGGAAAACCTCGCCCTCATCGGCATCGCCAACGGCGGTATCCCCTTCGCCCAGAAACTCACCACCGGCCTCGGCAAAGCCCTCGGACGCGAAGTGCCGGTGGGCCGGGTCAACGTGACCTTTCACCGCGACGACGTGCGCGCCAACCCCATCCCCGCTGTCAAAAGCGGCACGGACCTGCCCTTCGACATCGAGGGGGCGACCCTCGTGCTGGCCGACGACGTCATCCACTCCGGTCGGACCGTCCGCGCCGCGCTCAACGAGGTCTTTGACCTGGGGCGTCCGGCACGGGTTTTCCTGGCCGTGCTCTGCGACCGTGGCGGGCGCCGTCTGCCGGTGCAGCCGGACTTCACGGGGCTGGTGCTGGACACCGATCCGGCGCAAAAAGTAAAAGTTAATCTGGACACTGAAAACCCGTCGCTTGACACTATCCATATTTTGCAAGCATGACGCCTTCGCACGCCTGGACCCGTAAAGACCTGATCGCGATCGAGGATCTTTCCCGCGAGGAACTCGACATTCTTTTTGCCACTGCCGAGAACTTCAAATCGACCCTCGGGCGCTCCGTCAAAAAACTGCCCTCCCTGCGGGGGGTAACGGTCGTTAATTTGTTCATGGAGCCGAGCACGCGCACGCGTCTGGCCTTCGAAATCGCCGCCATGCGCCTGTCCGCGGACGTGATTTCGGTCATGGGCGACGCCAGCAGTCTGGTCAAGGGCGAGACGCTCCGCGACACCGCCCGCAACATCCAGGCCCTGAGCGCGGACATGATCATCATGCGCCACTCCGCCGCCGGCTCCGCCCAGTATCTGAGCGAGATCGTGGACATGCCCGTAATCAACGCCGGGGACGGCGCCCACGAGCACCCGACCCAGGCCCTGCTCGACGCCTACACCCTGCGCGAGAAGCTCGGAGCGGACCTCACCGGCAAGCGCATCACCATCCTCGGGGACATCCTTTTCAGCCGCGTGGCCCGCTCGAACATCTGGTGCCTGCAAAAGCTCGGCGCGCACGTCACCCTGGCGGGCCCGTCCACCCTCGTGCCCCGCGAGTTCGAGAAGATGGGCGTGACCGTCTGCCACAATTTGAAAAAGGCCCTCGACGGGGCCGATGCGGTTATGCTCCTGCGCATCCAGCACGAGCGCCAGACCTCGACGCACTTCCCCTCCCTCGGGGAGTACACGAGCATGTTCGGCCTGAACAAGCGCCGCGCCGCCTGGCTCAAGCCGGACGCCATCATCATGCACCCCGGCCCGATCAACCGCGGCGTCGAGCTGGACTCGGACCTGGCCGACTCCCCCCGCTCGGTCATCCTCGACCAGGTCACCAACGGCATCGCCGTGCGCATGGCCGCCCTCTACCTGTGCGCCTCCACCCAGTCCCTTTCTTCGGCCCAATGAGCGAGACCCTTTGCATCACCGGCGGGCGCGTCATCGACCCCGCCAACCACCGCGACGCCACCGGCGAGGTTTTCGTGCGCGACGGCAAGATCGTCGCCAGCCTGACCGATTCCGAGCGCAAGGCCGCGAAGGTCTTCGACGCCACCGGGCTGATCGTTTGCCCCGGCTTCGTGGACCTGCATGTCCATCTGCGCGAGCCCGGCGACGGGCACAAGGAAACCATCGCCTCGGGCACCCGCGCCGCCGCCGCCGGGGGATACACGTCCATCGTGTGCATGCCCAATACCAAGCCCCCCGCCGACAACGCCGGGACCATCCAGTTTATCAACGAGCGCATCGAGCGCGACGCCGTTGTCAACGTCTTCCCCACCGGCTGCCTGACCGCCGGGCGCGAGGGCAAGAAGCTCGCCCCCACCGGCTCGCTCAAGGAGGCCGGTATTGTCGCCGTGACCGACGGTGGCCACTGCGTCCAGAACAACGAGATCATGCGCCGGGCGCTGGAGTACGCGAACATGTTCGGCCTCGTCGTGCTCGACCACTGCGAGGACGCCGCCATGACGGACAAGTGCGTGATGCACGAGGGCGAGTGGTCCCTGCGGCTGGGGCTGCGCGGCATGCCTCGCTCCGCCGAGGACATCATGGTGGCCCGCGACGTCATCCTCTCGGCCCACTCGGGCGCGCGCATCCACATCCAACAGCTTTCCTCCGCCTACAGCGTGGACGTCATCCGCCGCGCCAAGGAGCGGGGCGTCCCGATCACCGCCGAGGTCACCCCTCAGCACCTGAGCCTGACCGACGAGGCGCTCAAGACCTACAACACGCATTTAAAGACCGTCCCGCCGCTGCGCGCCGAGAGCGACCGCCAGTCCCTCATCGAAGCACTCTGCGACGGTACCATCGACTGCATCGCCACCGCCCACGCCCCCCACACCGAAATGGAGAAGGACCGCGAGTTCGACTACGCGCCCTTCGGTATGAACGGCCTGGAGACGGCGCTGTCGGTGTGCCTGGCCACGCTCGTCGAGGCCGGTTGCTGCGACCTGTCCACCCTCATCGGCTGCCTCACGCACAAGCCTGCCGGTGTCATCGGCCTGGACAAGGGTACGCTCTCCGAAGGCGTGGACGCGGACATCACGGTGTTCGACCCAGCGGCGGAGTGGACCGTCACCGCCGAAGCCCTGCAAAGCCTCTCCCACAACTCGCCCTGGCTCGGGCAGACCCTGCGCGGTAAAGTCAAGGCCACCTTTGTCAACGGACGCAATGTCCTGGTCTGATCCCGCAACCGCTCCGAAAAATCCGCCGTTCCCTTTTTACCAGGCTTGATGACGTTTCCCGATACCGACGCCCTCCCGGCGCGCCTGTCCAGACTCCGTGCGCCCTGCGCCGCAGGAGCGGGTGAAGCCGCTCCCTCTTGCAGCGGGGGCGAGTCATGCTGACCCCTGAGCTGATCGCCAGTGTTTACAGCCTGTTGTTGCTGATTGCCGGGTGCCTGTGCCTGGGGCTGGACATCCAGCGCAACTGGAAGCGCAAAGCCCCTGGCCTGGAACCGTGGCGCTCACGGCTGTTCGATTTCGCGGCCTTTTTTCTGGGAATGTTCGCCGTACAGACGGCAGCCATAGGCTTTGCCGCGTTTGTGTTCCGGGCGGTGGTCGGGGAGACGCCCGACTGGCCCTACGGAACCGTCTGCCAGGCGATGGCCTCCTACGTCGGCGTGCTGATCGTCTATGCGCTCGTCCTGCGCTACTACCGGGCCCAGAGCGGCGTCGAGCTAAGCCCCTCGCGGCTGCCTGCCGTGCCTGCCCTGCGAGCCGGTTTTTTTTACTTTCTGGCTTCGCTGCCGCTACTGACCTTTACCAGCCTCGGCTGGCAGCAACTGCTGCATTGGCTGCGTTCCATGGGCTGGGGCTCCGAAACCCCGTACCAGCCGCTGGTTAAGCAATTAACCGAGCTGAACAGCCCCGCGGCGTGGGTGCTGGTCGTGCTCATGGCGGGGATCGCGGCCCCCGTGGTCGAGGAGCTGGTCTTCCGCGCCGCCCTCTACCGCTTCCTCAAGAGCCGGGTCCACCCGCTGCTCGCTCTCACGGCCAGTTCCCTGTTTTTCGCCTTGATGCACCTTAATCTGCTTCAATTTGTGCCGCTGTTCTTATTAGCCATGCTTCTTGGGCGGGCCTACGAGCGCACCGGCTCGGTTCTGGTGCCTATTTGCTTCCATGCCTGCTTTAACCTGAATACCCTGCTGGTCGTCGCCATCGCCCCGCAGATTCTCCAATAGCGTCTGTATGACTCCTTTCACCCACAGCGCCGCCTCCAGCCTCGGCAGCATCAGCGAAACCGTCCTGATCTCCTGTATCCAGGGCTGGCTCGGAACGGCCTCCCCGCCCCCGCCCGGCGGCATCGGCGACGACTGTGCCGTGCTCGAACCCACCAGCGGGCACGGACTGCTGACGGTTGACCCGGTCGTGTACGGACAACACTTTGACGACAGCCTGCCGCCGGAGCAGGCCGGGGCCAAGCTCCTCAAGCGCAACCTCAGCGACATCGCCGCCATGGGCGGACGGCCGCACTCAGCCGTGGTCTCGCTCCTGCTCTCGCCCAACGTCTACCTCACCTGGCTCGAACGAGTTTTCGCCGGGCTCAAGGTCAGCGCGCGGACCTACAATCCCCGGATCGTCGGCGGCGATATCAGCGC
>JAUTCS010000072.1 GCA_030673825.1 Verrucomicrobiota bacterium JB024 | reverse complement strand
AAGGCTCTGTGCAATTGTCGGAACGCAGATCTCAGATCCTCATCCTTAAGGGGCAAGATATTCCGCAACTGGTCGATCTCGTCTCTTTCGAAACCCATCGACTCGAGCAGAATATCCGCAATCGCCTCCTGCCAGCTATCATCTGCGGACCTGTCGGCCTCACCAGCGGCAAGCGCGGTGTCAAGCGCCTCGGGGTCCGGCGGCGTGAACGCATCTCGCGCAACGATTTGCCCTGCCAGATCCGTGTATTCGGTTCGGGTCAGTTCCTGCATGTCGTCGGCGTTCTGAACCTCGTTCAGCCCCTTGATGACATCCCGAATCTCATTGGCCGCCCCATCCTCATCGGGCACGCCGTCCGGATTCAGCAAACCGGTCAATCGGTCGATCGCATCTTCCAGCTGATTTAGAAGATCATAAAAGAGCCCGGCGAATCTCTGGCGTATTTCGGAAAGCTGAGCGTCCGCCGCGCCGCCAGATGCGGCAACCGCCAGCGCCGTTCCCGAAACACCCAACATCAGGTTTCTACGCGCAATCTGCATATCGTCCCTCCTCCGTATGCGTCATGGGAAAGAGGGTATCACAAAGGCCGGAAACGCAGTCGCGAATTTCGATCAGCGCCGCCCGTTTGCCAGAAGCGAGGCTTCGGGGGCGCGGCGCAAGGCCATCATGGCCCATGCGCCGATCACCGGCCCCGGAAGCAGGATCACGAATGCCCATCGCCAGCCCCCCAACAGGGCCGCCACCTGCGGCGTCAGCCAGATGGCCAGAACCGTCAACGCAAAGCCGATGCTGACCTGCAGGGTCAGGGCCGTGCCGACGAAACGCGAATCCGCAAGCTCGGTCACGGCGGCTGAAAACTGCGCGCTGTCGCCGATGATCGAAACGCCCCAGACAATTGCGATCAAGGCCAGCAACCAGACATGTCCATCAATCAAACACGTGTAAGTTTTTGGAGTATCCAATTTCCCACTACAAATACCTCCGTGCCCTCTCTGTGATCTCTGTGGCCAAAAATATTACCTTCCGAATCACCCAATCCGCCCACGCCTTATGAAACCCTTCATTCACGACGACTTCCTTCTGCAAACCGAAGCGGCCAAGCGCCTCTACCACGAGTACGCAAAGGACGAGCCCATCTTCGACTACCATTGCCACCTGCCCCCACAGGACGTGGCCGCCGACCGCCGCTTCGCCAACCTGTTTGAGATCTGGCTGGAGGGCGACCACTACAAGTGGCGTGCCATGCGCACCAACGGCGTCTCCGAGGAGCTGTGCACCGGCAAGGCCGACCCGTACGAAAAATTCCTCGCCTGGTGCAAGACCGTGCCCCACACGCTGCGCAACCCGCTTTACCACTGGAGCCATCTGGAGCTCGTGCGCTACTTCGGGATCGAGGAGACGATCAACGAAAAGACCGCGCCCGCCATCTGGGAGGCCGCCAACGCCCGCCTGGCGCAGCCGGACTTTTCCGCCAAGGGCATCCTGAAAAACTTCGACGTGCGCGTGGTCTGCACGACGGACGACCCGACCGACTCGCTGGAGCACCACCAGGCCATCGCAGCCTCCGGTATCCCGACCCGTGTCTATCCGACCTTCCGTCCGGACAAGGCCATGCAGCTCGCCAACCTCGACGCCTGGAACGCTTGGTGTGACAAGCTCGCGGCGGTGTCCGGCACCGAGACCGGTAGCCTCGGCGGCCTGCTCGACGCGCTCAAGCAGCGGCACGACTTTTTCCACAGTCTCGGCGGACGCCTCTCCGACCACGGCATGAACCACTGCCCGACCGAGATCGCCGACAAGGCCGAGGCCACCCGCATCTTTGAGAAGGCCCGTACCCACCAGACCGTTACGCCCGCCGAGGAAAACCGCCTCGCCGGTTTCCTCATGGTTTACTTCGGGCAGCTCGACGCGGAGAAGGGCTGGACCAAGCAGCTCCACCTCGGTGCCATGCGCAACAACAACGGCTACGCTCTGCGCAAGCTCGGCCCCGACACGGGCTTCGACTCCATCGGCGACTACTCGCAGGGCGTGGCGCTCTCGCGCTACCTCGACGCGCTCGCCACGGCGGGCACGCTCCCGCGCGTCGTCCTCTACAACCTCAACCCCGCCGACAACTACCTTTTCGCGACCATGATCGGGAACTTCCAGGACGGCACCGTCGCCGGAAAGATTCAGTTCGGCAGCGGCTGGTGGTTCCTCGACCAAAAGGAAGGGATGGAGATGCAGATGAACGCGCTGGGCAACCTCGGGCTGTTCTCGCGCTTCGTGGGCATGCTGACGGACTCGCGCAGCTTCCTGAGCTACCCGCGCCACGAGTACTTCCGCCGCGTCATGTGCAACCTCGTCGGCTCCGAGATGGAGCGTGGCGAACTGCCGGGGGACTTCGACCTCGTCGGCGGCATGGTCAAGAACATCTGCTTCGCCAACGCCCGGAATTACTTTGGGCTGGAACTTGCCCAGGTGTAGGGGTATGAATGGCGCTGTCATGCGCCGTCTTATCTGTTTGCTCCTGCTGCCGCTGGCAGTCCCGTTCACGCAGGCCCGGACCTGGACCGACGTTCAGGGCCGGACCATGGAGGCCGAGGCCGTCTCGATCGGAGACGGCATGGTCACCTTTAGTAAAAGTGACGGGCAGACCTACGCCTTTCCGCTGACCTCGCTTTGCGAGGCCGACCAGGCCTACCTGCGCGAGCAGGAGGCCGCGGGCAAGCTCGCGCCCGCCCCGATGAAGCCGACGGGCTTCACCTCGTGGCTGGAATCGAACATGGTCACGCTCCAGGGCGACGACCTCAAGCGTGCCCGTGGCGCCGACCTCTCGCAGGCCAAGTATATCGCGCTCTACCAATCGGCGCACTGGTGTCCGCCGTGCCGCAAGTTTACCCCCAAGCTGGTGGACTTTTACAACGAGCAGAAGCGCGAGCACCCGAACTTCGAGATCATCTTCGTCAGCAGCGACCGGGACGCGGACGCCATGGCCGGGTACATGAAGGAGCTGAAGATGCCCTGGCCCGCCGTGGACTATGACCGCCGCAAGAGCAGCCAGGTGCGAAAGTCCTCCGGCAACGGCATCCCCTGCCTGATGATCCTCGACCGCGACGGTAACGTCATCATGGACAGCTACAATGGCGACGACTACATCGGACCGACCCGGGTAATGAACCGGCTGGCCGAGCTCATCGCCGAGTAGGGCCGATAGACAAACACGTCGTGTCGTTCGTTGCCTACTGCTTCAGCGGCACTTCGCCCTTTTGGAGTTGAGCCAACCAGGCCTTTTCCGCCGTGTAGAATTCGGTGCGCGGGTTGAGCTTGGTCGCCTTGTGTCCGGCGGAGGGCATGACGACGAGCTCGACCGGGCCCTGGATCTGGTTGGCGGCGGTGAAGACACCCGGGGCCGGGCAGGTGACATCGGCCAGGCCCATACCGATCAGGGTGGGGCAGCGGATCTCGGAGGCGAAGTTGACCACGTCGTAGTACTCGGCGGCCTGGCGGACCTTTTCGGGGTCCTTGTCGCCGGTGGCGTAATACCAGCGGGGCCAGCCGGGGGCGCGCCCGCCGACAGGGCCGTTGGCGTCGCATCCGGCGGGGATGCTGGCGATGGCGGCGGTGACGGTGTCGCTGCATAGGGCGGCGGTGACGAGTGTCTGCAGGCCGCCCTGGCTGCCGCCGCGTACGACGAGGGTTTCGCCGTTCCAGTCCTCGCGGCTGGTCAGGTAGCGTACGGCCTGCACGCAGCTCAGGTACATGCGTAGAAAGTAGCTGGTCTCGCGGTCGTCGTTTCCGATTGTGGGATAGGCTTTCAGGGCGCCGTCCTTGAGCTCGTTATAATAGTCCGCCTTTTCATAGATCGGCAGGTCGTGGGCAATGATGTTCAGCACCAGCCAGCCGTCGTTGGCATAGCCGCAGGCCCAGTCCTTGTTCAGCGGATAAACGCCCGCCCACTGCACGATGAGCATCGCAGGCAGCTTGCCTTTGGCGTCTTTGGGTCGGGCGAGCTGGCCGTGGACCTCCGTATCGCGGATGTTGTCCAGCGTGAGCTGCCACAGCTCGACTTGGGGCTTGGGCGAGTCTTCGGGCGTGAGCTGCGGGTTGAGCGGGATGGCGTCGAGCTCCTTGAGCTTGGCGGCCCAGAAGGTGTCAAAGTCGGCGGGGCGGGGGAGAACCGGCTCCAGCGTCCGCGGGTCAAAGGCCGCGCCGGAGAGCGCCTTGATGCCGGGAGCCTCGACGGTCAGCAGCAGCGTGCCGGCGTCCTCGCGCGTGGCGGTGAGGCTCGCCTTGCCGTCGTTGAGGGGCAGGCTGGCTTCCTTTACCGTGTCCAGACCGTTGGATTTGAGGGTGTACTTGACAGCGGCGGGGGCGGTTTCGCCCGCTTCGAGGCCGACCGTTTCAATGGTCCAGGTGACCTCTTCGCCGGGGGCGTAAATGCCGTCCGTGCGGTCCGGGCGGATGTCGAAATCCGCGGCCCACGCGCCGGTGCAGAGGGCGAGCAGCCCGAGTGAAAGGAGGGTTTGGGTACGAGATGCGATCATGATTGGAACAAGCTGAAAACTGCGGGCAAGAGCACCGGCGGAACCAGTGCGCGAAAGGCGCGATTAAACGCCTGCGGGCGGTGGGCCGTCAAGCCCCCATGCCGTGCACATCGTTGAGTCACGGCTACGCGACTGGGGGCGAGGACAGCCGGCTACTTTTCCGTGGGCACGACGATACCGCGCAGGATGACGTTTTGCGCGAAGAGAAACACGAGGATGGGCGGGACCGAGGCCAGCAGCACGGAGGCGAACACCCCGCCGGTCGAGACTGTCTCGCGGTACTGGTACAGCCACACCGGCAGCAGCCACATGTCCTGCTCCGGGGCGATGATGAGCGCGAACAGAAAGGTCGAGTACGCGGCGTTGAACGCGCTCAGCGCCACCACCGCGAGGATGGGCTTGCTCAGGGCGAGCGTGATCGTGGTAAACATCCGCGCCTCCGACGCGCCTTCGATGCGGGCGGCTTCGTACAGCTCGCGCGGTAGCGAGTCGAAGAACCCTTTTAATAAAAAGATCAGGTAGCCGTTGGCCACGGTGGGCAGCAGCAGCCCGGCGAAGGTATTCATCAGCCCGAGCTTCTGCACCATGAGAAAGACCGGGATCGTCGTGACCATGGGCGGAAAGGCCATCACCGCCATCATCAGCAGGAGCACCTTGTACGTGCCGGGGAGCTGAAAGCGCGAGAGCGCGTAGGCGGCCAGCGGGTTGATGATGATCGCCAGCAGCACGGCCAGGGCGCAGTAGATGGCGGTGTTGCGTAAAATGTGCCCCTGCATCGCTGCCGCCTCGAAGGCGTTGACGAAGTTACGTGTGGCGAACGCCCACCGCAGAGAACCGGCGTGGGCGCGGGTGTACTCCATCTCCAGGTCGGCCAGTGGCAGCCACACCTGGGAAAAATCCGCGTAGTCGCGCCTGTAGGCGGCGGAGACTTCCTCCACGCTCGCGTATTGCCCGCGCAGCCAGTCGGCCCAGGCGTACTCGGGGCCACTCAGCACAAGGCGCTCCGGCGGGAGGGTGCGCAGGAAATCGTTATAATCGCGCCGCACTCCGCCGGGCAGGAACTCGCCCGCCGGTAGCGCGATCTCGCCACAGCTCCCATAGCGCGTGCCCCAGACTTTATTCAACTCGGCGATGTCGCCGTAGAGCTTTTGCAGGAAGGCCCGGTACGCCTCCGGCCCGACGCCCTCGGTCAGGACAAAGGACGCGTTTAGGTCCTCGCGCACAAACTCCAGCCACGCCGCCCGGAACGCCGCCTGCGCCTCAGCGGGGACGCGCCGGGGCAGGCGGAACTCGTGATAATCGCGCAGGTTGAGCCCGAGACCGGCATTCATCTCGGCCACGCTGCCGTAGCGCGGGTACACCGCCAGCGCAAGAAAGGTTCCCGTCAGCGAGACCAAGCGCCGCTCAGCGGGCGGGGCTTCGCCCAGCATTTTTAAGTATTCCTCGCCCAGCGCATTATGCTCGAAGTCGTAGCGGGCCGAGAGCCACTCGGGCGAAAAAAACGTGACCTCGCCCCAGTTGGCCACGGGCGAGCCCACCGCCTGCGAGAACGCCCCCACATCGCCGCCGAAGCGTGTCTTGAACCGCTGGCGGAGCTGGCGCAAGTTTTCCGGCACGTTGCGCTCGCCGCCGATCCCGGCCAGCCCCTGCCAGTGCGCGGGCGGGGCAGTCTCGGCCAGAAAGCGCCGCAGGTCCGCTGCCGCCACGGGCGAGACCGTTTCCGGTGCGGGCACGAGCCGGAAGGCGTAGTCGCGGCGCAGGTGCGCGGCGTCAAAGGTGGCGATGTTTTGCTCGTACTTGTATTCGAGAAATTTCCGGTAAAGCCCGTCGGTGTCGGTGAAATAGGTCGGGACCAGGCCCAGCTCGTTCTCGTCCATCTGGCTGCGCAGTGCGCCCGAGACCATCAGCGCGAAGGGGTAGAGCATGGTGACTGCCCCGAGGGTGAGCAGCACCAGCACCGCGGCGTGGAAGAGGCGGCCGCGGCGGGACTTGGACTCGACGGGAAGGAGGATCGGCATGGCTCAGTCCTTGCTCCCGGCGGTTTTGAACTCGGCGCGGGCGAGCATTTTCATCTGGTAGGCGGTGAAGCCGATGAGGATGCCGCCCATGATCCACGCCATGGCCGTGCCCACGCCGTAGTCCAGGTCCATGAAGGTGCGGTAAAAGATGGCCAGCGAGAGGGTGGTGGTCGCGCCGTTGGGCCCGCCTCCGGTCATGACGAGGATCTGGTCCGCCCCGCCCTTGAACGCCGCCACCAGCGCCGCCACCAGGTTGATCACGAGGAGGAACTTCAGGCGCGGCAGCACGATGTAAAAGACCTTGTGCCAGAACCCGGCCCCGTCGATGGCGGCGGCCTCGTACAGCTCGTCGGGGATGCTTTTCAAACCTGCCAGGTAGATGATGCAGCCCGGCCCGCTCGCCGCCCAGACCGAGGGGATGATAATGCACAGCATGGCCAGTTGCGGGTCCTGGAGCCAGCGCTGCGGCTCGAGTTGGAAACGTCCCGCGAGCGAGCCCAGCAGCGCACCCGCCCCGGCAGACCCGTCCGCCTGCCACGCCTGAATCAGCGGGGCAAGCGTCACCGCCGCGAAGCCCAGCGCCGCCGCCCACAGGGCGAGCTTGAGCAGGCGGGGCAGCTCGTGGAGCTTGAGCGGCAGCCACGCCAGCAGAGCGACGAGCGCCAGCCAGCAGCCCAGCAGGCCGAGCTTGAGCAGCGCGGCGGGGAGGGCGGGGAGCTGGTTGAGCGCGAGCAGGAGCTGGTTGAGCGTGCCGCCGGGCGAGGGGTCGTAGAGCTGCATCCACAAAAACATGACCACGATCCCGATCAGGACCGAGGGCAGGTAATAGACGGTGCGGAAAAACACCTTGGCGAAGCGGGTGGGAACCTCCTGCAAGAGGATGGCCAGCAGCACCGGGGGCCAGAAACCCAGCCCGATCATCAGCGCGACGAAGTAAAACTCCTTCACCAGCGCGTCCCAGAAGCGCGGGTCGTACAGCAGCGTGGCGAAGTTGTCCACGCCCACCCAAGTGCTTTTCAGCACGACTTCGTAGTCCATGAACGAGATGCTCGCCCCGCCGAAAATCAGCGGCACGTATTGCCAGCACACGATCAGCCCGAAGGCGGGCAGCAGCAGCGCCCAGCCAGTGAGCAGGGCGCGGCGGTGACGCTTTTGTCGCCAGTTCAGTTCCGGCCCGAGCTGGCTGAAGGATTTCCAGACCGCCCGCAGCCCAGCGATAAAGGCCACCGCCAGCGCCCCCAGCACGAGCCCGGCGACGAGGCGGCGTTCGCGCATCTCGTGGGGATCGACCACGCCGAGGGCGCGGGTGTTGACCGCGTCGGCGGCCTGCGCGAGCAAGCCCTCGATGTCGGCCAGCGCTTCCTCGCGGCTCATCCCGGTGTAGTCGCGCTCCAGCGCCTGATTGATCGGCTCGGAGAGCATCCGTTTGAGGAACTGCGTCCCCTGCCCGTAGGGCTCGGGCCCGCCGTGGGCCAGCGCTTCGTTAAAGGTTTCCTTCCAGCCCGCCGGGACGCGCCCGAGCAGCCGCGTGTAGCCGAACTTCGCCAGCAGGTCCGGGTTGACGAACTGCCCGTAGCCGCGGTCCACGAAAACCTGGGTGCGCAGCCGCTGGGCCTCCTCCCCGGTCATGAACCACAGGTAGCGCATGGCGGCGAGCTGCTGGGCCGGGCTGCTCTGGGAAAAGACGCCGAGCATGCGGGCGTTGAGCTCGCTGCCGCGCTGGCCGTTGGGGGCGGCGGGCACGGGGGCGATGCCCACGAGCTGCGGGTTGACCGAGGCAAGGATCTCCTCATCGAGCGAGGCGAAGCGCATACTGACCAGCCCCCGGTCCCACAGCGGGGTGAAGTCCGTCCTCCGCGCTGCCGCCCCGGCGTAGGTCTGCCCGTCGGGGCCGGTGTAGGGCTCGCGCATCAGCCGCCAGAAAAACAGCACGCCCTCGGCCACCTCCGGCGTGGCGAAGTCCGCCCGCCACTGGCTGTCCTCGCCCCGGCTCATGGCCCGCCCGCCCGGCGCGACGAGAAACTGGTACGCCTGGTAGCTGACGCCGTTGCCGGGGTCGAAGACCAGCGCGTAGCGGCGGTGGGCGGGGTCGTGCAGGCGGCGGGCGTAGGCGAGCAGCTCGTCCCAGGTGGCGGGCGCTCGCTCGGGGTCGAGCCCGGCCTCCTGAAAGTGGTCCTTCCGGTAGAAGAGGGCGCGTACGAGGTTCGAGGTCGGCAGCGACCACACGTGGTCCTGTGCTGAGCGTCCGCTCAGGTCCTCTCGGTAAACGACCGGCCATACGCGCGGGGGCACACGCTCGCGGATCAACGCCAGCGCCGCCGCCACTTCTTCCGCTGTGGGGGCGGCGATCCACTTCCCGTTCGCGTCGGTCTGGCGCACGGCGGGGTTCTTGCTCAACACCCGCGCCAGCAGCGGCTCCAGAGGCAGGAGAAAGCCGTGCTCGTTGTAGGTGGCGCTTTGGCGGAAGTTGACATAAATCGCGTTGGGGCCGATCCCGGCGGAGATGGCCATGAGCGTGCCCGAGTCGCGCGCGTCCTCGACTCCGATCATCGGCATGGCAAAGGGCTTGATCCGGATGTCCGGGTTCTCCGCCGCGAAGACCCGCAGCAGCTCGCGGTGGGCCACGGCGTTGATCGTGACTTCGCCGGGCAGGGGGAGGTTTTCCGCAACAAGAGTGACCGGTTCCGGGGCGGTTTGAGCGGCAGCAGGCGCACCCTCGCCCGAGCCCTCCGCCTGCGCGGCGTGGGCACTCATTATCCCGCCCGGCACCCCCGCCAGCAGGCCCACCCATAGCCCCACTGCGCAACCCTTGCGCACTCGCCGAAGGGCGGCGCGGAGTGGGCAGCGGAAACGGGACAGTGCCATGCTGCTAAGCCGCGCTGTTCCCATCCTCTTTATCCGTGTTTCATCCGCGTGCATCCGTGGCTGATTATCTAAGATTGCAAACAGCAAACGGGTCATCCCAGGGCCTCGCCGCTCTCGGGGTCGAACAGCCGTGCCTTGGCCAGATCGGGTGTGATTGTAAGCTCCTCACCCGCGCGACAGGGCCGCCCACCGGGGACGCGAGCAACGAAGCGATGCGCTCCGGTGTCGAAAGTCAAAAAGGTCTCCGCCCCCATCGGCTCGGCCATATCGACGCGCACGTGCAGGACGTTTTCCTCGCCGCTGGGTTCGTCGTGTGCGGCGGCTTTCCCCGGTGGCACGGTTTCCGCCTGTACCAGCGAAAAGTTCTCCGCCCGCACGCCCAGGACGACGCCCTTGCCCGCGCGGGAGGCGGCCAGCGCGGCGACTTCCCCTGCCAGTGTCAGACGGAAGGCCGGGGCGGCGGCGTTGTCCTCGACAAACGCGACTCGCTCGCCCTCGCGGACGATTTGCCCGCGGAAAAAGTTCATCGACGGGCTGCCGATAAACCCGGCGGTAAACTGGTTGGCGGGCGCATGATAGAGGCTCAGGGGCTCGTCCACCTGCATGATGTGGCCGTCATTCATCACGCAGATGCGCTCGCCCATGGTCATGGCCTCGGTCTGGTCGTGGGTGACGTAGATCATCGTGGCGTCCAGTTGCCGGTGCAGGCGCGAAATCTCGGCCCGCATCTGCACGCGCATCTTCGCGTCGAGGTTAGAGAGCGGCTCGTCGAAGAGAAACACCTTGGGCTGGCGCACGAGGGCGCGCCCCACGGCCACGCGCTGACGTTGCCCGCCCGAGAGTGCCTTGGGCCGCCGTTCGAGCAGTGCCTCCAGCCCGAGGATTTCCGCCGCCTCATGCACGCGTTTGCGGATTTGTTCGCGGGGGAGTTTTCGCAGTTTCAGGCCGAACGCCATATTGTCGTACACGCTCATGTGCGGGTACAGGGCGTAGTTCTGGAAAACCATGGCGATGTCGCGGTCCTTCGGGGCGAGGTCGTTGACCACCCGTCCGTCGATGGCGATTGTGCCCGCCGTGATGTCCTCCAGCCCCGCGATCATGCGCAGGGTGGTGGACTTACCGCAGCCGGAGGGCCCGACCAGCACCATGAACTCCCGGTCCCGGATCTCCAGGTCGATCCCTTTCACCGCCGTAAAGGCATGCCGCCGGTCGTCCCGGTATTCCTTCACGAGTTGCTGGATGCTGACTGTAGCCATGAGAAGAGGGGGGTAGGGGAACACTAAAATCGTTCGCCTCCAGTGAGGGCTATCCGGGCCGTTTATTCAATCCCCATCGCAGGGTGGGGTGCCTTCGACGGGTAAAAATAGCGACTGGGGAGGGCGAGGGGCGGTTATGGACGACCCGAAGAGGCCCGGTGGGCTGGCTGGGAAGTATCGGGCGACGCTGTTGCAAATGAGCGCTGGTACGCCTGCGGCGAGATGCCCTCCGAGAGGCGAAAGGCCCGGGCGAAGCTTCCCGCGTCTGTGTACCCGCAGCGTGAGGCGATTTCGGTAATCGTCGCGAAAGGCAGGTGGAGCAGTTCCTGCGCTCGCTTCATTCGCAGTTGGCGGCAGTATTCGCCGGGCGAAACCTTGTAGCGCCGCTTGAACTCGCGCGCCAGGTGCTCGCGGCTCAGTCCCACCCGGGTGGCGACCTCCTTTTGGGAAAAGGGCTCGGCGTAGTGGTCGAGGATGTAGTCCCGCGCGGCGGCGACGGGGTCGCGGAGTGGATCGCTCCGTGAAACCTGGCGCAGCAGGGCGATGAGAAGTTCGTACACACAGACCGACTCGTGAAAGCGATCGCGGAAAGTCCGCTTCTGGTAGTGGCGGAACAGGGTGGTGAACGCGTTGGTGGCCTCCGCGCGTGGAGGCATCGCGACGCATGAGCCGCCCGTACGCCGGATGGCGTCAAACAGGTCGATATCGACCTGGAGCGACGCGAACTCAAGCACGTAGGGCTCCGTCATGTTTTCCGGGTAGCCATAGGAGGAATCCTCGCCGTGGCGAAACAGCATGGCATGGCCCGCTTCGACGAGTGTGTCCGTCTCGCGGTCACGGTAGAAGCTTGCGCCAGAGATGGTCCTCTGGATCACACATTGCTTAACGTTGATGTCCATGCGGTCAGCATTCCTATAGTAATAGCTGGAGGACTTTACGGTCTCTTTTGCGCAGTGGAGGCACCTGTATAGCATGGCAATCGTAAGGATTGGGCAGGGGATAGGTGTGTGTCGATCACAAATTGCATGATTAATGTCACAACGGACACCTTGAGCACATGAGGGGTATAGCGTAGTTTTTATGCATACTTTAACCCGGACAATTCTCATGACTCCTAAAATTACCCTGATCGGCGCGGGCTCCGTGGTCTTCGCCAAGACACTCATCAGCGATGTGCTGCGCTTCCCCGCCCTGGCCGACGCCACGATCTGCCTCATGGACATCGATCCGGCCCGCCTGAAGGTGGCCGACATCATGATGCGCCGTATCGCCAAGCAACTCGGTGTGGCCGCGCGGATCGAGTCCACCCTCGACCAGCGCGAGGCCGTCACCGGGGCGAAGTACGTCATCTGCACCGTGCAGGTCGGCGGCTATAAGCCATCCACCGTGCGGGATTTCGAGATCCCGAAAAAGTACGGCCTGCGCCAGACCATCGCCGACACGCTCGGGGTCGGCGGGGTGTTCCGGGCTTTGCGGACGATCCCCGTCATCAACGGCATCGCCCGCGATATCGCTCAATATGCGCACCCGGACTGCCTGTTCCTCAACTACACCAACCCGATGGCGATGAACTGCTGGGCGGTCGAAGAGGGCATCGGCATCCCGCATGTGGGCCTTTGCCACTCGGTCTTTGGCACGGCGAACCTGCTTTGCCGCTTCGCGGACCTGCCGCCGGAGGATGTGGATTACCTCGTCGCCGGGATCAACCACATGGCCTTCTTCCTGAAGTTCAAGTACCGCGGGCAGGACGCCTACCCGCTGCTGTTCAAGGCGCTTGAAGACCCCGAGCGCCGTCAGGAGCTCGTCCGCTTCGAGATGATGCGCCGCACGGGTTACTTCGTGACCGAGTCCAGCGAGCACCAGAGCGAGTATGTGCCGTACTTCATCCACCACGGACAGGAGGTCATCGATCAGTTCAGCATCCCCATCGACGAATACATCCGCCGCTGTGAGGTGATCATCGGTAGTTGGGCCGAGACCGAGGCGGACCTGCTCGGCAAGGACGGCGAGATCGAGATCAAACCGCCCTCGCACGAGTACGGCTCGTTTATCATCGACTCGATTGAGAGTGGCCATCCGCGTACCGTTTATGGGAACGTGCCCAACCGTGGCACCATTACAAACCTGCCCGCCCGCTGCAACGTCGAGGTGCCCTGCCTGGTGGACCGCAACGGCCTGCGCCCGGTTCACATCGGTGAACTCCCGCCGCAGCTGGCCGCCCTTTGCATGAGTAATATCAACGTGCAGGAGCTGACGGTGAAGGCTGCCCTCACCGGCAAGCGCGAACACATCTACCACGCCGTCATGATGGACCCGCATGCCAGTGCCACGCTCACCCTCGACAAGATCTGGGCGATGTGTGACGAGTTGATCGAGGCTCACCAGCAGGACGGCTACCTCGGCGAATTCAGCCCGACGCTGAAGAACACCGGGCGCGGTTTCGCGGGACTTGGTGACCGTATCATCGCTCGCCTCGAGGGGGCGGGAGCTTTTGCCACCGAAACCGGGGCGGCAAACACGCTTCGCCTGACGGTGGAAAACCCGACTGAGGAAAAGGTTTCGCTCGCCTTCACGTTGCGTCCCGAGAGCGACGCGCTGGCCCTCGCCGGAGACGGCACGCTTACCGTGACGGTGCCCGCCAAGGGAGAGGCCAGCGCTGAAGCGACCATTACCAATCAGGCCTCTATCGAGGAGCCGGTTGGTGTCGCGCTGGATACGCCGGATACGACGGTGCTCGCCATCGGCGCGATCCTTCGCCCGCGCAAGCGGCTTGACCTCAACGACGCGGGTGAGGCCCTTTTCGAGCTGAAGCTCTCCGGGTTCGAGGCGGCCAGCGGTACGCTCACCCGCGACGGGGACAATCTACGGCTACGCATCAAGGTCCTAGATTCCGATATCCGGCCGGAATACAAAGCCCCCTATGCCGGCTCCTGTGTCCAACTCTACTTCGCGCCGCCGGCTCGCCCGTCCCGCATCTGCGAGATCAACCTGATCCCGGACCCGTCCGGAAAGGCCGAAGCTCGCCTTGGGAAAAGCCCGCTGCCCGAGGCCGAGATCGGTTTCCGTCGCACGGAGCTCTACTACGAGATCGAACTCACGGTGCCGTTTGCCGCACTCGATCTTCCTGCCACCGACACGCTGCTCTTCGACTGCGTGGCGAACCTCGGTGCCCTTGGCGACGCCCACTCCGGCGGCAGGACGAACCTCGGCGGACGTTTCGACTCCCACGTCACCTCCGCCCACTACGCTCTCGTCACTTTGGGCTGATTCGTCTGATTGGCTGCGGGGAGCCTTTCTTTTGAAGGCTCCGCCGCAGTCGTCGGCGTAATGGGGCAATATGGCTCTCGTCCTGGCTGACGGAGACTCGCGAGAAAGACCTGAGTGCGTTGACACCACCTACAGCTCATCCGCGAGGGGCGCAGAGCGGAGAACTGATATTGGATGGATATTGTTTGCTCGTTCCGGCGGTGAAACCGAGACTGTGGAAAATCGGCCTGGTAGAGTCGCTTATGTTACACGTTCGCGGCGTAATATGGTGGGGGGGTGCTGGGATTAATTCCCAACGATCAAGTTGAAAA
>JAUTCS010000071.1 GCA_030673825.1 Verrucomicrobiota bacterium JB024 | reverse complement strand
CGGCACGTCGGGATGGAGCATGGTGAGCGCGCGCACACCCGCCTCGTAGATCACTCCGCCATAGGGAAAAATCAGGCGAAAAGGGATGGGAAAAAGTGGTCCGCGTAGTTACGCGCAGGATCGCGAAGTACACAGGTGGTCACTCCTTCGCGCATCTTCGCGTAACTTCGCGGGAAAATCCATGAAAAACACAGCGGGCGGAGTCAGTCCGAGGTGGCGGCGGGAGCGACTTCGCCGCGCTTGGCGGCGCAGAGGAAGGAGTCGGCCTTGCTGGCGACGATGACGCCGTAGTTGATGGTGCCGAGCCAACCGGACATGATGATGCCGACGGAACCGGCGTGGTAAAGCCCGGAAACCTGTTCAGGCAGCTCCATCGACACTTTTAGGCCCTCGAACTTCGTCCCGAAGGACGTGCCGCCGAAGTGGCGCGTATAGCCGTGCACGGTGCGGGGCGTGGCGGCCTCCTGCCAGTCCACTTTCTGGCGGATGTCGGGGATGAATTTCTCCAGTCCGTCGAGTGCCTGCGTGATGATGCGCTCCTTGGCGGCGGCGTAGTCGGGCTCGGAGAGCTTTTCCCAGTCCTTCCAGCGGGCGTTGAGCGAGGCCACGATGGCGTAGCGCTCCACCGGGTTCTGCGGGCGCGTCTCCGGGTAATAAACCGAAAAGGTGCGGCTCGTGGTGTTGAAGTCCGTCAGCTCGTCGCTGGAAAACTCCGGGGCCTCAGAGGTGAAAACGAGGTCGCCGATATTCGGGATCGACTCGCCCTCGCGGATACCGAGGTACACCTGGCACGAGCTGGTGTTGACGCGGACTTTTTCCGTCTCCTGCACGAACTCGGGGCGGAAGCTCTCCTGCCCGGCGAGCTGAAGGACGGTGTTCTTAATGTTGGCGTTGGAGAGGACGGCCTTACAGGCGATGTCGCGGGGCTCGCCGCCTCGACCGGTCACGCGAACGCCGACCACGCGACGCTTGCCGGTCTGCGGGTCGTCTTCGGTGTAAATCTTTTCCACGAGCGCGTTTTTGCGGATTTCGACGCCGTTTTTCTGAAGCTCGTCCGTCATGCGCCCGATGAGCTGGTCCGTCCCGCCCTGGTAGATGTAGACGCCCTTGCTCATGAAGTTGGAAAAGACGATCCCGTAGGTGATGGCGGGGTCGTCCCAGGTGGAGCCGTTGGCGTAGGCGATGGGCTCCATGAGCAGGCGGTGCACGTCGTTACGGCCGGGGAAGAATTCCTCGAACATCTCCTTGGTCGTGCGGGTGTCGCGGTCGTAGTAGTTCATCTGCCGCAGGTGCTCGAAAAAGGCCTCGACCCGCTCGCGCGGCACACCGAAGGTCTCCTGCAGGATGCGCGTGAAGTCGTTCCGGTCGAAGGTCGTGTCGATGTTGAACTGCGGATTAACGAAGCGGATGGACTTGATCTGCACGATGGAGTCGGCGATCTCCTTGGTCCAGTAGCGGCGGCAGGACTTGACCATGCCCACGGGGAAGCCGTGCAGCGAGATGTCGAAAATGTGCCGGCGCGGGCGCTTGAACCACGTGGCGAGGCCGCCGAACTGATAATGGTGCTCGAGCACGAGCACGCGGTGCCCCATCTTTGCGAGGATATTGGCGCCCGTCAGCCCGCCCAGTCCGCTGCCGATCACCACCGCGTCGTAGGAGCCTTTGACACCTTCAAGCCAGTCTTTTGCCATAAGTAAAAGGGAAAACCGTAAGCGCCCCGCCCTTATGGGCAACCCCAAACTCCACGGGGGTGCGGACACGCGAAACAGGGCTAGGGAAGCGCAAACGCCTCGCAATCAATACCCATTTGCCTACAGACCGCACAGCGTCCACAAGAGAGATCAAACGAAGTTCGTGTGGCTTGGTGTCAACCGCCCTTGCCCATAACTCCGCGTTGGCGGAGTCATCCGTGATCCGAAGGATCACAGGTGCAGGACCGCGTCCTGCCGCTCCGCACACTCGCTGTCGCCGTGCGTCTCTTTCGTCTATCCCGCCCGTGAGCGTGTTCTAGAAACCGCGGAGGCTGTCGGGGGCGTTTTCCTGGGCTTCGGCCTCGGATTCTGCGCGGGCCTCGTCCTGAAGCTTTTTCACCGCCTCGTCGAACTCCGTGTTATACACAATGAGGTAGTTGCCCTTACGTATGGCGCGGACCTCTCCGTCCGTCCGCTCCAGCGAACAGCCGATGGCCGTATTTTGCACGTCCTTGGGGTTGACGCGCTGCCAGTGGGAACCACCCATATTGACCATGAGGATACCCTCCTCCTCATAGCGGTTGATGCCTGCACCGTTGCGGCGGTAGGCCTCGAAGACCGACTGGCCATTGATGTAAACCACGTGGACCATCCACCCGTCGGGAAAGGTTGTCTCGAGGTCGGCAGTGGTAGCCTGACCGTTCTCGGCCAGCTTATAATAGACCTCCTGTTCCGCCGATTCCGGGAAATACTCGTAGAGCGCCCGGTAGGGCACACTGCGATCGTTGAGGAGCTTCTCCTGCAGGCGGGAAGGAACTTTGACCGCCGTACGGTCCTTGAGCAGGCGACTTTCGAGGGAGCTGCGACTCTCGCCGATCCGGGCCTGGGCCGTGGAGCAGAGAATGATTGCGGCGGTTATGAGGGGTAAAAAACGCTTTAGGTTCGACATTGGGGGCAGGTTCACAAAATGGAACGTATCGCCCTGTCCGTGCCCCGAAAAGACAAAATCACCATGTCGTCAGCCTTTTACAACGATTTTGACACCGAACGCCTCGGCTCGCCCCGCAGCGGCGGCGAGGCCGACGAACGCAGCGCCTTTCAGCTCGACCGGGACCGGGTCATCTTTTCCTACGCGTTCCGCCGTCTCCAGTCCAAGACACAGGTCTTTCAGTCCGGCGAGTACGATTTTTACCGTACTCGGCTGACGCACTCGCTGGAGGTGGCCCGCATCGCCCGCTCCATCGGCGAGCACCTGAATCTCCGCCACCCCGAGGTGGAACTGGACGGTGATCTGCTGGAGGCCGTCGGCCTCTCGCACGACCTGGGGCACCCGCCCTTTGGTCACATCGGCGAGCGCAAGCTCAACGAGCTGATGGCCCCATGGGGTGGCTTCGAGGGTAATGCCCAAACCGCCCGCATCTTGACCGAAATTTTCTGGCAGCGCAAAGACGGACCCCGCGGGATGGACCCCAGCCGTGCGTTCCTCGACGGCATCCTCAAGTACAAGGCGCTCTGGCTGGACTGCTGGAGTCACCAGACGCCCGTGACCGACGCCACCCCGCCGGACAACCATTTCCTCTACGACAATCAAGTCCGACTGCGGCACTTCGTAGCCGGGGGCCACTGGCCCTCCTCGGCCACTGAGCCCTATGAGGCCAACGCGGCCAAGAGCCTGGAGTGCCAGGTGATGGACTGGGCCGACGACACCGCCTACTCCCTTCACGACATCGTGGACAGCGTCAAGGCCGGGTACCTGACCGGCCCCGCCGTCGAGCGCTGGGCAGCGAACCAGGGAAAAGAAACCGCCGAGTCCCCTGCCCTGCTCTCCCTGCTGGAGCAGTTGAACGAGGATTACCTGGAGGCGATTTTCGCCCGTAAACTCGGGCAGTTTGTCCGGGCCACGACGCTGGAGCCCTTCGAGGGCGTGCTGGCGGACAAGTCCGCCCGCTACCGGTGGCGGCTGTGTGTCCCGGCGGAGATTCAGGAGGAGTGCGCCCTGTACAAGAAAATCGCGCTCGATCTGGTTTTCCGCTCACCACGCATCCAGCAGGTCGAGTTCAAGAGCGGGTTTATCATTGAGCGGCTCTTTCACGCGTTTTTCGACTGCCACCTCAAGCCCGGCACGAAGGGGCTCAAACTCTTGCCCGCCCCGGCACTGGGCTGGGTCGAGCGCGAGACGGAAATCTCTGCCCGGGCCCGTCTGCTCTGCGACTACCTGACGCAGCTCACCGACCACGAGGCCATCCGGCTGTACCGGCACCTCTTCGACCCGGAATTCGGCTCGATCACGGATTTGCTGTAGGCGGTTATTGCCGGAACAGGATAGGCGGGGCGGTCAATTGGCCGATTCCCCCAAATGCGCATCATCACTGGCGGCGATGCGATTGCCACGACAATGATAGTCACGGGCTGTGATTAGCAATATAACAAGTAAGTGATTTGTGCGCCTAATAACCGGACGTTTCAGCGCTTACGGCTTCTATTTGCAACTAATTGTCGTTAATAATCCTTCAGCGTTACCTGACAAACCGCAAAGGAAGGGTTTTATGAAAATGTACGTTGGCGCATGTCTGCCCACCGTCGTCTTGCGGCGACTTTATTCCTCCGGCTGGAGTAAACGGCTCTCTGATGGAGTTCTTTTCCTGGCCGTGACCCTGTCGATCTTGATGGCCCTCTCTGTGTCAGTACGGGCGGAAGACCCATCAGCGGCTCCGGCCACCCCGTCACTTCAGCCCAATGACACTGAACCTGCCGCCGATCCCGGCAATCTCAAAGCCTACCGTCAGATGCAGGGGCAGGAGTTCCAGTTCGAGATCACCGGTGCGAGCATGGGTGCCGTCTGGGGGACGGATATCTACACCGACGATTCCCCTCTCTCGCTGGCTGCTGTCCACGCCGGTGTCGTCGAACCGGGCCAGCGCGCGATTGTCACCGTAAAAATCCTTCCCGGACAGGTCAACTACACCTCCTCCCGCCAGAACGGCGTGCTCTCGCGCAGCCAGGGGAAATCGCCGGGGAGCTATCAGATCATCGGGGCCAAACTGATCGACCCGGCCCCAGTAGCTCCCGCCGCCGATCCCGGCAATCTTCGGGCCTACCGCGAGATGGATGGCAGGGAGCTCCAGTTCGACATCACCGGTGCGAACATGGGTGCCGTCTGGGGGACGGATATTTACACCGACGATTCTCCGCTCTCCCTGGCCGCCGTCCACGCCGGCTATGTCAAACCCGGGGAACGCGCGATTGTCACCGTAAAAATCCTCCCCGGCCAGGCGAGCTACACCTCCTCCCGTCAGAACGGGGTCCTCTCGCGCAGCCAGGGGAAATCACCGGGGAGCTATCAGATCATCGGGGCTCAGCAGATTGCCCCAGCACCGGAGCGAGCGGTTGCTGAGGCGACCGACTCGGGGGTAAATGCCGCCTCGGCTGCAACGCCCGCCGTCCCGGTCCCGGCATCGAAACCGGCAGCGCTCGAAAGCGAGCCGACACCCGCACCTTCGAGTTCGGAAGTCTCCAGCGTTGGGCAACCTCCGGCAAGCGCTCCTGGAACAACGGCGACAGCCGAGTCTACGAAAGTGACCACCATCCAGGCCGAACCCGGGGCGACGGTGATGCCGGATGATACCGATACGATGAAGTCGTCTCCGACGTCAGGATCAAAATCCTCCTCCGAAGGGTTCGGTTTCTTCGATCTGTTGGAGCTGCTGATGGTGGTTGGTTACCTCGCAGGAGTTTTCGTGCTACTGCCGCTTGTCATCCTGACTAATATCGCCGAACGAACGGTCCCGCAAGCTCCCGTAGCCGAAGGCATTACTCCGGGGGAAGATTTTACTGACGACGACATGCAGGCACGGGACATGATGGATAGCTTGGCCAATGAGCTGCCGGATGCCGAAGACGAAGACGGCTCCACTTACAAAACCATCACCTCCGGAAGCCAGGTGCGGAAGGCGCGAAACGTCCTTGTCGAAATCAGCAAAAACCTGCACCTGACCAATACGGGGGTGCTCGGACAATTCGATGCGCTTCGCGAACTCTACCAGGTGCGCAGCCGCCGGGTCTACACAGGCTCCTTTTGGGTATTGGCCTGTGCGGCGATCATGCTGGTTCTCTTCTACTTTTCGGGGCCGGGCGGCATCCAAACGTTCATGGTGATCCACCTGCTCGGGATGATATTCTATACCCTGGCCAGCAGGACGCCGGTCTATCTGTTGGAAAAGCGAACGAGTCGCCTCTCAGCCGGAGGGTTTATGGGAGCCATCATCGGCGGCGTTCTCTTCTCAAACACCAGCACACGGTACTATAATGTCTATAGCGACGGCCACAAAGAGCGAAACTACGAGCACGAAGCCGGGAGTACGATTTTCGGATTCATCCTGCTGGCGGTTCTCGTTATCTTTTGCGGGTTCCTGATCGGAGTCTTCGGCGTGATCAGCTTCATTATGAACTACAGCACGTCGATCCAATTACCTTTCAAACTGAAGTTGAAAAAGAAGGATGTGACGCCTGAGCCCGCTCTCCCCTGATCCGGGCGAAGAGCTTGGATGCACGGTCTCTCCCGACCATACGTCTCTTCGCGGGGGTTTGCGGACTAATCCTCCTCCAACAGCACGGCGGTGAAAAAGAGTACGTCGGAGAAGCGGTTAAAACACTTCAGGAGTGGTTCGCGGATCGTGAACCCCCGCTCGCGCAGGTCCCAGAGCATCAGCTCTACACGGCGGAAGGCCGCCCGGATGACGTGGAACTCCGCGGCAGCCTCGCCGGTTTCGCCCGCCACTTTCCAGGCCCCGCCGACTGTGCGCCCCAATTCGTCGAGATGCGCGCGCAGCCGTCCGTACAGCTCCTCGATGAAGGCCACATCGTCATCGCTGATCGAATCCTTGCGGTCAAGATAGGCCTGTTTCCCCTCCTCGCCGGTGGAGACCTCGCCCATCAGGTAGGTGAAGCGCCGCTGCACGTGGATGAAATCCGTGCTCAGGCGCTGCGAGAACTCGTCTTTGGTTCGCAGGTACTTGTGGCCGCGACCGAGCATGGCCAGCACGAGATCGATCTCGCCGGTCGTGCGGATGCGGGGGTCGGTTTTGGAGACACGTTCGCCGGACCAGAGGGCGGTCGTGCCGCTGTCGCCGCGGCGGGTGGCAATGTTCGGGATGGACATGGCGGATCGGTGTTTGAAAAGAAATCAATGATTTACCACAGAGTCACAAAGACACAAAGCGGAAATATCGCTGTGCGAGCTGGCTTTCGCCGTGCCACTGAGGCTGGGCAACGAATCAACTGCCTGGCGATACACTAGACAAAAAAGGCCGAGACGCAAGCGACACGAGCCGGGAACCTACTCGTCGAGGCTCTTGTCGTTGAAGGCGAGCAGGCGCAGGCCGTTGAGGCAGACCAGCACGGTCCCTCCCTCGTGGGCGAAGACCCCTACCGGCAGCGGCACGTCCACCCCAAGCAGGGGCAGCAGCAGCGTGGCCAGCACCATGACGACGATCACCCCGGCGGCGAAAATCAGGTTCTGCAACATGACCCGGCGGGCGGCATGGCTGAGAGCGATCAGGTACGGGATGCGCTTGAGGTCGTTGGCCATGAGCACGATGTCCGCGCTCTCCAGCGCGACATCGCTGCCTGCCGCGCCCATGGCGATCCCGACCGTGGCCGAGGCCAGCGCGGGGGCGTCGTTCGTGCCGTCGCCGACCATGCCCACGTGCTCGCCCTTGGAGAGATCTTTCATCAGGCGGACCTTATCCTCCGGCAAGAGGTCGGCGTAAAACTCGTCCAGCCCTGCCTCGGCGGAGACGGCCCTGGCCACGCGGTGGGCGTCCCCGGTGAGCATGACCACGCGGCGGATGCCCTGCTTGCGCAGGCGCTTGACCATGGCGGGCACCTCGGCCCGCAGGTGGTCGGCCACCGCAAACGAGCCCAGCACTTTTACCGTATTGCTCTCCTCGTGGACCTCGCCCACGAGAACGTTCGTGCGGCCCGAGTCTTGGATAAGCGCCACGCGCTCTTCGATCTCGTCCGCGTTTTCAAAGTGGTACTCGCGCATCCACTTCGGGCTGCCCACTACGATCATGCGCCCCTCGACGCGAGCGAGCGCGCCCTTGCCGGTGACGGCGCGGAAGCCCTCGCACTCTGGCAGCGTGGGGACTTCTGAGCGGGCCAGCTCGACGATGGCCTGGGCCAGCGGGTGCTCGGACTTGGCCTCGACCGCCCCGGCGATGCGCAGCAGCTCCTCGCGGGACAGTTCGGCGAACGGGATGACCTCGTTGACGCGGGGCTTGCCCTCGGTCAGCGTGCCGGTCTTGTCAAAGGTGATGACGCGCAGCGTCGCGGCCTGCTCCAGGTGGGCCCCGCCTTTGAACAAAATACCCCGGCGGGCACCGTTGCCGATGGCGGAAAGAATCGAGGCGGGCGTGCTGATAACCAGTGCGCAGGGCGAGGCCACGACCATGACGGTGATGGCGCGGTAGAGCGCCTCGTCGAGCGGCACCTTGAAAACGGTAGGCAGGAGCACCCCCAACAGCACGGTAAAGACAATCACCCCAAGTGCGTAATATTGCTCGGCGGTTTCCAGAAAGCGCTGGGTCTTGGCCTTCTCGGACTGCGCCTCCTCGACCATTTTTATGAGCTTGGAGATGGTCGAATCCTTGGCCAGCTTCGTGACCTGCACGGTGAGGCTGCCGTTCTGGTTCATGGTTCCGGCAAAGACGCCGTCGCCCACGGCCTTGGCCACGGGCATGGACTCGCCGGTGACGGAGCTCTGGTCGAGCGTGCTCTCCCCTGCCACCACCCGCCCGTCGAGCGGGATGCGGTCACCGGGGCGGATGAGTACGCGCGCGCCCAACTCGATCTCGGCGATGGGCGTTTCCACGATACGGTCCCCGCGCAGCACGTGGGCCGACTGCGGGCGCATCTGCGCGAGGGCTTTGATCGCGTTGCGCGTACGGCCGATGGCGAAGTTTTGCAAGACCTCGGAAAAGGAAAACAGGAACAGCAGCATGGCCCCCTCGAAGGGCGCGCCGACGTAGGCGGCCCCGAGCGCGGCCAGGATCATGAGCAGGTCCACGTCAACCACGCGCTTGCGGATAGACTCCAGCCCGGCGAGCGTGCCGTAGTACCCGCCGAAGCCATAGGCGAGCACGTAGAGGGTGTTGTAAACGAGTTTGCCCGCGCCGAGCTTTTCGCAAACAAGCCCAGCCACCATGCACACGAGCGTGAGCGCGGTAAAAACCATCTCCAGTCGGGCACCGCTCAGCCAATAGCGGATGAAGGCGCCGACGGATTTGCGCGACTCGGCCTTTTCGTTTTCCTCGCGGTGGAGGGCCTCCTCGATGGGCTCGACCTCAGCCCCGGCGGAGCGGGCAGTCTCCAGAATGCTGCTCTCGCTGTGCCCGGCCTGGTCGAAACTGACACTGAGCACCCCGCCGAGAAACGACGCGCTGGCGCGGCGGATGCCGGGGCGGTGCTCCAGGTCGATCCCGATGCGGCGGGCACACTCCTCGCAGCCACGTCCGTGCAGACGAAAGACGCATTTGCCGGGGATGGCGTCGATCTGGGAGCTGAGCTGGCGGACGGTGCGCTCGACGTCCTCTTCCGAGGCCCGCGCAGGATCGTACAGGATGTCGATGCGTCCGGACTGGTGGTCGATGTCCACGCCCTCCACGCCGGGTGCCTGGCGCACGGTCTTCCCAATGCCCGCCGGGCAGGACGCCCGGGAGTCTGGGCACGAACAATCTTCTTTCTCCGCCATGACGAGCTCACACTAGGCACGCTTCGGCGAACGAGAAAAGCCTATTGTGCCGACGTGTCGGGTTCCGGGTCGTTTTTTACATCTGGCTGCGAAAGAGTCTCATTGTCAAGGGCTTGCCGTGGCTGCTCAACGCGGCTTTCGCCGACGGGGCGGCCCATGTTGGCGATGATCTGCACGGCGCGGCTGTCCCAGAGTTCGAGCATGTGGAGGTCCTTTTCGCAGGTAACCTCCAGCTCGGGCAGTCGGTGGGCTTTGAGCCACTGCTCCACCATGGCCTGCCCCGCTTCGTCAGCGGCGCGGGGCGTGAAGACCTTGACCGTATGGCCGCGGTTGGTCCAGTCACGGACGCGGGCGACCATGTTGGGGACCGGCTCACCGATGTGCGCCGGATCGAGGGGCCCATTCAGTTGGGCCAGAGTTCCGTCCAGACCTACCCCGATCCAACTGCTGGGATCGGGGAGGCCGTGGGCGAAAAAGTTCTCGAACTCCTTGGTGAAACTTTCCACCCGCTCCTCCGTCTCCGGTTCGGAGGCAGGTTGAGCGGACGGAGTTTCCGGTTCGAGGGCTTGAGGGTCGGGCTGTTTGTCAGGCGTGGGCATTCCGTGGTTAAACGGAATAACGCTACTTGGCTTTGCCTTGGTTGGCAACAGCTTCCATGGCCTTTTTTACGGCCTCCTCGTCGCCGAGGTAATAGAACTTCTGCGTCTCGAACTTTTCGTTCAGTTCGAACACGAGCGGCATCCCGGTGGGGATATTCACGCCGATGATGTCATCGTCGGAAACCTTGGCCAGGTGCTTGTAAAGGGAGCGCAGGGAGTTGCCGTGGGCGGCGATGATGACGGACTTGCCTTCGGCCACGCGGGGCTTGATTTCCATGTCCCAGTACGGCAGGAAGCGGGCGACACAGTCCTTCAGGCATTCGGTCAGGGGCAGGTCGTCCTTGGGCAGGTCGGCGTAGCGCGGGTCGTTGCCGGGGAAGCGCTCGTCGGTCAGCTCCAGCGGAGGCGGAGGGATGTCGTAGCTGCGACGCCACACCAGCACCTGGTCGTCGCCGTACTTGGCGGCGGTTTCGCTCTTGTCGAGGCCTTGCAGGGCGCCGTAGTGGCGCTCGTTCAGGCGCCAGCTCTTCTGGACCGGGATGAAGCTCAGGTTCATCGACTCCAGGCAGAGGTTGAGCGTGCGGTTGGCGCGGGTTTGCAGCGAGGTGAAGGCGATATCGAAACGGAAGCCTTCCTTGGCCAGTACGTGGCCGGCCTCGCGGGCCTGGGCTTCGCCCTTTTCGGTCAGGTCCACGTCCGTCCAGCCGGTGAAGCGGTTTTCAAGGTTCCATTGGCTTTCGCCGTGGCGCAGAAGTACAATCTTATACATAGCGGTGGTTGTGTTAATGAAAGCTTATAGAGCCCATGGATTTGCTCCCCGGAGTCAAAGCTAAAAGTGTGCCCGATCCAATCCCCTGCCCTTTACCCGCGCATCATCTCCTGAAGCGCGTTCCACTTGTTCAGGTAGGTCTGGAGGTGGGCCTTGCCCTGGCTGACACATTCTTCGAGGAGCTGGCGGACGGCCCGCTGCTCGGTCTCGTAGGCTTTCTTGTCCAGGAGGCCGCCGAAGTGAGCCATGCGCGCCCACAGCAGGTGCGTGGTAAAGGCGTCGCACTCGTTGTAGTTCACGATCTGGTCGGTGCGCCCGCGCAGGTAGAGGTCCCACACCTGGTCGCCCGCCGTGTCGATCTTGCCGGGGATGCCGCTGAGGGTGGCGATCTCGTGCAGGCGCGGGGTGTTGACGCCGCGGGCGAGCCCGGCGGCGAGGTCCACGTGGAAATCCCCCGCGTTGGAAAAATAGTCCACCCCTTCCCAGGGCTTTTCCGGGCGCTTGGCGAAGCCGTGGCTGTCGAGCCCGTGGATGATCGCCCGCTGCACGATGATGGGCACGTCGGCGTTGACCGAGTTGAAGCCCACAAGCTGCGGCTTGCGCCCACCCACGGCCTTGAGAAACATTTCGAGGATGTAGGGCTCGGCGCACTTTTCCGGGTCCGAAGCGTCCGGGGGCATGGAGACGAGTTTTAGGGAAACGCCGCCCGCCGCCCCGGCCTCGCGGAAAATCCCACAGATGGAAACGATGCGGCACAGCGCGGTCTTGACCCACGGGCGCGGCTGCTCGGGCGTGGCCCCGGACTCGGCCCAGATTTTCCTAAAGGCGTCGAGTGTGTTGTGCGGCGGATCGTAGGCGACCCCGTAGAGCATCTGCGCGGCCTTCGGATCGGGGATCCACTCCACGTCGAAGGAAAAAATCGTCGGGTGAACGTACTTGAACATGCGGTGCCGTCAGCTAAGCGCCAGCCGGGCAAGGAGCGCAATCCAAAACCGGGCGGGAGATGGGGGAAGAGGGATATTAACCACAGAGGCCACAGAGAGCACAGAGGAAGAAGTGTGGGCCATGCTTTTTCTCATACCCAACTCAAATAAGTTTGATAAAGAAGCTGCCCGCGAAGCCACGCGAAGGAACGCGAAGTCTTTAAAAAATATTTCTTCGCGCCCCCTTCGCGTGGCTTCGCGGGAAAATCTTTTTCTTCCTCTGTGCTCTCTGTGTCCTCTGTGGTTTAATAAAAAAAAGCCGGACCCCGCGAAGGAGGCCCGGCTTTGTAAATGTTTTGGAAGACGTAAGCCTTAGACGGTGCCGTAGATGGTCTTGCCGACCGAGCAGAGGTCTTCGCAAGCCTGCTTCATGCGGTCGCACATGCTCTTTTCAGCCTTCTTGAGGTAGCTGCGCGGGTCGTAGGTCTTCTTGTTGCCGACTTCGCCGTCGATCTTGAGCACGCCTTCGATGTTGGTGCAGACGTGGTTAACGATCGGGCGGGTGAAGGCGTACTGCGTGTCGGTGTCGATGTTCATCTTGACCACGCCGTACTCGAGGGTTTCGCGGATGTCGCTGAGCTCGGAGCCGGAACCGCCGTGGAAGACGAGGTCCATCTTGGCCTTTTCGCCGTGCTTTTCCACAACCGCCTTCTGGCCGTCGCGCAGGATGGTCGGCTTGAGCTTGACCGCGCCGGGCTTGTAGGCGCCGTGCACGTTGCCGAAAGTGGCGGCGAAGAGGAAGCGGCCGATCGGGCTGAGGGCTTCGTAAACTTCGACCATGTCTTCGGGGGTCGTGTAGAGCTTTTCGGAGGGCAGGCCCGAGGTGTCGTGGCCGTCTTCTTCACCACCGACGCAGCCGGCTTCGACTTCGAGGATGATGTCCAGCTCGGCGCACTCCTTC
>JAUTCS010000070.1 GCA_030673825.1 Verrucomicrobiota bacterium JB024 | reverse complement strand
AGAGACGTCAAGGTCGGTCCGGCGTTTGTGCGCAGCACGGACGACGGACCGAGGGTGCAGCCCTCGGCTGCCGCAGGGTTTGGGGGCGCGGAGCCCCCAACTCCCCCTCCCCTAGGCGGCGGTGAGCCAGCGCCAGAGTTGGATGGAGCGGTCTTTGATGTCTTCGAGGATGAGGTAGGCGGCGGGGACGAGCAGGAGGGTGATGAAGGTGGCGAAGATGATCCCGAAGCTGAGCGAGACCGCCATGGGGATGAGGAACTGGGCCTGGAGGCTTTTTTCGAGGAGGATCGGGGTCAGGCCGACGAAGGTCGTAAGCGAGGTTAAGAGGATCGGGCGGAAACGCGCGGCCCCGGCTTCGCGGACGGCGTCCTTGAGAGGAACGCCCCGGCGGCGCTGCTGGTTAATATAGTCCACGAGCACGAGGGAGTCGTTCACGACGACCCCGGCCAGCGCCAGCATCCCAAAGAGCGAGAGCCGACTGATCGGCATCCCGCCGTCGCGGAAGAGCCCCATGAACACATGCCCGCCAACCGCCCCGCACAGCCCAAAGGGGATGACGCTCATCACGATAAAGGGCTGGAGGTAGCTCTTGAAGGGAATGGCCAGCAGGGCGTAGATGGCGAAGAGGACGAGGATGGTGTTGCCCAGCAGGACGGAGTTGGACTCGCGCACCTCGCGGGCCTCGCCCTCGAAGCTCGCCCGCAGCATCGGGTACTTCTTTAAAAGCTCGGGCACGATCGTCTCCTGAAGCTCGCGGTTGACGGCCTCCAGGTCGATGCGCTCCTTGTCGGCGTCGGCGTAGATATTGACCACGCGCTCACGGTCCACGCGGGTAATGGCGGCGTAGCCGCGCCCGAGCTCGGCGTCGGCCACCTCAGAGAAGGGCACCTCGCGCCCCTCGGCGGTGCGGATACGCATGTCCTCCAGGTCACCGAGGGAGCGGCGGTCCTGCTCCGGGTAGCGCACCATCACGCGCACATCGTCGCGCCCGCGCTGGATGCGCTGCGCCTCCGCCCCAAAGAACGCCTGACGCACCTGATTGCCCAGCTCACCGCGCGAGAGGCCGATCATCTCGGCGCTGGGCTTGATGTCCAACTGGATCTCCTTCTGCGAGTCAGCGAGGTTATCGCGGATGTCGTAAATGCCGTCGTAGCGGGCGAGGATAGCCTTGAGGTCGTTGGCAAAGGCGCGCAAGTCGGCCAGCGAGCCGCCGGAGACCTGCACATCGACGGGCGAGCCCTGCCCACCAGCGGCCACGGCATTAAAGGTCAACTCGCGCACGCCGGGGATGACCCCGACCGCGTCGCGCCAGCGGTTGGCCAGCTCCAGGGCCGAGTCGATGGGCGGGCGGTCCTCGGACTTGCGCAGCTCGACCACGATTTCGCCGATGTTGCTGGAAAGCGTGCTGCTCATCGAGCCGGCGGGGCCACCGGTGAAGCTCGTCTGCCCGAGGGTGAGCTTGATGTTGTCCACCGGGTTGTCGCGGTGGGAGTCGAGACTCTGCTCGACGACTTCGTCCAGCGCCTCTCGGATACGTTCCAGCGCCGCCTCCGTGCTGGCGGCGGAAGCGCCGTCGGGGAGCACGAGTTTGACCGCGATGTAGTCGGAGGGCACGTTGGGGAACTCCACCCGCTTGACCCAGCCGCCTGCCATCAGGGCGATGGTTAAAATCAACAGCCCGAGGAAGCCCGCCAGCGTGAGGTAGCGGTGCTTCAGGCACACGCGCAGCACGGGGCGGTAGTGGTGGTCGATGTGGCGCTCCAGTCCGTCGGAGACGGCCCGCTGCATGCGCTGAAACCCGTTCAGGTTCTCGCGATGGCGGTCCCCCACCCGACACAGCGAGAGGTGATAGGGTAGAATGAGCTTCGACTCCAGCAGGGAGAACAGCAGCGTCGGAATGATCACCATGGGGATGGCATAGACGAACTTCCCCAAAAAGCCCGGCAGGTCCAACAGCGGCGTGAACGCCACCGCCGTGGTCAGCACGGCGAAGGTCACCGGGATGCTCACGGCCTTGGTCCCACGCACGGCGGACTCCACCCCCGGCCCCTCTCGCTGGAACGTCGTAAAGACGCTCTCGCCCACCACAATGGCATCGTCCACCACGATCCCCAGCACGAGGATGAACCCGAAGAGCGAGATCAGGTTGAGCGAAACGTCCAGCCACGGCATGACCAGAAAGGTGCCCAGGAACGAAATCGGAATCCCCATCGTGACCCAGACTGCCAGCGAGGGGCGTAGGAAAAGCGTCAGCACGGCGAAGACCAGCAGCAGGCCGATGATGCCGTTTTCGATCAGCATATTGAGCCGTCCCCACAGGTAGAACGAGCTGTCGCGCCAGTAGTCGATGTGCATCCCCGGCGGCAAGCGTTCCTGCTTCTCGGCGACGTAGCGCTTGACTGTGTCGGAGATGGCCAGCGGGCTCTGCGCCCCGACCTCAAAGACCGTCAGCATGACGCCGGGCAGGTCGTTGTAGATGGTAAAAAGGTCGCTGTCCTCGAAGCCGTCCACGACCGTGGCAACATCGCCAAGGCGGATGTGCGTGCCGTCGGGACCGGTCAACAGCACGAGGTTTTCAAACTCCCGCCCCACGTAGGCCTGGCCCATCGTGCGCAGCAGGATCTCGCCGCCACCGGTCTTGATGCTGCCGCCGGGCAGGTCGAGCGAGGAGCGCCGCACCGCCCGCACTACATCGTCGAAGGTCAGCCCGTAGCGGCGCAGCGCGTCCTCCGAGACTTCGATTGAAATCTCGTAGTCGCGGATGCCGGAAATTTCCACCTGCGTGATGCCCGGCAGCATGATCAGTTCGTCACGCACCTCCTCGCCCATGCGCTTGAGCGCGTCCTCGTCCACATCTCCATACACGGCCACGGCGATGACTTCGCGCTTGATCAGCATTTCCTCGACCACGGGCTTCTCCGCCTCCTCGGGGAAGGTGTCGATGGCGTCCACACGGACCTTGATGTCGTCGAGCAGCTTGCGTGCGTCGTAGTCGGTATCGACCTCGACATGCACCATGCCCAGCCCCTCAACCGCGGTGGAAGTTATCTTCTTAATACCCTCCAGGTCTTGTATCCGTTCTTCGATACGTTTGAGAACGTTCGTCTCGACCTCCTCCGGAGCAGCCCCGCGGAAGGGCACCCGGACGGTGACCATGTCGAGCGAGAACTCCGGAAAGAGCTCCACCTTCGTGGAGAAAAACATCGAGGCCAGCCCGCCCACGCAGATGATCAGCATAAGCAGGTTCGCGGCGACGCCGTTTCTGGCAAACCAGTTGATCATTATATTTTAGTCATTGGTTATTGGTCACTGGTCGACAGGGGAGGCTTGGGCGAAGTTTTCCCGATGGAGGCGAGGTAGGCGTTTAGGCGGGGTGGCAGTTCGTCCATCAAGGGTTTTAGGACATCGGAAATATGCGCAGGGATCAGTTGGCGGCGGTAGGCTTGTCGTAAAAAATGCTGCGTCTCGTACAGCGATCCGCGGGCGTAGAGGACGAAACGACGGTTATCCTGATAAGTTCCGCGACCGGAGCCTTCCGCGATGTTCGCGCCGACACTATCCACCGCACGGACGAGTTGCCGACCGAGCGTATCCTTTTCGAACGCAGCCCATCCCGCCGCCAGTTGCCAGACCGCGTCAGCCAGCTTTTCCGCCAGTTGATAGACGATCAGTTCCTTAAAGTGCAGCGTCCCCATTTTCAGTCTCCGTTATCCATTTCCCTCATGACAAATAACCAATGACTACTGACCAATCACAATCAGCGGCATTCCCTCAATGACGTACTGTAGTGGCGTGACCACTACGCGGTCGCCGGGCTTGAGGCCGCCGGTAATGACGGCGTATTCGCGATCGAGCCAGCCGACGGTGACGGGGCGGCGTTCGAGTTGGTTGTCGGCGTTGGCGAGCAGGACGGTGCCGTTGTCCACCAGGGCGGTGCGGGGGAGCCGATAGACATTTTCCAGCGTGCGGCCCGTGATGGCGGCCTCGGCGAACATCCCGACCTTGAGCGGCGGGCGGTCCGGGCGGGCTGGGTCGCGCAGGTAGGGCTCGTCCACTTGCGCGACAACGTAGAGCAAACGGCTGCGGGCGTCCGCCGCGCCCTCAGAGCGCACGATGCGGCCACTCCAGGTAAAGTCCTTGCCCCCGAACTCAGCCGTCAGCACCACAGGCGGGCCTTCCTCGCCGGACTCGTCGCGGAAGGCGAAGGGCAGGTCGAGAAACGCCATTTCGTCGTCGCTGACGGGCAGGCGCACCTCTGCCGTATCGGTGCCGTACACGCTGCCCACCACTGTGCCGGGAGTGCCAGTGACGTGGCCGCCCGCATCCACGCGTTGCTCCAGCACGCGCCCGTCGTAGGGGGCGCGGATCTGCGTGCGGTCGAGGTCGCGCTGGGCCCGCTCGAGCGCGGCCTGCGCGCTGAGGATGGCGGCCTTGGCCCGCTCGACCTGCGGCAGGTTGAGCGCCAGGTCGGTCGGCTCGCCCCGGCCCAGCTCTTCCCAGTCGAGCTTGGCCTGCTCGGCCAGCGCCTGCTCCTGCACGAGATTGACCTGGGCCTGCGCGAGGTTCGCCTGCGCCTGCGCGAGCGCGGCCTCATAATCGGAGGGATCGATGGTGACGAGCACCTCGTCCTTGGCGATGAAACCGCCGGGACGGAAGTTCGGGGAAATTTCCAGGATGCGCCCGGAGACCTCGGCGGTGAGCGCGGTCTGCGTGCTGGCCTGCACGGTTCCCTGGGTACGAATGGTCAGCGGCACGTCACGCGGCTGGGCCATGACGACCTCGACCGTGGGCACGACCGGCTCGGGCGCGGAGGTGACGGGCTCGGGCTTGAAAATAATAAGATACTCCGCCGCCACGATAAAGATCAGCAGCACGAGGATAGGCAGGGAAATGGCGATGAAAAGTCGGCGTGGCATCATGGATGGGAGGAAACGGTCGGACCGGTAGCCAGCGGGAGCGGCTGCGTGCCCAGGGGGGTGATGACTTCGGCCTCGGGCGCGGGGCGGATGTCGAAGTCGCCCCCGAGCGCGAGGTAAAGGTTGATGCGGTTTTGCAGCCGCTGATTGCGGGTGGCGAGCAGGTCGCTCTTCGAGGTGAAGGCGCGGCGCTGGGACTCCAGTACTGTGATGATGTCGGTCAACCCGCGCTGGTAACGCGACCAGGCGGAGTTTTCCGCGCCGGTGTTCTCGGTGGCGGCGGTCTGGAGCGACTCGACACGGCGCACGAGGTAAGCCTCGGACTGAAGGGCGTTCTCGACCTCGGCAAAAGCGTCGAGCGCGGTCTGCCCGTACTCGGCCAGGCGCTGCACGGCGATGGCCTTGGTCCGCTCGATGTTGGCGGAAATCTTTCTGCCCTGGAAAATCGGCTGCACAGCGTTGCCCGCCAGCGACCAGACGGAAAAGTTGCCCGTGAGCAGCTCGCCCAGTTGGGACGAGGAGTAGCCGTAACTGCCGGTCAGACTGATGGCGGGAAGCATGGCCTTGCGGGCCTCGCTCACGCGCTTGCCGGAGGCGGCGAGGTTGCGCTCGGCCACGACGAGGTCCGGGCGGCGCTCCAGCAGCTCGGAGGGTAGCCCGACGGGAACGGGCTTGTTGATCACGGGCAGGATGGCGGCGAGCTTGAGCTCGTTGGCCGGGTAGCGGCCCAGGAGGACTTCGAGCTGGCGCACGGCGATGTCGCGGGCCTGGAGACGGTACTCGAGATTGGCCCCGGCGGAGGCGGCCTGCGCCCGCGCCAACCGCAGGTCCAGTGCCGGACTCACCCCGCGCTCGTAGCGGCGCTGGATGACCTCGGCGGTGTCGGTGAAGCTCTTAAAAGTCTCCTGCGCGAGCTCCACCTGGAGCTGCGCCTCGATGGCGTTGAACCACGCCTTGGCGGTCTGGGCGGCGAGCGAAAGGCGCGCGCCCTGATAAGTCGCGGCGGCAGCCTGCGCGTCGGCCAGGGCAGCGCTGGCCCCGTCGCGGACGCGACCCCACACGTCGATTTCCCAGGACAGATCGAGTCCGGCCTGATAATTGTTGGCGTAGTAGGAGCTCCCGCCCAGCCCGGTGCCCCCGAGCCCGGAGGAGCTGAAGTTGCCCTTCTGGCGAGCGCCACCGAAAGCGGCGTTGAGCTGCGGCCACTGCACGGCCCCGGCAATGGCGGCGTTGGCCTCGGCAATCTGAAGCCGGGCGGCGGTCGCCTGTAAGTCGTAGTTTTTCGCGATGGCCTCCTCGACCAGCGCGGTCAGGGCCGGATCGTCGATATCGGCCAGCCAGCCGTCGGCGAACAGCCGCTCCCCCGCCGCGCCGGGCACGGCCTCGGGAGTGCCGAGGCCCTCATGTTCGGCGGTCCAGGTCGAGGCCATGGGTGCGGGCATCTTGTCCACCTCGCTCGGTGGCGGCGTGGAGCAACCGGCCAGGATGAGCGCCCCGGCCAAGGGAATCCACGGGCGTTTCATGCGCCCTCCTTTCCGGCCACGGGAACCGAGCCCCGGAACCCGGCGCAGATGAAATCCCGCAGGCGGTCGAGCAGCCCGGTGATATCGCTGATGTCGAAGCCCGCGCACAGCCCCCGCTCGATCCGGTGGTACTGCGAGAGCGCCCCCAGCATGGACGAAAGCGCGAAGTGAAAGCGCAGGCGCAGCTCGGCGGGGGACAACTGCGGGAGCGTCTGCCCCAGCTCCTTTAAAAAGGCATCCGCCACGTCGCGGAAAAGCGTGTCCACCACCTCGTGGTAAAAATCCCCCGATTCCGCCATGAATCGTCCGATCAGCCGCAGAAAGATGAGGTTGGGCTTGCCGTCGATCGAGGCGTAGCGGGCCACCGGCCGCATGAAGGCCTCGAAAATCACCTCCAGGCTCAACGGCCCCGCCGGGGTTTCCTGCCGGGCATGGGCCAGAAGCTCCAGCCGCTCGCGATTGATCGGGTCCACGATCCGGCGGCTCATCTCCATGAGCAGCCCCCGCTTCGAGCCGAAGTGGTAGTTAACCGCCGCCAGGTTCACGCCTGCCGCCGCCGTCAGCGCCCGCAGACTCGTCCCCTCGAACCCGAACCGGGCATAGCTCTGCTCGGCGGCTTGAAGGAGGCGTTCACGGGTATCGATCATGACGGCAAACAATCGTATGAAACATACGTTTGATTCATACTGTCACTGTCAACACCTTTTTTGGCGAAACCCGTAAAAGGTCGTGCCGGAAATGCGTCGTTTAGCCGGGCCAGACAAGGTTTCCGAGACACTGTCCAGTTTTAAGCCCGGGCGGCAATCGCCGATAGGGAGTGGTCCAGATTTGATTTGAAGATTCCCGCACACACAATATCTATTCACGTAATGAAAACTCTCCGGAACCGCCTCCTCACTCTCAGCCTGCTCGCCGGCAGTCTTTTTCTCGTCGCGTGCCAGCCTCCGCAGGTCCAGTACTATCCGCTGAACAACCCGGTCGGTTCCGGCTCCAGCGCAACCGCGGCTGCTCCGCGCGCTCCCATCGACCCGGCGGACGTGGTCATCTATGTGGCCAAAGAGCCCGCGCAACCCTATCACGAGCTGGGCATCCTCGCCTTTACCAGCGCCTCCTCCATGCCGAACGAGGCCGACATCTACCAGAAGTTCCGCGAAAAGGCCGCCGAGATCGGGGCCGACGCCGTCATCATCCTGCCCTCGCGCGAACAGAACGAGAGCTTCTGGCAGACCACCGGGTACCCCTATGACTGGTACTACGGCTATGGTTACGGCGGTGCTGTGGGCTACAGCTCGGGCTACTCAACCGACTACACGACCTTCCGCGGACTGGCTATCCAGTACACCCACAACAAGTAAGTGGCCCCGGTCGCTACCCGCAAAAAACGGGAACATCTGAAAGGCGTGGGCGTCTGAGCCGACACACCCTTCCATGCGCTGCCTTGTCCTTATCCTGCTGAGCTGCCTGCTCATTCCGGTCGCCTCGGGCTTCACCCGACCGACCCAACCGCAGCACACCCAGATCGAACTGGTGGCCGAGACCACCGTCGCCGCTCCCGGTGCCACCACCTGGCTGGCTCTGCGCATGAAGATGGACCCCGGCTGGCACACCTATTGGGTCAACCCCGGCGAGTTCGGCGAGACGACAAAGATCGAGTGGACCAACCTGCCCGCCGGCGTCGAGGTCGGCGAGTTCCGCTGGCCCGCGCCGCACCTGTACGAGCTCAGCGGGATCATCAACTACGTCTATGAGGACGAAGTTTTCCTGCTCTTCCCGGTCAAGCTAAACGAGAGCTTCAAGTCCGACACCCTGCGGCTTCAGGGGCACGCCATCTGGCTCGAGTGCGACGAAAACGCCTGCGTCCCCGGCAAGGCCGCAATCTCCCTGAGCCTGCCCGTGCGCCCCGGCGAGTCCGCCCCCTCGAAGTGGGCCCCCGCCCTTGAGCAGGCCCGCGCGGATTGGCCGCTCGATCTCTCGGCAAGCTGGCAAGTCGCCGCCTACAACGAGGACGGCGGCTTCCTGCTGACTCTCGCACCGCTCGAGGGGGCCAACCCGAGTCCGACGGACGTTTACTTCTTCTCCCGCGAACCGGTCACCGCCCCCGCCCAGCCGCAGACCTGGACCGCGAACGAGGACGGTTCCTTTTCCCTGAAAGTGGCCCGTAGCGAGTACGCGCCCAAGGACGTGAAAGCCCTCCGCGGCGTGCTCCGGGCGAAAAACGGCTGGCTGTCCGACGGCAGTGCCCCCGCCATGCGCATCAACGCCGAGGTGAGCAAGTCCGCCCCCGTCGCGAAGGTTACCGCCACCGGGCAGACGTCTTTCGGGCTCCTGATCGTTTTTGCCTTTGTGGGCGGGCTCATCCTGAACCTCATGCCCTGCGTCTTCCCCGTGCTGGGGTTGAAGATCATGGGCTTCGTCAAGCAGGGGGGCGAGAGCCGGGGCCGGATTTTCGCCCACGGGCTCGTCTATACCCTCGGCGTGCTGCTGAGCTTCTGGGCGCTGGCCGCCGTGCTGCTGGCCCTGCGGGCCGGGGGCGAACAGCTCGGCTGGGGCTTCCAACTCCAGTCCACCGGCTTCGTCCTGGGCATGACGGCGGTGCTGCTGGCCTTCGGGCTCAACATGAGCGGGGTCTTCGAGGTCGGGATGTCCGCCGTGGGCGTGGGCAGCAACCTCACCGCCAAGCCCGGTCTGGGCGGGTCGTTCTTTTCCGGCATCCTGGCCACGCTGGTGGCCACGCCGTGCGCCGCGCCCTTTCTGGCCCCGGCACTGGGTGCCGCGCTCGCCCTGCCCGACCAGCAATCGATCCTGCTCTTTACCGTGATCGGGCTCGGCCTGAGCTCGCCGTACCTGCTTTTCAGCCTCGCGCCGAAACTGGCCAAGGCCCTCCCCCGCCCCGGCGCATGGATGGACAGCTTTAAAAAGTGGCTGGCCTTCCTGCTCTACGCCACGGTGGCCTACCTGGTGTGGATTCTGGCCGGGCTGGTCGAGGCCGAACGTTTTCTCAACGTGCTCCTGGCGCTGGTCGGGGTCGCCCTGGCCTGCTGGCTCTACGGGCACTACGGGGCCTTCGGGCGCAAGCGCCGCTGGCTCGGCGTCGCCGGGGCCGCGCTCGTGCTCGCCGCCGCGCTCGGAGCGGGCTTTTATAACCCGCCGAAAGACCTCGTCTGGCAAAAGTGGTCCCCCGAGCTGGTGGAGAAACTCCGCGCCGAAAAGCGCATCGTGTACGTGGACTTCACCGCCCGCTGGTGCGCGACCTGCCAACTGAACAAGCGCGTGGTCTTCGGCTCGGACGAGGTACTCGACGCCATGAAGGCCGACGATGTCGTCCTGCTCAAGGCCGACTGGACCGCGCAGGACCCGGCCATCACCAAGGCGCTGGCGAGCTTCGGCAAGTCCGCCGTGCCCTTCAATGTCATCTACTCGCCCAACCTGAAGCAACCGCTGGAGCTGCCCTCGCTGCTCACGCCCGGCATCGTGCTCGACGCGCTCGACCAGGCCGCCGCTAGAAACGAGGATTGAGGTTCGTGGAGGGACTTGCTAACCGCCGTGCTTGTAGCTCAAGCTCCGATTCAGCCCGTGTGTCTACGTCGCGTAGCGACGATTGATCAATAGCCGTGGGTTTTAACCCACGGCTATCCACACAACATCGCTACGCGATGCTTTCGCGTCCGCCATCAACGTGCTGAGTGCTTCAGATTGCCCCGCGATGGAGAAGATGCGCCTACCCCCCGCTGCGCGATTGCTGGAATTGCGCCAAAACCTCTGCCACACGCTGGAGGGTGACGGGCTTGCTCAGGTAGTCGTTCATGCCGGCCTGGAGGCACTTCTGGCGGTCGCCCTGCATGGCGTGCGCGGTCATGGCGATGATGTGGATGTCCTTTTGCAGGACGCCGTGGTAGCCTTCACGGATGGCTCGGGTGGCGGCGTAGCCGTCGAGCCGGGGCATCTGGCAATCCATCAGCACACAGTCGAATTCCCCCGCCCGCAGCAGGTCGAGCGTCTGGTTGCCATCCACCGCGAGGTACACCTCACAGCCGAGCTTCTCGAGAATGCGGATGGCCACCTCCTGATTGGCCTCGCTGTCCTCGGCCAACAGCACGCGCATGGGCTCGACCTGGGGGATGACTTCATGGCCCGCCCCGCGATCAGTTGACGCGGCCCGCGCGACGGCGGGCTGCTCGGGACGCAGGCTGTGCAGGACGCGCTCCAGATCCGAGGGGCAGACAGGCTTGTAAAGGGTCTTGTTAACGCCGCATTCGCTGAACTTGCGGCGGTTCGAACTCTGCCCCACCGTGGTCAGCAGGACGACGCGGAGTTCGTCCAGATCGGGGTCTTGCGAAAGCAAGCGGCAGACCTCCAGGCCGTCTGTCTCGGGCATATCCAGATCGACCAGCACGTAGTCAAAGGGCTCGCCGTTCTGGTAGCCTTCGCGGATGGCCTGCATACCGGTAGCGGCGCTGTCGGCAGTCTGCACCGCGACGCCCAGCGCAGCGATCTGGCGGGCCACTACGTCGCGGGCCACCGAATGATCGTCAATGACGAGGGCGCGCAGGCGCGGCGGGAAGGGGTGCGCGGTGCGGCGGGATTCGGACGGGCCGGCGCCACCGAGCGGCAGGTCGAACCAGAAGGTCGAGCCCTGCCCTTTCGTGCTTTCGCAGCCCATGTAGCCCTCCATCAGCGTGACGAGCTTGCGGGAGATGGCCAGGCCGAGGCCGGTGCCGCCGTACTTGCGGTTAGTGGAGCCATCGCCCTGGATAAAGGCCTGAAACAGGCGGCTCTGGTCGGGCCGGGAAATGCCGATCCCCGAGTCGTGGACCTCGGTGCGCAGGAAGAGCCCGCGGTAGGCGTCGCGCTCAATACGGATGGTGACGACGACCTCGCCGCGCTCGGTGAACTTGATGGCGTTGCCCAGCAGGTTGATCAACACCTGACGGTAGCGCACGGGGTCGGTCGTGATCCACTCGGGCACGTCGGCATCAATATCGAGGATGAACTCCAGCTGCTTGTTGGCGGCAGACTCGGCCAGGATGTGCATGACCTCCTCGATGAGCTCGCGGATGGGGGTTTCCTCCGGGTTGATCTCCAGCTTGCCCGCCTCGATTTTGGAAAAGTCCAGAATCTCGTTGATGATGTTGAGCAGGGAGTCCGCGCTTTTCTGCACGGTGGCGGCGAAGTGCTGTTGCTCCTCGTTCAGCTCCGTCTCCATGAGCAGGCTGACCATCCCGACGATACCGTTCATCGGAGTGCGGATTTCGTGGCTCATGTTGGCCAGAAACTCGGACTTGAGCCGGGTGCCTTCGAGGGCGTCGTCGCGGGCACGGGAGAGCTCGGCGTTGGCGGCCTCCAACTGGTCGGTGAGGGACTCGAGCTTGGCCTTCTGCTCGCGCAGGGCGATCTGGTTCTCCTCCAGCTGGCGGATTTTCTCGGCCAGCAGGCGGTTCTGAAGCTGGATGAGCGTGTCCACCGCGATCAGGCCGACGAGCCGGTGCTGCGCGTCCACCACCAGGATGTCCTCGTAAAAGCGCTCCGTCGGGCGCGAGAAAACCTTCTGAAGCACGGTGGGGATGTCCGCTGTGACAGGGACGATCTCCGGATGCGCAAGCATATGGTCGCGCACCGGGCGCTTCGAGTAGATGGAAAAGCCGAAACGCGAGCCGAGCTTTTCGTTGATCTTGTCGCGCGAGCACAGGCCGATGGCGCGGTTGTTCTCCACCACGGCGACAAACTTGAACCGGTGCCGGGTAAACTCCTGCTGCACGGCCTCCAGGGCCAGGGTACCGGAAATGGCGCGATTATGGCCTACCAGACTGGGCAGGTCCGTCTCCGCCGCCAGGCCCGACTGCCCGGCGTTGTTTGCCATTGCCATTGGCGCCGCATTAAAGCCATTTCCCTCCGGCACGCCATCCAGAAATGCACGGTTGGGTGTTAAATCGTGGTGACACGGGAGTGCGAGGGGCCGTCCGCCGGGCAACTCCGGCTTGACGGGGGCGGGGATTGCACCACATGTTTAGGCTTTTTCCTTTTAAACGAAGTAACAAGCCATGTCCACCCAAGCACCCGAAACCCACGAATTCCAGGCCGAGGTCAAGCAAGTCCTCGATATCGTCGTCCACTCGCTCTACACGGACAAGGACATCTTCGTCCGCGAGCTCGTCTCCAACGCCTCCGACGCGCTGGAAAAACTGCGCCACACGCAGCTGACCGAAAAGGACGTCCTCGACGACAACCTGCCCCTGGAGATCAACCTCACCACCGACGACACCGCCGGCACGCTCACGATCCAGGACTTCGGCATCGGCATGAGCCGCGAGGAGCTGGTCGAGAACCTCGGCACCATCGCCCACTCCGGCTCGAAGGCCTTCCTCACCGCGATCAAGGAAAGCGGCGGGCTGAACGAAAACCTCATCGGCCAGTTCGGGGTCGGTTTTTACAGCGTCTTCATGGTGGCCAAGGACGTAAAGGTCTTCACCCGCACCTGGAAAAAGGACGGCGAAGGCTGGCTGTGGACCTCCGACGGCTCGGGCAAGTACACCATCGAACCCGCCGAGGGCCAGCGCCGCGGGACCAAGATCGTCATCACCCTGCTGGACGAGTACAAGGAGTTCGCGCAGGAAAGCCGCGTGAAGGACATCCTCGAGCGCTACTCCAGCTTCATCGAGTTTCCGGTCAACCTCAACGGCAACAAGGTCAACACGACTCAGGCCGTCTGGCTCAAAAACAAGAACGATGTATCCGAAGATGAATACAAGGAGTTCTACAAGTTCCAGGCCAAGGCGTTCGACGAGCCGATGGACTGGATGCACTTTTCCGCCGACGCGCCGCTGGCCGTCAACGCGCTGATCTACGTCCCCGGCTCGAACCCCGAGCTGCTGGGCTTCGGACGCACCGAGCCCGCCGTCGCCCTGCACTGCCGCAAGATCCTCATCGACCCCGAGCCGCCGGAACTTCTACCGGACTGGCTGCGCTTCCTCAAGGGCGTGGTCGATTCGGCCGACCTGCCGCTGAACATCTCCCGCGAATCCATGCAGGACAGCTCGCTGGTCAAGCGACTGGGCGAGGTCATCACCAAGCGCTTCATCAAGCACCTGGGCGAGGTTTCCCGCAAGGACGACGAGAAGTTCGAAAAGATCTGGCGCACCTTCGGCGTGTTCCTCAAGGAAGGCGTGGCCACGGACTTCACGCACCGCGAAAAACTTTCCGAGCTGCTGCGCTTCGAGTCCTCCGAGACCGAGCCGGGCAAGCTCACCAGCCTGCAAGCCTACGTGGACCGCATGAAGGACGGGCAGAAGGCCATCTACTTCCTCGCCGGTCCCAGCCGCAAGGCCATCGAGTCCGGCCCCTACCTGGAGGCGTTCAAGGCCCGCTCGCTGGAGGTCATCTACTGTTTGGAGCCGATCGACGACTTCGTCATGCAGCACCTACGCCAGTTCAAGGAAAAGGACATGGTCAGCGCCGATCAGGACGACCTCGACCTCGGCGACGCCACGAAGGAAGCCGAAGGCGAGGAACTGCCGAAGGAACAGCTCGACGCTCTGTGCGCGTGGCTGAAGGAAGCCCTCGGTGAAGGCCGCGTGAAGGAAGTCAGCGCGGGCAAGCGCCTCGTGGACAGCCCCGCCCTCGCCCTCAACGCCGACAAGATGATGACCTCGCACATGCGCCGCATGATGAAGGCCATCGCCCAGAGCCGCGGCGAAGACGGCGACAAGGACATGCCCACCGTCGTCAACCTCGAGCTCAACCCGCGCCATGGCCTGATCAAGCACCTCTCCGAGCTCAAGGACAAGGACACCGACACCGCCAAGCTCGTGGCCGAACAGATCTACGACAACGCGCTCATCTCCGCCGGTATGCTCGAAGACCCGCGCGCCATGATCGCCCGCCTCCACCAACTCTTGGAAAAGGTCGGCCCGGCCTGAGTCGTCGTTTAGCGATTGAGCTAGAGATTGTTTTTACGAAGCCCGCGAATGATCTCGCGGGCTTTTTCGTGTCCACATGTGACAAGCTATTCCACTCGGCATTTGTGGCTTCCCCTTATCACAAAATCCGTTAGCCTCGCAGGCATGAAAGCTCTGCTGTTATCCGCCTTCACTCTGATTGTTTTCCTCAGCGCCAGCCCGGTCGCCCGGGCCGACACCCTTACCCAAAAGGACAACGCAGTCAGCCTGGCTGAGCTTCCTCTCGTGCTCCAGCAGAGCATCGACAGCTACCTGCGCGGCGGCAACAGCGGCTCGGCCACCATCCTGAGCGACAACTACCCCTTCGCCGGGCAGCGGGCGAAGTTCAACGCGTCGATCCGGCAGGCGTTCTCGGCAGCGGAGAGCAGTCTCGGCGTCATCCAACACATCGAGCCCATCCTCGTGCGCAAGGTCACCGCCAGCTACCGCCAGTATTTTCTGCTCTACGGCTACGACAACGGCGTCCTCTTCGCCCGCATCACCCTCTACTATGCCAAGAACAAGGATCAGGTCCTCGAGTGCAAATTCTCGCGCAACGCGGACGACTTCCTGCCCCCGCTGACCGAGAATGTGGAGTACTGAGCCCCCCGCTGCGGCACTTGACACACGGGTAAGACGAGGTAAGATTACCGTAAAAATGGAGACCATCGTTTCATCCAAGGGGCAGGTCGTTATCCCCGCCGCACTACGCCGCAAGCTCAAGCTCAAGCCCGGCGATCGCCTGGACATCCGAGAGGAAACGGACGGCATTCTCATGCGCCCGATGGGCAGTGCCCGCGGGAACTTTGTCCACAAGCCGGGCCGCAAGCATCCCATCCTCTCCATCGGCAATCGGGCAACCATCAGAAGTGCTGAGGTGGAAGACATCCTCAATGAAACCGACGTGTGAAGGCGCTGCTGGATGTCAACGTGCTCGTCGCGCACGCCGTGCAGGAGCATGAGCATCACTCCCGCGTCTGCCGGTGGGTGACCCGGCTACCCGCCCGAGCACGGCTGCACACCTGCCCTTTTACCGAGGCGGGGTTTCTCCGGGTCGTGATGGCCCTGTCTGGGATTTCCTTCGGGGACGCCCGCCAATTGCTAGCCTGGGAAAAGGACGAACTAAAGACGGCATTCATTCCCGCCGACCTGGAGGCGGGCGAACTCCCCGAATGGGTCCGGGGGCATAAGCAAGTGACCGACGCCTACCTGTTCGCCCTCTCCCAAGCCCATCAGCTGAGCTTCGTCACTCTCGACAAGAAAATCCCCGGCATCACGGCCATCTGAGGCCAGCGGCGACTACTTGACGGCCGCCACCTCCGCAAACACCGCCACGTAGCGCTTGGCGATGGCCTCGGCGGTGTGTTTGGCGAGGTGTTCGGGGGCGTTGGCGCGGAGGGTCTGGCAGCGGGCGGGGTTGTCGAGGAGGGCGCGCAGCTGCTGGCGCAGGGGGCCGGCGTTGTTATTGGGAAAAGTGACGCCGCACGGGCCGACCGCGTCGGGCAGGCCGCCCCCGGCGGAAACCACGGGCACGCAACCGCAGGCCATCCCCTCCAGCGCGACGATCCCGAAGGGCTCGTTCCAGCGCGAGGGCACGGCGAGGATACGGTGGCGGTTGAGCAGCGCGGCCAGCTCGGGGCCGGACTTCGCGCCGGTGAAAATAATGTCGCGCCCCTTGGCACGGGTTTCCAACGCGGAGCGATCGGGGCCGTCGCCGATGATGGTGCAGGAGGCCGGGGTGCCGTCACTTTTTTCCAGCCCGTCGAGCGCATCAATGAGCAGGTCCGCCCCCTTGTCCGAGACGAGTCGCCCGAGGAAGACCACGTCGCGGTCTTTGGCGATGGATGCGTCGCGGCGGAAGAGTTCGTCGCGGTACGGGTTGCCGATGATGACGGGATCGCCGGGGAGGGCCTCGGCGATGGCGCGGCTGATGGCAACATTGCGCACGCGCGAGGAGGCGAGTTTTTTCAAAATATCCTGCCAGCCGGTGCGCCCGTCGGGACGCATGAGCCAGGTCTGGTGCGTGACGACGGTCGGCGTGCCCTTGAGCAGGGCGGGGCCGAGCGTTTTCAGGCTGATGTTGTTTTGCCAGAAAACCTCGCACCAGCCCAGGAGGGCTTTCAGCTCGGAGCCGCCGGGCTGGCGGTGGACGGCGTAAGGGGCTTGGTCGGGCTCGCCGGACGGGGTCTGCGTGACGAGCTGCACCTCGTGACCGAGCTTCACAAAGGTCTCCGCCAGCATGGCCGACACCGTCTCAATCCCCCCCACGCTGGGGTAAAAAACATGGGAGCCGACGAGGATTCGCATTGCGGTTAAATTGCCTCATGCGCAAGACTGGGAGTCAACCCGCATTCGTGCCGGTGCGCGAAAAAACGCACCCGGCGCCCTCCCCTCCAACCGTTCATTATCCATGCCTCTGCAAACGATCAATCCCGCCACCGGCGAACTTTTGCGCGACTACCCCGAGATGGAGCTTCCCGAGGTCCTCTCGATCCTCGAGAAGGTGCAGGAAGACTACCTGCTGTGGCGCGAGCGCCCCGTGGCCAAACGCGCCGCGCTGTTTCAGCGGCTGGCCGAACTGCTGCGCACGGAAAAGGAAGTCCTCGGGGCCGTCATGACCCGCGAGATGGGCAAGCCGATCTCGGACGCCATCAGCGAGGTCGAGAAGTCCGCCTGGGTCTGCGAATACTACGCCGAGAAGGGACCGGGCTTTCTCGAAGACGAACCGATCGAGACGGAGGCGAGCGAGAGCTTTGTCACCTTTCAACCGATGGGGATCGTGCTGGCCGTGATGCCGTGGAACTTTCCGTTCTGGCAGGTCTTCCGCGCGGCAGCCCCGGCGCTGGTCGCCGGTAACGCCATGGTCCTCAAGCACGCCTCCAACGTGCCCGAGTGCGCCCTGACCATCGAGGCACTCTTTCACCGGGCAGGCTTCCCGTTAAACGTGTTTCGCTCGCTCATGGTGACCTCGGCGCACGCCTCGATCGCCGTCGCCCACCCCTACGTGCACGGCGTCACCCTGACCGGCTCCGAGGCGGCGGGCAAAAAGATCGCCGCGCAGGCCGGGACGCAGATCAAGAAGACCGTGCTGGAGCTGGGCGGGGCGGACGCCTACCTCGTGCTGGAGGATGCCGACATCGCCGCCGCCGCGAAGTGCTGCGTGGCCTCGCGCATGATCAACGGCGGGCAGAGCTGCATCGCCGCCAAGCGGTTCGTCGTGGTCGAGGCCGTACGGGACGAGTTTGAAAAGGCGGTGGTCGAGGCCATGCGTGCCTACGTCATGGGTGACCCCACGAAAAAGGAAACCAAGCTCGGCCCACAGGCCCGCGAAGACCTGCGCGACGAGCTGCACGGCCAGGTGCAGCGCTGCGTGGCCGAGGGGGCGACGCTCCTGCTCGGCGGAGAGGTTCCGGAAAAGCCCGGTGCCTGGTACCCGGCCACGGTCTTGACCGATGTGAAGCCCGGCATGCCCGCCTACTCCGACGAGCTTTTCGGCCCGGTGGCCTCGATCATCCCCGTGCGCGACGAGGACGAGGGCATCAAGGTGGCCAACGACACGCGCTTCGGCCTGGGCGGAGCGGTCTTCACCGCCGATGTGGAAAAGGGCCGCAAGCTCGCCCGCGAGCAACTCCACGCCGGGGCCATCGCGGTGAACGACTTCGTCCGCAGCGACCCGCGCCTGCCCTTCGGCGGCATCCGCATGAGCGGCTACGGACGCGAGCTGTCGAGCTTCGGCATCCGCGAGTTTGTGAACATCAAGACTGTGGTGGTGAAATAGGAAAGAACGCCATGCCCGTTAAGTATTGGGATAGCATCACGTACGACCCCGCAACACGGCAGGTCATATACAAGCGCTCCTCCAAAATGCTGCCCGCTACCCTGGTGCTTACCGTCGCCTTGAGCCTGCTTGGCTATGCGGTTCTTTCCGCCACACCGCTGCCGGCACCCTGGGGACTGAGCCTCGGGCTTGTCCCCTTATTGATGTCCTTTTTAAACAAAGGAGGGAGGCCGCTGATCAGCCAGGGGGATGGTGGATTTTACTTCCATGAAAACTACGGAGAACGTCTGCTCCCACGCGGCGGGGAGTTCATTTGCTTCATCAGAAACGCATGTGGAGACTCTTACGAAACTGAAATCAGATATGTGTACCCGTCTGGGACGTATCTGTTTTTTCAATCCGATGAGTACGTTAGCGAAACAGCTTTCAAAAAGCTGTTTGCCCATCTGGGAGAAAAGCTCAGTTGGGAGACAAAGAAAATCAGCTAGCGCTTCGCTTTCATGTTGAACTGTGTTAAGTGTAATCAACCTCCCGATCCCTCATCATGGACCCCAATCATCCTTCCGTAAAGCTCCTCAAACGAGCGATTGTAGCGCCCATTCCGCTGGCATTGCTGATCATGGTTTCCTTCGGCTTTAAACCGGACGAGGTGACAAAGCCAACCTTCATACCGATGTTCTCCGCCGCGCTCGCCGTCCTGTTCGTTTCCGTGATTAATTACAGCTATTTCAAAAAGGCCATCCGCGACACCGCCAAAAAATGACCGAGAACTTCCAGCAGCACTACTCCGAGGACGGCTTGTGGGACAAGCTGAACCGCTTCGCGCGGACGCTGGGGCGGGAGGTGCTGGAGAAGGCGCTCGTGCTCTACTACACCGGCATCGACGAGAAAACGCCCAAATGGGCCAAGACGGTCTTGTTCACCGCGCTCGGATACCTCATTCTGCCCTTGGACACGATTCCGGACCTGACGCCGGGGGTGGGCTTCGCCGATGACACCGCCGCGCTCCTGGCCGCAGCCGCCAGCGTGGCCAGTTGTATTTCCGAGAAACACCGCGAACGGGCGAAACAGAAAATCAAAACCTGGTTCAAAGACACTTCGCCCGCGAATCCTTCCACGCCTTCCTCTTCACCTTCCACTTCTTCCGACGAGAACAACTGACCCATGGCCGCACCGACTCCTCCGCGTAAACGACCCGCTCGCAAAACCGCCACCGCGGCCGCCCCAAAGGCCCCCCGCACGCCCAAGGGCAAGCACAAGTACCCGTATTTCAACCGCGAGTTGAGCTGGCTGGCCTTTAACCGCCGGGTGCTCGACCTGGCCACCTCGACGAGCCAACCCTTGCTGGAGCGGTTGAAGTTCCTGTCCATCGTCAGCTCGAACCTGGACGAGTTTTTCGAGATCCGCGTGGCCGGGCTCGTGCAGCAGGTCGAGAGCGGCGTGATCGAGGTCGGGCTCGACGGCCTCGGGCCAAAGGAGCAGCTGCGGCGCATTCACAGCATCACCGGCAGTCTCGTGGCCGACCAGTACGCCTGCTGGCACCAGCAGCTCGTGCCGGAGATGAAAAAGGAGGGCATCGTTTTCAAAACCCGCGACGAGCTCACCGTGAAGGAAAAGCGCTGGCTGGCGAAGTACTTTGAGCAGGAGGTGTACCCGGTGCTCACGCCGATGGCGATCGACCCGGCCCACCCCTTCCCGCAACTCGTCAACAAGTCGCTCAACCTGCTCGTGAGCCTGAAGGAGCCACGCGATCGCCGCCACCCGCCGAAGATGGCGATCGTGCCCGTTCCCCGCATCCTGCCGCGCGTGGTCCATATCGACCCGGCGGAGAAGGGGCCGCAGACGTACATCTTTCTCAGCGACGTCATCAAGCTCCACTACGACCAGCTCTTTCCCGGGTTCAAGGTGCTCGGGGCGTGGGCCTTCCGCATCACCCGCAACAGCGACCTGTACATCGACGAGGAAGAAGTCGAAAATCTCCTCAAGCAGATCGAGGAGGAGCTGCACAAGCTGCGCAAGGGCGACCCCGTCCGCCTGGAGATCGAGCACGAGGTGGACGACGCCATGCTCCACCAGTTGACCAAGGCCATCGACCTGCCCTCGGAGTTCGTCATGCCCATCGACGGGCCGATCAACCTCATGCGCCTGATGAGCGTGTACGGGATGATCGAACGGCCCGACCTGAAGGACGCACCCTTCCAGCCGAACGTGCCCGCCGAGCTGGCCGCGCCCGAAAAGCTTTTCCAGAATATCCGGGCGGAGGACTTCCTGCTGCACCACCCGTACGACTCGTTCAACCCGGTGGTAGACTTCCTGCGCGAGGCCGGGCGCGACCCGCAGGTCTTCGCCATCAAACAGACGCTTTACCGCACCAGCGGGGACTCGCCCATCATCGAGGCGCTCAAGCAGGCCTCCGAAAACGGCAAGCAAGTCACCGCGCTGGTCGAGCTCAAGGCGCGCTTCGACGAGGCCAACAATATCCAGTGGGCCCGCGAGCTGGAGGAGGTCGGCGTGCATGTGGTGTACGGGCTGGTCGGCTTAAAAACCCACTGCAAGTGCTGCCTAGTCGTCCGGCGCGAGGCCGACGGGCTGCGCCGCTATTGCCACCTGGGTACCGGTAACTACAACCCGAAGACCGCCCGGCTCTACACGGACCTGAGCTTTTTCACCGCCCGCGAGGAAGTCACCGCCGAGGTGGCAGACCTGTTCAACACGCTGACGGGCTTCTCACGCTCCCCGCATTTCGAGAATCTGATGGTCGCGCCGTTCAACCTGCATTCGCGTATGCAGGCGCTCATCCAGCGCGAGACCAGCAACGCCAAGGCGGGCAAGCCCGCCCGCATTGTGGCCAAGACCAACAGCCTGATCGAAAAGGAAACCATCGACAACCTCTACGCCGCCTCGCAGGCGGGCGTGAAGATCGAGCTGATCGTGCGCGGCATCTGCGGGCTGGTTCCCGGTGTCCGCGGCCTGAGCGAAAACATCACCGTGCGCAGCATCCTTGGCCGCTACCTGGAGCACAGCCGCATCTACTACTTTGAAAACGCCGGGAGTGAGCCCGAGATTTTCCTGGGCAGCGCCGACTGGATGCCGCGAAACTTTTTCCGGCGCATCGAGTGCGTGTTTCCCGTGGCGGACCCCGAGCTCAAGCGCGAGATCACCGAGGACATCCTCCCGGCCTTCCTCAAGGACACCACCGCCACTCTCCTCCAGGCCAACGGTGCCTACCGCCCGGCACCCGGTGCCAAGAGCGAACAGGGCTTCTGCGCGCAGACGGTCTTCATGCAGCGGGCCGACGACCAGCGCTCACGCAACGAAACGATCCTGCGCGAGAACGACAAGGACCAGCGGGACTAGGCAGGGTTTTGGTTAATATAGGCGAGAAACCCTTTTGTGAACAAAAGGGTTTCTCGCGCTCTTCCCAAAAAACTTTGCTCTTGGCGCTGTGCGCCTTGGAAGCATCAGGTCGTGTCTTCGAATTACGAGGCGGACCCGCTCAGCGTTTATCCTTGGGCAACTCGAAGAAGAAACCGAGGATGCCGGCGTTGACATCGGCCTCGATCACACGGGTCTGGGAGAGCGGCTGGTCGTGGTAGGAGTTGTCGATCCGGAACGGAATGGTAAAGCCCTCAACCGTGCGGAAATCACTGAAACGCGTAACCAGCGGTGTGTCCGCCTCGGTGGGGCGGAAGGTCCGCATCACTTCCAGGTACGAGACCGAGTCGAGAAAAACGTCCATCAGCCCCTCGCCACGGGTGCCGCGCAGCTCGATGTAGTGTACCGGATTGGGGAGGTCGGGCAGTTCGTACAGGCCCTTGTAATTCATCGCGAAACCACGCGCCCCGGCGTTGAGCAACGGACCGTCAAAGTAAGCCTCCTGGCGCAGGAGCAGGTCCTGCATGCCGCTGGCGATCTGGACGGGGCGGTCCGGCTCGTCGGGCGACCAGTAGTAGCCGCGCTTGCCGTCGTAGATAATGACAAAATTACGCTCCTTGTAGCTAATTTCATAGCGGAGCAGATCGGGCGACTTCTTGAACAGGGTGAAGTCGTAGCTCTGCCCCTGCTGCACGGTCACGCCCTTGAGCCGAAGGGTGTCGGCTCCGTAGAGTTTAGTGACATCGGCCTGCGCCCGTCGGTGCTTGCGCAGGATATCCGAAAGGCCGGGATCCTGCGCCGACAGCATGAATGGACTCAACAACAGGGCGACTAAAAGCAAGGTGGGGGTATAGCGGGTATGCATGAACAGGCCTCCAGCCTAGCCTCGGAGCAAAGCCCCGCCAAGCGTGTTTTCACAACCGTAACGGAAATTTAGGCTTCTCTCGCCCTCCATCGCGGCCTAGTTTATGCTATACATGTTCCACATGCGTTACTTACGGCTTACCGCAATCACGCCCCTGTTCATGACCATGCTGGTTCTGCTGACAGGCGCCGGGACCGCCTTCGGGTTCCGCAATCTCACCCGCCAAAGCCTGGATCCTTTGCCCAGCTGGAAGGATAACGCCATCAAGGCGCAAATCCTGACCTTCCTCAAAAACGCTGACAATCCGACCCATCCGGGCTTTATCCCGAAGGAAGACCGCATCGCCGCGCTCGACCTCGACGGCACGCTGATAGTCGAGGAGCCGCAGCTGGCGCAGGTCGCCTTCGCGCTCCAGCAGTTGCGCGATCAGGCGCTCAAGGACCCGTCGCTCCAGGAGAAGCAGCCCTGGAAGGCCGCCATGGCCAACGACGAGACCTACATCCGTGAGAATCAGGCCGAGATCCTGATCAAGGCGGTCGAGGGCATGGGCCTGGAAGAGTACCGCAAAAACTCTGAACACTTTCTGCGCAGCCAGCGGCATCCGCGCTTCGGCGTCGCGTACAAGGACACGCTCTACCAGCCGATGCTCGAACTGGTGGACACGCTGCGCGAGCATGGCTTTATGATTTATCTGGTATCGGGCACGCAGACGGAATTCATCCGCGCCCTGCAGTCCCAGAAGCTCCACAGCATTCACCCGCACGAGATCATCGGCAGCCGCGTCGCCATCGAGTTCGACTCGGAGGGGCCGACCTTCATCCAGGGGTCGTACTTCCGTGAGCCGGATAACTGGCTCACGGGCAAGGCCGAGAACATCCGTGAAACGCTGGGCAAGGGGCCGGTCTTCGTCGCGGGCAACTCCATGGCCGACTACGAAATGCTCATCTACGCCGACCACAGTCCCTACCAGAGCCTCTGCCTCGTCATCAACCACGATGACGCCACCCGCGAGTATGCCTACCCCACCGAGGAGCTGCTCGCCCTGGCGAAGAACCGCGGCTGGTCCGTCGTCAGCATCAAAAACGACTGGACGAGCATTCTCGGCGAGCAGGCCCCGAGCACGGCGGCTCGTTAAGGGCCCGCTCTGTTAAGCGGAAAAGGCGTTAAACAAAAAAACGCCGGGGGAGCTTAACTACAGTGCGGCGAGGTATTAATTTCCGGGATGAAACCAGTCAATCCGGATCGTATCGCACCTCCCT